>NZ_CP029064.1:4065833-4431666 GCF_003076275.1 Microbulbifer sp. A4B17
CGAAACATAATAAAAATAATGGGGCGGCCGACAATAAAAGCAATGAGTGGCCAAAACCGCAAGAACAACAATAAACAATAACAATAAAACTCAAGAAGAATAAGAATAACAACAAGCGCGTTGCAAACTGACTGAACTGTACCTGGGAGAGGGTGTTTGCTTGAAAGCAAATTGAGAGCGCAAGGAAGCCGCTGCCTTCATACTGGTAATAATAATTCCCATATTTCTTTTCCCCCGAAATTACAGGCACCCGCATATTGCGGGCGCATTCCTTTGCGTGTGTTAGAATCGCGCCCGCGAGTCCCGATCTCTGAGGATAAACAGCCACTGAGGCTCCCTTTCCGGTCTCGCTTCTGGGTCAACCCAGGTATAGAGGCTCCAGCAGTGCCATCGTGAATCTCCCTAAGGGACCACCACTTACACAGGCCGCCAACCAATGCGTGGCCAAGCACAGCGGGGCTTTCCCGGCCATCCCTAAATGGCAGCAGTCAACATAGACAGCCGTATGCTCAACAACCTGATTAGTAGTATCAAACGCTGGCGCAAGCCAGCCAGTAAAGGCCCCAGGGTTATCGCCCGCAACGACCACAATATCTCGCGCCGGGAGATCAGCCGCGCGGCCTTAACGGTTATGAAGCGCCTGCAGGATGCCGGATACCAGGCGTATATCGTGGGTGGGGGCGTACGGGACCTGATGCTCGGCGGTCACCCCAAGGATTTCGATGTCGCCACCGATGCCACCCCGGAACAGGCCAAGGTGCTGTTTCGTGGCGCCCGCATCGTCGGTCGTCGCTTTCGCATTCTCCACGCTCGCATAGGCCGCGAGGTCATCGAAGTCACTACTTTCCGCGGCCACCACAGCGACGGTGAGGACCACGAGGCCAAACAGTCCGAGCACGGTATGCTCCTGCGGGACAATGTCTATGGCGACCTGGAAAGTGATGCCATGCGCCGGGATTTCACGGTCAACGCGCTCTACTACACCACCAAAGGTTTTGAAATCCACGACTACACCGGCGGTGTCGAGGATATTGAAAAGCGCCTGATTCGAATGATCGGCTCGCCTGAAGTCCGCTATAAGGAAGACCCTGTGCGTATGCTGCGCGCAGTGCGCTTCGCCGCCAAACTGAATTTCACTATTGAGGGCAAGACCGAAGCTCCCCTGCATGAATTGGCGCCTCTATTACGCAATATTGCCCCGGCACGCCTGTTCGATGAGATTCTCAAGCTGCTGATGAGTGGCCACGGCGAGCGCACCTTTGAGCTGCTGCGCCAGTACCAGCTCTGGCAACACCTCTTTCCGGATAATGCTGCACAGATTGAGGCCAACAGCGCAGCTCTGGTGCTGTCCCAGCAAGCCCTGCGCAATACCGACAAACGTATTCGTGCCGATATGCGTGTTACCCCAGCTTTCCTCTATGCCGCCCTGCTGTGGCCTGCGGTGAGCACCGAACAACAAAAGCTGATTGCCAAGGGCACCCCGCCAGCGCCGGCGCTGGCCCAGGCGGCACAAAAGATTACCAGTTCACAGCTGGCCCACACAGCTATCCCCAAGCGTTTCTCAATCCCCATGCGCGAAATCTGGGACCTGCAACAGCGACTGCCCCAGCGCGGTGGCAGTCGTGCCCAACGCCTGGCGGAGCACCCCCGTTTCCGCGCCGCCTACGACTTCCTGTTACTTCGGGAGGAGAGTGGTGAGATTGAAGCGGGCCTGGGCAAATGGTGGACCGATTTCCAACAGGCCGACGATGATCAGCGCCAGCAAATGGTGCGCAAGCTACAGCGCACAGGCAGTGGTGGGCGCCGCAACCGCAACTCTCGCGGCCGCCGCCGCAAGCCGAGAGCAGAACAATAATGGAAACCGTCTATATCGGCTTGGGCAGTAACCTGGCGGAACCCGGACAACAACTGCGCAGTGCCCTGTCAGCCATGGAACAAATCCCCAGTACAGAATTATTGGGGTATTCGAGCTTTTACCGAAGCGCTCCGATCGGCCCCGGCGACCAACCTGATTACATCAATGCTGTCGCAGCACTGAAAACAGCACTGTCCCCGCTGGCACTACTGGAGCAGCTCCAATCTATCGAGCTGTCCCACGGGCGCGAGCGCTCCATCCGCTGGGGCGCCCGCACCCTGGACCTGGATATCCTGTTGTTTGGCCAGTCTCAAATCGATGAGCCCCGCCTACAGGTCCCACACCCGCGCATGGCCGAGCGCAACTTCGTACTGCTACCCCTTTCTGAGTTGGCTCCCGCGATGGAACTGCCCGGATTGGGAACCTTGCCAGCACTCTTACAGGGCTGCCCGGATAACCGCCTGGAAAAGGTTTGATCGACTGAGGCTCCCCGACTACTCGACGGGCGGCCCTCTCAATAGTACTTTTGCGTTTGCAACTCATCAGGGAAGACCCCAGACAAAGAGGAGTCGCTCAAGTGGTTATCGAAAAACCCGAGACCAGCACAGCTGAATTCAACCTGTCTGATAAAAAACCGCCGAAGTTTATCGCGGTGGAAGGCAATATTGGTGTGGGCAAAACCACACTGGCAAAGAAGCTGGCCTCAACATTCAATTACGACACACTGTTGGAATTACCCGAAGAAAACCCTTTTTTGGAGCGTTTCTACCGGGACCCCAAAAATGCTGCACTGCCCACACAGCTGCACTTTCTCCTACAGCGATCACAACAGATCCAGGCGCTACGGCAGGACGATATCTTTGAGCCAGTGCGGGTATCGGACTTTTTAATCGAAAAGGACCAGCTGTTTGCTGAAGTCACACTGGATAAGGATGAGCTGCACCTGTACCAACAGGTATACAAGCACCTCACTTTAGAAGCCCCCAAACCGGACCTGGTGATCTATTTGCAAGCGCCCGTAGAGGTACTGCAGGCCAGAATCCGCAATCGAGGTATCCCGTCAGAGCAGGCAATAAGCCATGAGTACCTCGCCACCCTCAATAACGCCTACACCCGTTTTTTCCACTTTTACGATGAAGCGCCTCTACTCATCGTCAACACTGAAGAGATCGACATTGTCGATAGCTCAGAGGATTACCAACAGCTGGTCGAATATCTGTTCACGATTACCAGTGGCCGGCACTATTACAACCCAGGAAGTTAATCGTTATGTATGCACCCTCTGAATTAGAAAAGCTCGTAACCGTTCAAACCCTGCGAAAAATGAAAGCGAGTGGCGAGAAGTTTATTACCGTTGCTCTCTACGATGCCCCCATGGCTGCGATGGCGCAAAAGTCCGGGGTTGAGACGCTGCTTGTCGGTGATTCCCTGGGCATGACCGTGCTGGGTTACGACAGCACCGTGCCAGTGACCATGGAGCAAATGATTTACCATGTCGAGGCGGTAGCGCGCGGCAATAAGAAGTCCCTGATTATGGGGGATATGCCGTTTATGACTTACGCTACTTCGGAGCAGGCACTGACCAATGCCACCCGAATCATGCAGGCCGGCGCCCACATGGTGAAGATTGAGGGGGGCGCCTGGTTAGCCGACACTGTTAAGATCCTGACTGACCGGGGTATTCCCGTTTGCGCCCACCTGGGCCTAACGCCCCAGTCAGTGCACAAGCTGGGTGGCTATCGCGTTCAGGGGCGCGATGAGGAGCACGCCAAGCAAATTTTGGAAGACGCCCTGCTGCTCGACGAGGCCGGTGCCGACCTGTTGGTGTTGGAATGTGTACCCGCCGACCTGGCAAAGCGTATTACCGAATCCGTATCCATGCCCACCATCGGTATAGGTGCAGGTCGCGACTGCGATGCCCAGGTATTGGTCATCAACGACATTCTCGGCCTCACTGAAAAGCCACCTAAATTTTCCAAAAACTTCCTGGTGGAAGCCGAGGATATTCCCGGAGCCCTGCGCAAATACGCCGAGGACGTCAAGCTGGGCTCTTTCCCCGGCGAGGAACACATTTTTAAATAATACTCCCCTCATCCAGGAGCTTCTCTCCCGGAACTTTTCTGCGGCAGGTGTCCCTGCCGCTCTCAAGCGGTAAAACTATGACTTTCGACCAACTTATCCAGGATTGGCTTTCAGCTAAAGGTGCCTCTTCTGTGCCCGAAGGCTGGACCCAGGGGCGGGCCACATTTGGCGGCCTTGTAGCCGCGATGCTGTATGAGCAAATGGCTTCAGAACTGCCTTCTGACAGCAGCTTACGCTCTTTTACTACCTCATTCGTAGGCCCGGTTGCCCCGGGGGCGATTAACACCTGCGCAGATGTCCTTCGCGCAGGTCGCTCTGTCACCCAGGTGCAGGGGCACCTCGATCAGGATGGTGCCGTTATGCTGGCGGGCCTCGCCAGTTTTGGCCGGGGCAGGGAGTCATCAGTTCTCGCCAAAGGTCCCTCAGCACCGGATTACCCTACCCCGGATAAATGCCTGCCCCTGCCCTATATCGAAGGTGTAGTGCCGGAGTTCACACAGAAGTTCGATTACCGCATCGCTTGTGGGGGCCTCCCTTTCAGCGGCGCGAAAGAGAGAGTTTTAGGTGGGTGGGTACGATTTAAGGATGGCAGTGAAGGCCGTACCGGTATCAGCCACTTACTCGCACTGATCGATGCCTGGCCACCGGCGACACTCCCGATGATGAAGGAGCCGGCTCCCGCCAGCTCATTAACATGGACAGTGGAGTTTATGGAGCCACTTCCAGAGTGCACCGCTTCTGATTGGTGGCAATACGAGGCCGAAGTGGAACAGGCCGAGGATGGCTACGCAGTAATACAGGCCCGCTTGTGGGATGCCGATGGGCATTTAACCGCCCTGTCCCGCCAAATGGTCACTATCTTTGGTTAACCCGTACTCGTCGATCAACTACCTATCTACCTGCGCTCATTAATTGCTTTGGCTCCAAGGATGGAACCATTTAAGCGACTCTAAAGAATTTTGTATTTTTTCTGCGGTCTTCAGACTACCCTCAACAATATTTCCCGAGCCTGCTTAACCCGTCTAACAAACCAATTATTACCCTCAGTAGAATATAAAATTTTCGTGATTTTTATTATTTTTTTATGAAAAAAAATAATTCGCGCCGCTCTTACAGGAAAATAAAATAAAATAAACCTCCCTTACTCCAATTTGTAATCTACGCTATCCATCATCCCCACCTTCGAATAAAAGAGGCCGCCAGAGAAATGGCCTCAATTTTCGATCCCACTACAAAACAATCGGTAATAACAATTTTGGAGAGCAATAATGATAAAAAGAATATTTATTTCCCTCACACTTTTATTCAGCTATCCCGCTGCCGCTGCAGATTTTGAGGATGTATGGGATGCAATTACCTCATGCAACTGGTTTGAATTTATTGATGATGTCGATGATACCGGTTCAAAAGACCTGGATGGCTATGAATACGGTGATACTGAGTTTGCCGACGCCAGCTCAGGCAGCTTTGACATGATCGTCTACAACATGGATGGTTTCTTGGAGTGTATTGGCGGCAATAGCAAGTCTGAGTTCAAGCAAATTATTAACACTTTTGACAGCAACCCCAAAGACCTCTGGCTAATGCAGGAAGCCTGGAACAAAACCAAAGCCAATTATTTGGACGACGACGATAAGCTCGATAACAATACAGTTCCCTATCGCTCCAAACACTGGAAAGGCACTGGTACCAGCTTCGGCAATGGCCTGCTGACCTTCTCCAAGTTTCCGTTTGATCGCGATAACCGCGACGACGACGACTACACCTTTGCCACTTATGAAGAGGAAACTTTTGACAAGTGCGCCGGCAACGACTGTGATACCGAAAAAGGCTTTACGGTGGCAAAAGTTGAAGTGACCAAAAACTTCCATGTCCATGTGTATAACACCCATATGGATGCAGGGCGCCAAGACGATGATCTAAATGCCAAGGCCAAGCAACTCGACCAGATTGCTGACATGATTGTCGCCCATTCAAGCGATGCCACAGTTATCCTGGCCGGTGACTTCAATATGGCATTTGATGAAAATGATGACGACTGGCGGGGCGCCAACTACCAGGCCTGGAAGGATTTTTTTGCCAAGACCGGCGGCAAACATGCGTGCCAATATATGCTGTCTGGCAACGATACCAGCCTGGAAGCCTGTGCCGATGAGCTTCAGGATGATACCGATCATGTAGTCGTCATTAACAACAATCCCAATTACACTCTGGATGTAACCAACTACTACATTGGCTCTTCGGAGTACACAGGACTGAGCGATCACGATCCTGTATTTGTAGACTTCTCATGGGTTAAGCACTAAACAATAGACACAGCCTCTTCCGCAGGGGATCGGAAGGGGCTATTACAACTACTTTTCCAGTAAAAGTGGCTAACCAGGGCCGCAATTACTACCACCACTATAATTCCATTTATAGAGAAAGGTTTTTAACAAAGGTATAAAACGGGGGGTTGACGGCAAGAGGTCGCAGTGAACAGGATTAAAAATCTAGTTGTCGGAAGTGGTTCTGCGAGTATCGCAACTGTTAAAGTACTTCAAGATATTGATCAGACAGTTGAGGTCATTGATGTTGCATACGATCTCGAGAACGATACCAAGGGTTAGGTTAATGCCTTATCCAGAAAAGGCGTTGACCCTTGGACACAGGAGGAAGTGGATCAACTATTCCCTCCAGCGTTAGCGTCTCGCAAAGGCATTGAGAGAAGATTCATATTTGGATCTGACTTTCCTTATAGAGTTCCAGAACAACTCACCATTACAACAAAAAACTGTAAAACAGAATTCTCCCATGGCTATGGTGGACTTGGAAACGTATGGGGAGCAGCTGTTATGCCCTACAGTGAGCACCAACTACGCAAGTGGCCCATTTCCTTAAATGAACTAAAACCGTCCTACAAAAATATACTCCGCTATATGCCGATAAGCGCGGAAGCAGATAACCTCCAAAAAAAATACCCGCTTTTTACCGATAAGCCTGAAGCCTTAAAGAGAAATGCGCCGACGGATTTTTTACTAAAAAAATTGACGGAAATTGAACACCACCTTCAGAGAAACGGCATTGAATTTGGCAGGGCTCGACTGGCGGTAGATGCAAGCATGGGAGAGCAAGGATGCAGGTATTGTGGCCATTGCTTTGATGGCTGCCCATATCAATCCATCTTTAACCCTAGATACTTATTTGAAAATCTGCAGAAAAGTGGACTGACTATACATAAAGGATTTCTTGTACTGGAAGTACGAGAAATAGAGAATAATGTTGAAGTAATTGCAGTTGAGGTAAGTAATGGCCGGACAAGGAAGTTTACTGCTGAGAAAGTATTTCTAGCTGCTGGTCATTTTGCAACAACGTTGATTCTGGCAAGATCTCTAAACTTATTAAACTCACCCATCAACATTAAAAGTAGCCAGTTCTTTTTCTTTCCACCCTTCTTATACAAAGGGCACCGTTATGATATCAGTTTTACACTCGCAGATATTTTTATAGAGCTTATAAATCCCTATATAAGCTCAGAGCAAGTGCACCTACAGTTTTATAGCCGCAGTCAAATTATTGAGGAACAACTGAAGTCTTTACTACCCGCTTTTTTCCCAAAAAATATTGCTTTCGATCGCGTGCACATAATCCAGGGTTTTCTGTCCTCAGAGGATTCTGATTCAATAGAGCTAACTCTAACGGACAAGTATTCGGATGGCTCGAAAGTAGAAATAAGAGGGATTGAAAATACTAGCACCCACAAAGCAGTAAAAAGAACACAATCATTAATAATGACGCTCTCTGTTTAGGATTGGGGTAGTACCACCTTTCCTTATGAGCGTATTACCAACTGGAAAAAGCTTTCACCTTGGAGGCAGCTTCCCGATGGGAGGGAGCCACAAGATTTTATACTCAGATCTTTTAGGGCGACCGGCACACTTTAAGAAGTTTCATATTGTAGATTCTGCCAGTTTTCCAAACATTGCAGGCTCAACCATTGCCTATACGATAATGGCGAATGCAGATCGAATCGTTAGAACTATAGATTTTGCATAGCTTAACAGGTTGTTACAGCCACTTTTTCCAGTAAAATAAAGCGATCTGCCCTGCTAATGCAATTGTCAACATAATACAAAAAGCGATAAACCCCAGTGAGGATTGCCCCCAGGGAATACCGCCGACATTTATCCCAAACAATCCTGTGAGAAAACTCAGCGGCAGAAAAACCGCCGCCACCACCGACAGCACATACATACGGCTATTCAACTGATCCGAAGTGCGGCTCAATAATTCCTCCTGGGCGATTGCTGCGCGCTCTCGTACTGTATCGATATCATCAATATGGCGCTGCAATCGATCAATTACCTCACCCAAAAGGGCGTGGCTATGCTCATCAAACCAGGACAGGGATTCCTGCTGCAAACGTCCGAGCACTTCCCTCTGCAGGCACAAGTAACGTCGCAATACGATAGTTCTCTTGCGCAGACGAACCAATAAGGAAGAGAGTTCCGCCCCTCCCCTATCCAACAGCAGGTTTTCCAGGTCATCTATCTTTTCTTCGAAGTCTTCGGCCCGATCACACATACGCAGGACCAATAGATCTGCCAGTGACATCAAAAGAGCCGAAGTTCCACGGGGACCAAAGCCGTTGCGCAAGCGAGAAAGCAAATCATCCTCTGAAAGTAACTTCCGTCGGCCGGTACTAATAATACGATTTTCCTCAGCCCAAATACGGATAGCGATCATATCCTTTGCACGTGGTTTGGACTTTCGCTCAATACCGTACATAGCCAATATCAGTCCCTGATCCACAGTCATCACACTGGGGCGTACTGTCTTCGCAGACAGGGTCTCTATCGCCGTAGTTGTGAGCCCACTATCCTGTTGCAGCCACTCGGCGCTCTCAGTGCTGTCGTAGTCAAAATGCAACCAGAGAATTCCCTGGCTTGGTTGCCAGGATTTCACCTCCGCCCAGGAAAGCTCCCGACCCGAGCCTTTGCGATCAAGTAAGACTGCGTAGACCAGACCAGTTTCCATAAGCGCTCATATCACCTGATATTGATCGGAGCATCACTTTCTTTCTGCAATTTACTTGCTGAGATGGGCCATCTCCGCAGCATTCTGCTCCCAGTTTTGACCATCAAAAGGTTTTACTTCCAGGTCCCTTGGCCGCTTGTCGAAACAGCGCGCATTAAGACTATATCCATCGGGATTGGAGCGCGGCACGTAAAAAGACTTAACCCCACAGTGGCGGCAAAACAAATGCTTGGCCACCCCAGTATTAAAGGTATAACAATTCAGATATCCTTCCCCTGATTCCAACTCAAAGTTTTCAGCGGGAATAATGACGTGCAAAAAACCCACCTTCTCACACATGGAGCAATTGCACGCAAGGGCTACCAGTTTCTCCCCTGAGTTGCGCTCATGCCTGGCCCTATAGCGAACGGCACCACAGTGGCAGCCTCCGCGAAGTTCGGTATTGATTTTACTCACTTGATTTATTGTCCTTCACAAATAAAGGGCGGGCTGCCAGCAGAGAAAACAGTGAAAGTCCGAGTAACAGGTGGAACCAGTTCGTACGTGCCAACCCCAATACCCGGGGGGCGCCGGTGCCCACAAATAGCCCATCCATTGCAATTACTACGGCCCCCGCCCCCAGCAACAGCGGGCCCGGTGGCGACAGTCGACGCGGTGACATCAACTCCATCATTGCGACCCACAGCCACAGCAGAAGCCCCAGCGCCGAAAATGCCTCCGTTACTTCCTGTGGCGACAGCGTGCCACTTTCAGAGACTCCAATAGCAGAGGCCAGTACCAGCACTAATACCACGTAAGCAGGCCCCCGGGTACTTTGCCCAATACCGATCTCGAAACGCGCCCAAGCCAGGCCAATTCCAATCAGCAGAAGTGAACTAAACCCGGAAAGCTGCAAAAGGGCTAGATGTAATTGGGTTGCCCCGGGATCAATGCCATAGCGATAGGCACCGACAATCGCAGTGACAGCGATAAATAGAAGTCCCGCCATCACCAACAGTGCAGCAGATTGAAAACGAGCATTAGTAAGACGCCAGTACTGATTGGCAATCAGCAGTGCGGCAAGAGTGAGGAGAATGTCGATCAGCCAGAAGTTATCCAATGTTTTGCCCTTTTTTTCCAGAATTCTAATAGAAAACTGGTAGCAAGCGACAAATCCCCATTGGCAGATACAAAAAAACCCGACTTAAAAGCCGGGTTTTTTTCAGTCCGTAGACTTAAGCTTCGTCAGAAGCCTGCTTGGCTTCTTCAGCGGCAGCTGCGTCGGCCTTGGCTTCCTTGATAGAAAGCTTGATACGTCCACGCTGGTCAACATCGAGTACCTTAACCTTAACCTTCTCACCTTCAGTCAGGTAATCAGTTACTGCATTTACTCGCTCTTCAGCGATCTGGGAGATATGCACCAGACCGTCTTTGCCCGGCAGGAAGTTAACGAACGCACCGAAGTCCACGATACGCACCACGGTGCCCTCGTAGATAGCGCCGATCTCAGCTTCCGCAGTGATTTCCTCGATGCGGGTTACCGCAGCTTCCAGGCTCTCACCGTCTTCACCGAAGACCTTGATAGTACCATCGTCTTCGATATCGATGGAGGCGCCAGTCTCTTCAGTGATGGAGCGGATAGTCGCACCACCCTTACCGATCACGTCGCGGATCTTGTCCGGATGGATCTTCAGGGTCGCATAGCGCGGTGCATTCTCATTCACCGTGGTACGGGAAGAGTCGATCACCTTGTTCATTTCCGCCAGGATGTGCAGACGCGCTTGCAGGGCCTGCTCCAGAGCGGTTTCCATGATCTCTTCGGTAATACCTTCGATCTTGATATCCATCTGCAGCGCGGTCACACCAGAGGCGGTACCCGCTACTTTGAAGTCCATATCGCCAAGGTGGTCTTCGTCACCGAGGATGTCGGTCAGAACCGCATAGCCTTCGTCTTCCTTCACCAGGCCCATAGCGATACCGGCTACCGGTGCCTTCAGCGGAACACCCGCATCCATCAGCGCCAGGCTAGAACCACATACGGAAGCCATTGAGCTGGAACCGTTGGATTCAGTGATCTCGGAAACCACGCGCACGGTGTAGGGGAAGCTGTCTGGGCTCGGCAAAACCGCAGCAATACCGCGACGAGCCAGGCGACCGTGACCGATTTCGCGACGACCGGTAGCACCTACACGACCCGCTTCACCTACAGAGTAGGGAGGGAAGTTGTAGTGCAGCATAAAGTAGTCTTTGCGCTCACCTTCCAAGGCATCGATGATCTGTGCATCGCCGGTGGAACCTAGGGTAGCCACTACCAGAGCCTGGGTCTCACCACGGGTGAACAACGCGGAACCGTGGGACTTGGGCAGAGCGCCAACTTCCACAGTGATCGGGCGTACAGTTTTGCTGTCACGGCCGTCGATACGGGGCTCGCCGCGTACTACAGAACCGCGCACCAGCTTCTTCTCAAGCTTGCCGAAGTAGCTCTTCACTTCATCAGCGGGTACTTCTTCAGTAGCCAGGGCTTCAGCAGCTTCACTGCGCAGTTCCGCCAGGCGGGTGCTGCGCTCCTGCTTGTTGGTGATGCGGTAGGCTTCAGCAACCTTCTCACCAAACTGAGCGTCCAGGGCAGCTTTCAGCTCGGTGTTTTCTGCCGGAGCCTGCCAGTCCCACTGGGGCTTGCCCGCTTCCGCTTTCAGCTCTTCACAAACCTTGATAATGGCCTGCATTTCTTGGTGTGCGTAGAGTACGGCACCCAGCATGATGTCTTCCGGCAGCTCCTGGGCTTCGGACTCCACCATCAGTACGGCGTCTTTGGTACCGGCAACGACCATGTCCAGCTCGGAGGACTTCAGAGCCTGGTAGCCCGGGTTCAGCAGGTAGCCGTCTTGCTGGGTGTAACCCACGCGCGCAGCACCGATTGGGCCCGCGAAAGGAATACCGGAAACAGACAGCGCTGCGGAGGTACCGATCATGGCGGCGATATCCGGGTCCATGTCCTTCTCAGCGGAGAGAACGGTACACATCACCTGAACTTCGTTCATAAAGCCGTTCGGGAACAGCGGGCGGATCGGGCGGTCGATCAGACGGGAAGTCAGAGTTTCTTTTTCAGACGGGCGGCCTTCACGCTTGAAGAAACCACCGGGAATTTTGCCAGCCGCGTAGGCTTTTTCCTGGTAGTGCACGGACAGCGGGAAGAAGTCCTGGCCGGCTTTCATTTCTTTAGCGCCGACAACAGTACACAGGACGACGGTCTCACCCATGCTAACCAGGGCAGCACCGGAAGCCTGGCGCGCGATGCGGCCGGTCTCGATGGTGACTTGGTGTTGTCCGTATTGGAAAGTTTTGCTTACTGGATTCACTAGTTTTTTTCCTATTTCCTTACGGTTACTGGCCCATTCCAGTAACCCCTACATTAGTTGCCTGGGCAGAGGTTCCAAACCTCCTATCCAGAGCGATACGGGGATGTACCGCTACCGACCCGGGTGGCCGGTGCAAACGCAGCACATCCGCCGGGATATTGCCCCTGGGGTTGTACTGCGAAACTGCCGAAAAGTGACAACAGCGCCACTTTTCAGCAAGCATTAAAAAAGAATGCCCGCCAGAGGCGGGCATTCCAGGGTCTTAGCGACGCAGGCCGAGCTTAGCGATCAGCTGTGCGTAGCGACTCAGATCCTTACGCTTCAGGTAATCCAGCAACTTGCGGCGCTGGTTTACCATGCGGATCAGACCACGGCGAGAGTGGTGATCCTGCTTGTGCGCAGAGAAGTGACCCTGCAGTTTGTTGATGTTGGCAGTCAGCAGGGCTACCTGGACTTCCGGAGAACCGGTGTCGCCTTCAGATTGGCCGTGCTCTTTCAGGATTGCTGCTTTTTCTACTGCAGACAGTGCCATAACGAATAACCTCGTCGTAATATGCTTTAAAAGATTCGGCTGGCCCGTGCATATTTACAGACCAGCTACTCACTATTGCAATACTCTCACATCAACCGCTATCGGCTCTCACCAATATAGCGTTTTCTGCTTAAGTACTACTTACCAGACGCCGAGGCGCTACGCACCCGTCGTCAGTAATTTCTCCTACGCCCAGAAAATCGCCATTTTCCAGGAAGAGGCGCACCATATCACCTTCTTCACCGATACGGTAGACCTGCAAATCCATTACCGGCTGCCCCTGACGCACATAGTAACCAGACTCGTCCGGAAGGGTGAGTTTGGGTAGCGAAGAGGCGGGAGAATCCACCGATAACAGGTGGTGATCCAACTCCTCCGCCATACCCTCACCGCGCTCCGCGGTGAGTTCATCCAGGGTCACTGAATCGGCCTCGACGTAGGGACCGGCGGCGCTGCGGTGTAACTCTTCCACATAGGCACCAACACCCAGGGCCTGGCCCAGGTCTTCGGCAATACTGCGAATATAAGTGCCCTTGGAGCAATGAACCTCAACTTCTGCACGGGGCTGGGCGCCCGGTGTGAAGCTCAGCAGTTCAAATTCAAAAATCTCTACTTCCCGCGCCTCGCGCTCCACTTCCAAGCCCTGGCGTGCCAACTTATACAGCGGCTGCCCCTTGTGCTTGAGGGCCGAGTACATGGACGGCACTTGCTTGATGGGACCGCGAAAGGCTTCCATCGCCTTCAGCACAGCTTCTTCGGTCAAACCGGAAGCATCTTTAGTTTCCAGTACATCGCCATCGGCATCGCCACTGGCTGTAGTCATACCGAAAACAAAAGTACTGCGATAGCGCTTGTCCGCATCGAGTAGGTACTGGGAGAACTTGGTCGCTTCGCCGAAACAGATCGGCAACACGCCGGTTGCCAGGGGGTCCAGCGCTCCGGTATGACCGGCGCGATTGGCGAAAAAGAGTCGTTTGGCTTTTTGCAGGGCGTCGTTGGCGGTAATCCCGGCGGGCTTGTTCAATAACAGCACGCCGTGAACCGGCCGGCCCCATTTTGGTCTGCGGCCCATGGATTAATCTTCGTTGGAGTCGCTATCGTCGTCTTGGTGTTTGCGATCTTCTTTCACCGCCTTGTCGATCAGGGCAGACAGTGCCTGGCCGCGCACCGAGGTCTCGTCGTAGCGGAAGTGCAAACGGGGAATAGTGCGAATCTGGATTGCACGCGCGAGCTGCGTGCGCAAAAAGCCGGCGGCTTTATTCAGCACTTCGATAGAGGTATTAATTTTGCTGCGATCATCCTCACCCACCAGGGTGACAAAAACTTTAGCAACGGTTAAGTCGCGGCTGACTTCAACATCATTGACGTTGATCATACCCAGACGAGGATCGCGAATCTCGTGTTGGATCAGCTGGGCCAGCTCGCGGCGCATGGCGTCGGCGACGCGGTCTGCGCGATGAAATTCTCTTGCCATTGTTTACCTATTGAGAATGGCGGTTTAAAGACAGGAAAACCCGCACGGCTAGCGCCGCGCGGGTTTATCCTCGATCCGCTGCGGAACTCCTTAGAGTTCGCGAGCAACCTTAACGATATCGTAAACTTCGATCTGGTCACCGGACTTAACGTCGTTGTAGTCCTTAACCCCGATACCACACTCCATGCCGTTGCGCACATCTTGCACATCGTCTTTGAAGCGACGCAGGGATTCCAGTTCGCCCTGGTAGATCACAACGTTGTCGCGCAGTACGCGGATCGGCTTGTTGCGGTAGACGGTACCTTCGGTAACCATACAACCGGCAATGGCGCCAAACTTCGGTGAGCGGAACACATCGCGAACCTGGGCAATGCCCACAATTTCTTCGCGTATTTCCGGATCAAGCATACCGGACAGCGCCTGCTTCACTTCGTCGAGCAGGTTGTAGATTACGCTGTAGTAACGAATCTCTACGCCTTCTGTCTCAGCAACCTTTCGGGCAGCCACATCAGCACGGGTGTTGAAGCCCAGTACGATAGCGCCGGAGGTCAGGGCCAGGTTGATATCGTTCTCGGCGATACCACCTACACCGCTGGACACGATGTTGACAGAAACTTCTTCGTTGCCGATATCCGCCAATGCGCCCAGGATAGCTTCCAGGGAGCCGCGAACGTCCGCTTTGATAACAACCGGCAGTACTTTGCGCTCGCCGGCTTCCATGTTCGCAAACATGTTTTCCAGCTTGGCCGCTTGCTGGCGCTGCATGCGCTCGCGGCGCTCTTTATCACCGCGCTGTTCGGCTACTTCACGAGCTCTGCGCTCATCCGCAACCACCATGAACTCGTCACCGGCGTTGGGTGTGGTGTCCAGACCCAGCAGCTCAACCGGAGTTGAAGGGCCAGCTTCTTTAACCTGCTTGCCCAGCTCGTTGGTCATGGCGCGAACACGGCCGTAGCTCTGGCCTGCCAGTACGATATCGCCGCGCTTCAGCTCGCCGTTCTGTACCAACAGGGTGGCCACAACTCCGCGACCTTTTTCCAGGCGGGATTCGATCACAACACCCGTTGCCGGTACCTTGACCTTGGCCTTCAGCTCCAGCATCTCTGCTTGCAGGGAAATCGCTTCCAGCAGGTCGTCAATACCTTCACCCGTGTGTGCAGACACGTTGATGAACTGGGTATCGCCGCCCCAGTCTTCAGGAATTACATCTTTCGCAGCCAGCTCGTTTTTAACGCGATCTGGATCGGCAGCTTCTTTGTCGCACTTGTTGATTGCAACAACCAGCGGTACACCGGCAGCGCGGGCGTGGTTCACAGCTTCTTCAGTCTGCGGCATCACACCGTCGTCAGCGGCCACAACCAGAATCACGACGTCAGTCGCCTGGGCGCCACGGGCGCGCATTGCAGTAAAGGCGGCGTGTCCCGGGGTATCCAGGAAAGCGATCTCGCCCTGGCTGGTTTTTACTCGGTAAGCACCGATGTGCTGGGTAATACCACCAGCCTCACCGGAAGCCACCTTAGTCTTACGGATGTAGTCCAGCAGGGAGGTTTTACCGTGGTCAACGTGCCCCATAACGGTAACTACCGGTGCGCGGGACACCTCAGTGCCTTCACTGGCCTGGGTCTCGGCAACCAGCGCTTCCTCCAGCTCGCTCTCAGAGCGGAATACCACCTTGTGGCCCATCTCCTCGATGATCAGCTGTGCAGTTTCACGGTCCAGGCTCTGGTTGATAGTAACCATCTCGCCCATTTTCATCAGGCGCTTGATCAGGTCACCGGCTTTCACATTCATCTGTTTGGCCAGCTCGCCAACAGTGATGGTTTCGCCCAACTGTACTTCGTACACCTGTTTCTCCGTGGGCCTTTTAAAGCCGTGCGTAGGTTTAACCTTCAAGGTCGGACGAGACAGGGAGCGCGTGCTGCGCTTGGATGCTTCGTCTTCCTCAAATACTTCCAGCGCCTGTTCGTACAGAGCGGTTTTGCTGGATTTTTTCGGGCCGGACTTGGAGCGGCGACCGCGACGTTTACGCGGCTCATCCTCAGAGCGATCAGCTTCAGCGGGGGCGGTGGTTGCCGCCTCCAGCTTGCGACGCAGAGCAGGCTTGACCTCACTAGTCTTTTCGGCACCTTTCGCTGATGCCGGCTTAGCCTTGACTGCCTGTGCAGCTTTGTCTTTCTTTTCCTGGGCTGCGCGTCGGTCAGCTTCTAATTTGGCT
The DNA here is from genome assembly GCF_003076275.1 of Microbulbifer sp. A4B17. Taxonomy (NCBI): domain Bacteria; kingdom Pseudomonadati; phylum Pseudomonadota; class Gammaproteobacteria; order Cellvibrionales; family Microbulbiferaceae; genus Microbulbifer; species Microbulbifer sp. A4B17. The sequence continues at coordinate 4,082,346 of NZ_CP029064.1, forward strand.
TTCTTCTCTTCAAGTTCACGCTTTTCCTGCTCAGCCTGTTGCTTGCGACGCTCCATCGCGGCAATTCGCATTGCCTCGATATCGTCTGAATAGCTTGAGCGGATTGGTGCGGCGGGCTCTGCCTTTTTCACTACGTTTTCCGCGGTCTTATCCTCTGCTTCAGCCGCCTTCTGGTCGGCTTTTACTTCACTTTTTGCTTTTGCCTTCGCTTCCGCTTCAGCCTTGGCTTTCGCTTCTGCTTCGGCCTTGGCTTTGGCTTCCGCTTCAGCCTTGGCTTTCGCCTCGGCTTCAGCTATCGCCCTTTCTTCCGCCGCTATGCGTGCAGCTTCTGCCTCAGCTTCAGCGCGCGCACGCTCTGCTTCGGCCTCCAGTCTTTCCTGCTCGCTGTGCAGGGCTTCAACTGCCGTTTCCTGTTCGGGGCTACCGGATTCCTCACCTGCCGCTACGGTTTCAAGCTCCGCTTGAGGGCGCTTCACATAGGTGCGCTTCTTGCGCACTTCCACATTCACAGTCTTGCGGCCGGTGCCAGAGCCGGTCTTCAGTGTGGTTGTGGTTTTGCGCTTCAAGGTGATCTTGCGCGGCGTCGCACCCTGCTCCCCGTGACTGCTTTTCAGGAAGCTGAGCAAGACCTGCTTTTCCTCGTCTGACACCACTGCATCTGCAGAGGTGTGAGGCAAACCCGCTTCTTTCATCTGCTTCAGCAGACGGTCTTCGGTGGCACCAACCGATTTGGCGAGTTCGCTAACTGTTACTTCGGCCATTCTCTCTCCTAAAAGTCACTTGGTCGGAGGGGGTTACTTATACGTAATTTATCTATTGCTGCTGCGCTTAAGCTTCTTCTTCGCCGCTGTCATCGGCAAACCAGGGCTCACGCGCTTTCATAATCAGCGCTGCAGCGCGCTCCTGGTCGAGACCTTCGATATCCAGCAGGTCATCAACGGCTTGCTCTGCCAGGTCTTCCATCGTGGCAATGCCACGGCTGGCCAGTTGGAATGCCAGCTGGCGTTCCATACCGTCCATATTTAACAGATCATCCTGGGGCTCGGACGCATCCAGTTTCTCTTCAGATGCCAGCGCCTGGGTCAACAGACTATCCTTGGCGCGGGCGCGCAGCTCTTCAGCGATATCCTCATCGAAACCCTCGATAGCGAGCATTTCTTCGATGGGCACGTAAGCTACTTCTTCCAGAGAGGCGAAGCCCTCTTCAACCAGTACGCCAGCAACGTCTTCATCGATATCCAAGCGATCCATAAACACCTGCATGATGGAGCTGGACTCGGCTTCCTGCTTGCTCTGCCACTCGTCACTGCTCATGACATTAATCTGCCACTGTGTCAGTTCGGAGGCCAGGCGCACATTCTGACCGCTGCGGCCAATAGCCATTGCGAGGTTTTCCTCTGCTACCGCCACATCCATGGAGCCGGTATCTTCGTCGACAACGATAGATTCAATTTCTGCTGGCGCCATTGCGTTGATCACGAACTGAGCGGGGTTCTCATCCCACAGTACGATATCTACGCGCTCACCAGACAGTTCGTTAGAAACCGCCTGAACACGCGCTCCACGCATACCCACACAGGCTCCCACAGGATCGATACGGCCATCGTTGGTATTTACAGCGATTTTTGCACGCAGACCGGGGTCGCGGGCGGCACCTTTAATTTCGATAACCTGCTCGGAAATTTCCGGCACTTCAATGCGGAACAGTTCGATAATCATTTCCGGGCAGGAGCGGCTCAGCATCAACTGAGGGCCGCGGGCTTCCGGCTGGATTTCCAACAGGATTGCGCGCACGCGATCGCCGAGTCGGAAAATTTCGCGGCCAACCAGCTGATCGCGGGGCAGGCGCGCTTCGGCGTTATTACCCAGGTCTACAGCGATAAAATCGCGGGTCACCTTCTTCACAGTGCCGCTAACCATCTCGCCGACGCGATCGCGGTACTCGTCTACAACCTTGGCGCGTTCGGCTTCACGTACCTTCTGTACGATGACCTGCTTTGCGGTCTGTGCGGCGATGCGGCCAAATTCTACATTTTCCACCTGTTCGCGGAAAACGTCACCTGCTTTCAGGTCAGCATCTTTTTCGTGAGCTTCTTCCAGGGTGAACTGGGTACCCAACTCAGCCAAGACATCATCACCGACCACTTCCCAGCTGCGGAAAGTCTCGTAATCGCCTGAACGACGGTCAATGATAACCTCAATGGTTGAATCTTCGTCGTAGCGCTTCTTCGTGGCCGTTGCCAATGCCGCTTCGATGGCCTGGAAAATAATCTCCTGGTCAACGCCCTTCTCGTTGGATACCGCCTCGGCTACCAGCAAGATCTCTTTGTTCATGCAACTGTGCCTCAAAATCGCCTGAGCTCAGGCTCCTACAGGTTATTTGGTAAATTGGGGAATGATATTTGCTTTTTCGATACTGTCGATCGGCAAAAGGTATTCGTTTTCACTATCTACACGCAGAACCACTTCATCACCCTCTACACCGGCCAGAAGTCCGCGCCACTTGCGCTGCCCATCCAGAGGCATACGCAGGCGCACTTCAATCTGGGCGCCAATAAAGCGCTCGTACTGGGCCAGCTTATAAAGAGGGCGGTCGAGCCCTGGAGAAGAGACTTCAAGTGTGTACTTACTACTAATGGGATCTTCCACATCCAGTACAGCACTGGATTGGCGGCTCACTTTCTCGCAATCCTCAACGGAAATACCGTTTTCGGAGTCGATATAAATGCGCAGCAGCGCGTTGCGACCGTGGGTTTGGTACTCAATACCCCACAATTCACACCCCAGCGATGCCACCACCGGCGCCAGAAGCTCTTCCAGCAATTCGCGTTTGCTCGCCATTCTCGTCACCACATACAAAAAATGGGCCTACGGCCCACTTCGAAAAATACCTGCAACTTTTCTTGCAGATACGAAAAAGCCCCTGACGGGGCTTTGACCGCACATTCGCGCAGTCAGTGTGCACGAATGCAAAATTTGGTAGCGGGGGCAGGATTTGAACCTACGACCTTCGGGTTATGAGCCCGACGAGCTACCAGGCTGCTCCACCCCGCAACAACGAAAGCGCAATCAAAGTTTTGCCCTAAGGCAAGTTGGTAGCGGGGGCAGGATTTGAACCTACGACCTTCGGGTTATGAGCCCGACGAGCTACCAGGCTGCTCCACCCCGCAACAACAAAAGCGCAATCAAATTTTTCCCTAAGGAAAATTGGTAGCGGGGGCAGGATTTGAACCTACGACCTTCGGGTTATGAGCCCGACGAGCTACCAGGCTGCTCCACCCCGCAACAACTCCAAGAAACAAAGCCTGGTTGATCTTTGTTTCCCTGCGGCGGGACCAGCCCAACCACTCAAGAGGCTGCGCATTCTATTGGTGCTGATCCGGTGAGTCAAGCCGTAATTGGCATTTGTTTTCACCGATGGGTTAAAGACGTCTTTACCATCTCGCAGATCAGTATAGAAAAGGAAGAAAATCCCGCAAGCGGGCAACTTCTATTACTTTCTTTTTTTCCTGCCCATTCATTCTTATTAAAAAACGAAGGCAGGCCACCATCTATAAGCTAGCGGGTTAACTGGTGCACTATTGCTTTTCGAATAGGGGGGAAGCGATCACTGACTCGCAACACCATTTTGCGCAGCAACTTGGCCGGTAAGCGATCGTCAGTAAATAAATCCACCACCCTATTAGTCCCAGAGTAAATCGGCTTGGATTCAACCCGGTGCAGCATCTGGTAACGGGCCAGGGCCCGAGTCAGCTTGGCTGGATTATATAGACGACTAACGCTATCCAGTTGGCGGGCCAAAGTATCCGCACCGGCTAAGCCCAAATTAAATCCATGTGCAGTCACTGGATGCATCCCCACAGCGGCATCTCCCACCAAGGCAAAGCGCTCAGTGAAAAAGTGATGTGCGTATACCGCAACCAATGGATAACAGTGGCGCTCGCCAAAAGCTTTGACACTGCCGAGCTGGGACGCACTTTCGCGAGATACGTGCCCGGCGAACTCATCATTACCCATCGCCATAATTTGGGCAGAGAGGCTGGCGGGAACAGTAACCACGGCCGATGAAATATTTGGCTTGGGCAAAGGCAGCAGTGCCAGTGTCGAGCCGTAGCGGAAACACTCCCGGGCAATACCATCGTGGGGCAATGCGGTGCGTACAGGGCCAACAATCGCCACTCGGCCAAAGTCGCGCATATCGGCGCCAATGCCCGCCATGCGCCGCACTTCAGAAAAACGACTATCGGCCGCAACCACCAGGGAAGCGCGCACGCCCTCCCCCTCTGCCAGCTCAAGATGACGCATAGCACCGCTCAATGTCATCCCGGTAACAGTTGAGTTATCAAGCAGCGCTATATTCTCGGCCTCCAAAACTGTCTCATATAAGATTCGCCGGATCGCAGAGTTGGAGACAATAAAACCCAGGGGCCCCTTCTCTCCCGGGCTAAAGTGGAGTGTCGAAGGGGAATTGCCATCGACTACTTCGGCAGCATTTAGTGGACTGATCTCTTCCGGGGATAATCTCTGCCAGGCCCCCAGTTCTTGCAGCAGCTTGTAGGATTTGTGTGTCAGGGCAATCTCGCGACCATCGTCAACGGGAGCGGACAGCGCCGACTTATCCTGGCGCTCAATAATTACTACCTGACACCCTTTACGGGCGAGCATCACCGCCAAGGAAAGCCCAGCCGGTCCAGCACCTACGATAGCTACATCGGACTCCGTCATTTTCACACCCCTGATTTGCACGCAACAAATACAAGTCACTCTATTGACTTACACCCGGGATAAACTGATCCAGATCAGGTTAAAGCCAATCCCAAGCTGCTCTACAGAGGTATAAAATGGTGAACTTTAGGAGTATAAGATATCAATCCCGCCACCAGCGCTCCCGAAAAAACTGGAGCACCATGGAGCTCAAATATGGAACTTAAAATTCATTTTATTAACGCATTTACCGACAAAGTCTTTCACGGAAATTCAGCCGGAGTTGTTGTTACTGAGGATTGGCTGGATGAAAATTTAATGCAGTCCATCGCCGCAGAAAATAATCTTTCCGAAACCGCTTTCCTGGTAAAACGCCCAGACGCCAGTTATAAAATTCGCTGGTTTTCACCGTTAACGGAAATTGATTTTTGTGGTCATGCCACCCTGGCCTCAGCCCATGTTCTTTTTTCTCAAAACCCTCAATGCGAGCAACTCCAGTTCCATGCGACCGCTGTGGGAAAAATGACAATAAACCGAGGAGAAAATGGAATTATTTCCATGGACTTCCCACGAAGGGAGCCGCAGCCTGTAGATCGCATACCACCGGAATTACTGGAGGGGCTTTCAATAACACCGACCCAGGTGTTACTTAACAACCAAGCTTACTTTGCCATCTACGATAGTGAGCGAGAGGTATTAGATGTACAGCAGGATGCGAGCAGCCTGCGAAAGCTCGCCCCCTACGATGTGGTCGTCACGGCAAAATCCGATAAGTACGATTTTATCTCCCGATACTTCTGGCCATCCAATGGTGGTGCCGAAGATCCGGTGACCGGCTCTATTCACACAGGGCTCGCCCCTTATTGGTCGCAAATTCTGGATAAGAAAGAGTTGATCGCCTATCAGGCCTCCACGCGCGGCGGCCTGATGAATTGCACTATCGCCGGGAACAGGGTCATTATCTCAGGCAAAGCAGTACCCTACCTTGAAGGCACAATACAGGTATAAACAATAAACCGCATATCTACTGAAAGGAAGCTAGGACTGATGAACAAAACAGGATCCTGCCTTTGTGGCACCGCACGCTACGAGATCGACGGAGACTTTGAGGGCTTTTTTCTCTGCCACTGCGGCTACTGCCGTAAGGACACCGGCTCTGCCCACGCCGCCACTTTATTTTCCTCTACAGCTAAGCTCAAGTGGATGGCCGGTAGTGAGGCCAGCAAAATTTTTAAACTGGCAGGAACCCGACACAGTAAAAGTTTTTGTACAGAGTGTGGCTCGGCCCTGCCACTGGAGGATAAAGAACTCGGACACCTGGCAGTCCCAGCCGGTAGCCTGGACAGCCCGATAGAAATAAAACCTAACGCCCATATTTTTATGGCCAGTAAAGCCGAGTGGGATCAGGATCTTGAAGGAATTCCACGAGTTGATACCTTTCCACAAATGGACAAGGTCGATTCAGATTAGAATCACAGTCCCGCAGCTGCCATAACTGTTAACAGCGGGACTGGATAAAAACTCTTAGCCGGGATGACCATCAACACGAGGCTGGAATAACACTGGAGTGTAATACAGTAGGAAAAGTGTATAACCGATCACCCAGGCAATAATTGCAGCTAGAAAGCCGCTCGGGGCGGGTGCCCAAAAAACACGTGCGAGCGCGGACAACGCCAGAGCTATAAAAGCCAAAGGCATCAAGCGAGGCGCCTTCAGTATTCGGCCGGTATGACCGAGGCTGACACGGCTGGTCATCGATAAAATCAACCCACCGATACCACCAACGGCAAAAGCGTGTAAGGCAGGGCTCTGCCAGGAGGGCGCAATTTTGCTCCACGCCAGAGCGGCCAGGAAACAACCCAAAATAACCAGCCAATAACTCACATGCAGGGACCAAACCATAGGTTCTGACCATATTTTGCTGGGGTGCCAACGCGCCACGCGAATCACCTGCAAAATACCCAGGAAGCAAGCAAAAAAGGCCCAAACCATTTGTGGCAAACCAATAACCACAGACAGCAATAAGCCTACTGCAGAAACATGGGTACCCCACTCCACAGCCGGCAGCTTATCCTTGGGACTCAAATGGAAGCGGCGCGCAGTAAAGAATGGGATAACACGCCCGCCAATCACCAGAATAATTGCAGTCACCAGCAGTAGAGCCAGCAAGGCAATGCGGCTCTGAGCAGCCGGCACCAGCCAATGACTGGCCGATAAAGCAGCAAACATCAGCATCGCTGGCAAGACAAACATATTCCGCCACTGCTTGGTTCTCAGCACCCGGGCTCCAAGCAAGAAGGCTGAGAACAGGAAAAAGGACACTTCAGCAATCACCGGCATCCAGATAGGGACTGCCGCCAACAGGTAGCCCAGACGAGCCAAGAGCCACAAGCCGACCAAAGCAATAAGCTGGGTTCCCTTTGGAGAGGGTATACCTGTCCAGGTTTGCATGGCTGTTCCCAGGAATCCCACCACAACAGTAGCCGCGAAGCCGAACAGCATCTCATGGGAGTGCCAGACTACTCCCATACGAAATGCCGGCATTTGCCAACCGAGCAGCTGCCCCTGCCAGATCACCAGGGCAACCATACTCCACAGGGCCGCCCCCCAGAAAAAGGGGCGAAACGGCATACGCCAGATAGGTGCAATAGACTCCGCACGCGCGCGGTCAACAATAGGTATCAAAATCCATTCTCCTTACCAACTACGGGAGAGCCAGGCTCCCTACTCAAATAATTCGCAGTACAAGACCACCCCGACAGGCCTGCTTTGTTTGGAGAATCAAAGGCGTCCTATAAAAAGCAGGACACAGAGGTTTTATCTGTCCGGCGGCGCCGCTAGCTAAGCGGAAGCACCGACTTTTCAGTCATCCGCATCAGTGCGGGATATCGCCCGAGATTCCATTTCCAGGGATTGGGAAAGAACCCTATTCTTACTCAATTAACAAAAATAGTTAACAAAAAAATGAGCAGTCTGTGAATTAATCTCTTCGTAGCGAGAAAATTTTTATCCGTGTAAAGGAGAAACAAAAACCCCATATTTTATAGGGTTATTTCCATTATTTAGAGGGATAAAGTGTGACAGAGATGAAGTGCACTTGAAGTATCGCACAGGCCTGCTATTTCTGGGAAGTACTTCCCTTCACAAAAAGCAAACTCACGATGAGTGCTGCAGCGGCCAAACATGCATTGACCGTAAATGCCCGATCAATTCCTTCAGACAGCTCCGGAGCCATTGCCACAACAGTTGTGTTCATTGCCAGTCCAATAGCTCCACCAACAATTTGGAACATGTAAATTAATGCCGCCGCTAAACTTGCCCTAGCGGGCCCCAATACAGTAACAGCAGTAGTCGTTATGGTGGGAAAATACAAACCCAAGCCCACACCTAAAACAAGCATCCCCGGAACCAGGTGAAGATATCGATCGTGGATAATTAACCCGGAGAGCAAAAACATTCCAAACCCTAAAAAAAGGGCTGCGGCAGCTAAAATCATTTTGGCCCCCATAACTTCATAAAGCCATCCCGCGATATAAGATACCACCGCATAGGTAACCATAACCGGCAGCAAACCGGCACCGGACCACACCGCAGAAAAGCTCAATTCCTTAATCAGGAACTGGGGTATATAGAGGAGCATAGATACGAAAGTGACCGATAAAAATAATGTAACTAAAGCAATACTAAAGAAGTGCCAATTGCTAGCTACGTCTGATGGAATAAGCGGATCCGAGCGGGTGTGGGGCTCTATCCAGGCAAACATTAGAAAAAATAAAACTGAAGTTACAAAGAGTCCGATAACTAACGGGCTTCCAAAGCCTACATCAATAACAAAATCCAGAGACAGCATTAGTGCTAAAAGGCTAATAGATAGGGAAACCATCCCCAAGTAGTCGACTTTTTTATTTCTTTCGGCCGGCTTATCAGCTTCAATAACTTTCCAGCCGACTAACATCGCCGCCAAAGCAATAGGAAAGTTAATAAAAAATATCCAGCGCCAACTGAAAAAATCTGTAAAAAACCCACCCAGCAATGGACCAACTGAATTTGCAAAACCACATACGGTCATTATCAAACCACCCGCTTGCCCCGCCCTGTCTTCTGGCATAATCTGGTAAGTCATTCCAAGAACAGCAGGCCACATCAGGGCACCACCAACCCCCATCAATGCCCTACTTCCTAGCAACATCCACTCATTTACCGCAAGACCACCCATAACAGAAAAGAACACAAAGATTGAAGTTCCAATAAAGAAAAGACGACGCCGACCAAACATATCCGCCAAACGTCCGCCCGTAACAATAAGAATACCAAACACCAGGGCATAACCATTTAGCACCCACTGAAGAGTGGAGATATCAGCATTAAAATGCTTTTCCATTGCGGGAATAGCAACAGAGAAGGCGGTAAAATCATTGGCCACCAAAAATACAGCAAACGACAAGGCTGTCAGGCCAATTATCTGTGATCTGGATAGCGGGGTCTTTGAGACTGCCATATAAACAGGACTTCAAATTTTATAAACGCAGTACCTGAAATAGAAGCTTGGACCAATTAGATCTAAACCGCTAGAATTTTTAGCGTGCATTCTTTAACAGCCATACTAACGATAACTTCCTACAGACTTTATTACTAGTATTTGAGTGCTTTTATCCTATACAACTAACAACGCCTATTGGCAATACTATTTTCAACAAATTAGGACTAGATATTATCGACACCTGTTTTTACGTGTCATTATCATTTTTTAAATGAGGCAAACCGCCGGCATGAAGACAGTAGGAACAAGCACAAAATTTTTTGAGTCATGGAGGTATTACTCAAAGATAAATTAAGGATCACTGCCCAGGCATAGCCAAGTATTAATGCCAACAATAATGGCTTGGAGCCAGTGCAAGCAAGCAGTCTCACTACTTCCTCCCATCATTCAGGGCTGATCAAGTTAACCCTGTACTTTCCCTACATAACTGGCAGCAGTTTGCCAGGACACACTGACAGCAGGTATCAATATAGATTTCATCTGCGAAATATAGGAGTTTTTCTGTCTCCAATCAGCAGCCATAAATAGCCAATTGAAATATAGGAATATTTGTGAAAATCATCCTGTTAACGATCACTTATTCTTCCCTAGAAATTACTGACTTAGCACAAGCAGACAGTACCTATCTTATCTATCAAGCGGGCACTGGCAATACTGTAATGGGGGGGGCAAAGTGATCCAACAATTATTAAGAACTTTTTACAGAAACAGTAAAAACTGAAAAAAACGAAGTAATAGTGATCCGCAAATCTAATCATTCAGGAACTTCAGTCCCAACTTAACTGCAATTTGTAAAGGAGTTTATCCGTGATAAATTAAATCCATTATCACTGGACTGTCAACTCTAGCCATGATACAGGTAGCACAGGCCAGTAATACTTATATTGTCAACCAAACCGGCAACGGCAACACTGCTATGGGAGACCAAAGTGACCCCACCGTTACAAATAACCTGATCGTACAAACCCAGAATGGTGATAACAACACCGCAGAGGCGGAACAGATCATTAACAGCAGTGATGGCGTGATTATTCAGATCTAGTTTGGAGATGGAAACTTAGCCACAGCAAGCCAGGAGGATAGTACTGGCACAACGCTGACAACCTTACAAATGGGTAATACTAACGAAGTTACATCCAGTATGCTTGGTGACTCTAATAACACCAACTTTGTCTCCCAAACCGGTGACATAAATTTCACTGAGACTGTAAATTTTAACTCCAGTTTAAATAGCACAAATATCGTTCAGATTGGTACTGATAATCAATCTGCAGCTTCTCATTTCAATAATTCAAATAATAATTCCATATTTATTAGCCAGGATGGATCTCAAAATATTGGTTCTGCATCTGCAAGCCTTAATACAAACAACACACCTCCCTAGTTTTACAAACTGGATCACTTAACAACGGTGGAATTTCCCAGTTCGACAACTCTGACTTTATGACAAGTACAGCTATTCAAAACGGCAATGATAATTTGGGGGGAACCAGTAATTCAAACAGTAGTTTTGGTAGTACTTTTATTAATCAGATCGGGAACTCAAACCTTGGAGGCTCAAGCCAACTTGACAGTACACAAAGCCATTCGTTTTCCCAGCAAATAGGGAATGATAATTTAGTAGGTGGTGTGCAGGCAATTTCAAGTTCCAATGTAATCGGCTCTGCGGCCCAAATCGGCGATCAAAATATTATTGGAGGTATGGGCCATTTTTCCAGTAGCAACGGTACCGTAGAGGTCACTCAGATAGGCATTGCTAACGATGCAGTTGCTTTTCAAATTATGAGCGACTCAGGGATGTTAACGCTTTTTCAGACTGGCCAGCAAAATATAGCAACAGCTTCCCAGACAGGATTATCAAACACCCTCCTGGGGACACAAGAGGGCATGCAAAATTTGCTCTCCACTATTCAGGATGGTGACTTAATCTCTGCCGACACAAACCAAAGTGGTATGCTTAATGAAATCGATCTTAATCAGGCCGGCATGAGTAGTATGGCAGCGCTAACACAAATTGGTAATAATAATTTACTACAAGCCATGCAAACAAATCTCTCAGCCTCAGCCACCGTGACACAGCTTGGAGACAACAATACCGGAAACATTATGCAATAGGCTACATCGGAGTAAAACCTGATTCAATATCAAAAAGCTTTTGTAAATAATCAAAAACTGGGAATACATTGTTATTAATACAGGACAACCGATATTCAATATCGATATCTCATAGTTAGCGTCCAAGATGCATTCCCTTCTTTGATTATGAATCGATTAGCCTCCTACTTAACACCAGCCAATGGATATTAATCATGGTGAAGAATATGATTTATAGGAAAATATTACTACACTCCCTTTAATCGGAGTACGTACCTTAATTTATATGACGCAAACTGTAATTACTGATCCTAGAAAGGGAAAAGTTGAAATCCTACTTTATTCCCAATATTGCCACACTTATTTCCTATAGCTACTTGCAGCTTTATCGACAAAAATACTATTAATCGTTGATTGATATTGCTTCGAAAGTCTATGATTAGAGAACTTATCAGATTTATGATCTCTAAACCGTATCATCATGAAGTAAAGTGATATTTTTTATGCATTAACCTCTATCAGAAACTCAGAATACTGTTTACTGCTCATTCTATTTAAGGTATCCAAGGATAATACTATGTCTTTAGATGGATTTTAAAGGCACCTGCTACCTCCCCATTACTAGAAGTCAAAGTTAGTAAAGGAGTTATCCAATGAAGACACTCTCATCCACATATTATTACCCCAAGCTACCATTGGACATAGCTAAATGGGAAATACTGCCATTTAAAGCCAAGCTGGTATAGACATACTACTGACCCAATTGCCCCACCGAGTATAGTGCGACATGTATTAATGACCTATTGGGATTTTAGTTACAACTAATACCCGTCTTAGAGATTTTGTAGTCAAGGAGTATCGTATGAAAATCTCAGCTTTCACTCTCACCTCTCTTACATTAGCCATTAGCTACACGGCCATCGCTGACAATAATTTTGTTATCCAGGAGCAGATTGGTGTTGGCAACACTGCCACAGCCAATAATGCTCAATCAGATGTTAACAACAGTACAATTATTCAAACCCAAATCGGTGTCAATAATAGCGCAGACGCCTTGCAAATTGACGGCACCTTCCTTAGCACCATTATCCAACTCCAAATCGGAGATGCCAATGAAAGTGAAACGGCCCAAGAGAATACAACCAGTAGCGAGATAAATTCTCGACAGCTTGGGACCAATAACAGCGTTAATGCCGGTCAAGGGACTGTCACCGACAGCATACTCGCCGTAAACCAGTTAGGTACATCGAACACTGCCAATTCACAGCAAGTGGTGGCTGACGCAATTTTCTCACTGGCTACACAGGTAGGCACGCAGAACTCTGCTGAGATCTATCAGGAAAACCTAAATTCTGGATCAGGTACTTTACAGCAATTCGGAAGCTTAAATACTGGGAATATACTCCAGCTTGCTAGTGGTAACCCCAACGCAGCCCTACTGCAAGTAGGTCTTCAAAATACGGCCAGGGTTGACCAACTGAGTGTCACCGATTCTTTTACCTTCATTAGCCAGTTTGGAGAAAATAATGATGCTCAAATCAATCAAATAGATGCCGCAGCAGATAGCGCCCAGATAGTTCAGGCTGGAGCGGAAAACTCAGCAGAAGCGACACAAGATGTCAGCAATTTTAATACTGTTTTTATCGCTCAGGTTGGTACACTGAATACAGCCACAACCAACCAGAATACTTCAGAGAATGGTACTTTAATTGTAACCCAGGCAGGTTCGGCAAATAGTGTCGAAGCCGATCAAAGTACCGATCTTAGCAGCGCACTTATTATTCAAGCCGGAGACCAAAACTCAACAGCTACAGACCAGGTGGGAGCTGATGTAAATCTGACAGTTACCCAGTTCGGCTCTAGCAACTCAGTCACTCTCCAGCAGGACGGCACTCTCCTCAATGCAACAACAGCACAATTTGGCACAACCAATGAAGCCGTAATTGCTCAGAGTGGTTTAGGTAACACCCTAACATTGTTACAAATCGGCGATGGGCACTATAAGGAAATATCACAATCCGGAGTAGACCAGTCATCCTTTACTGTTCAAATAGGCAGCTCAAACTTTGTCAGCGTTATGCAGTAGTTTTAACACTAAGGGACTTCAAATAGGGGCAGTGTTAACTCTGGCACTAATAAAAAAGTGACCTGGCTGCGGGGGAGAACCAGGTCACTGAAAGGGTTTGAGCGGGGGCTATTCAGCCCCCTGATTTTTAGTCTTGGTAATCGATGGTCATATCAAAGTTACCCTCAACACACTTGGCATAGTCGCCCTCATTCAGCGCTGAGTAAGCGGTCTGGTAATTCACCAACTGACACGCGTAGCTCTCGTTATTGGGGGTATCCGCCGACCAACCCCAGTCTTTATCCCAGTAGATATCCAGGGATGCCGCACCGCCGGTCTGGAACTGCCCCATATTGGCACAACCGAGTTCTTCATCCTCTGGAATTTCTACGCCGAAGTATTCAGCCGTACTCTGGTAGTACTCGATCCGGTACTGGGAGCGGTAGTCCTCGGTACCTGAACTACATTCGATCGCACCATTGATAATATTCGTCGTGACACCGAATCCTGCGGTGAGGTTATTCGCCAAGTCCACACTGTTCGGCTCCCAGGTGCCATCAATCACGTGCAGAATGCTCGGCTTGGGCGGCTGTGGGTAGACGAAGAAGAAAATAGAGCTGGCCAGATTCAACCAGGTATCCGCTACCAGCTCAGGTGCTTCCAGCAGTGTGTAAATATCGCTGTACATCGCCTGGGAGAAGGGACCGTAGTTATAGTTCCAGCTCAACTGCTTGGCACCACGTCCGAAATAGCTCTTGTAGCCGCCGTCATCATTGATCGCACAAGGCCATGCTTCGGCAGCCCAGCTACTGCTGGCATCACAGGCACCATAGCCACCGGAAGTATCCTCAGTCCAGCCGATTTCACGTAACCAGTACAGACCTTGGCGCCATTCCGGTACCTCCCAGCCTGTCGCATGAGCACCGGTTTCCTGGGCATAGTGCGCAAACATTACGGCCATCGATTTGCGGCAGATAGCATCGGCATCGCGACCATCAGTGTAGTCACCACAGAATGCGGGAAACTTGGCTACGGCGCGGAGAAAATTTGTGTAGGTATACTCTTCCGCTCTAAGAGCGAAAAGATAATCCCAGTCTTCTTCGGACAAAATACTCTCAACCCGGAGGACGTTTTCAGGGTTTGCACTGCGGCCGGGTTGTACCGCCTCAACAACAGCGTTATCCCGAGTCTCAACAGTATCCTTGACTTCCTCCAGCAAGGAATCGCCGCTGGTAATCGACTCTTCAGCAGCTTCCAGTTCACTGATCCCCATTACATAGCCATCAGCTGAAGCACAACCGTCCTGACTGATAGACACTTCAGCCACATCACTGGCTTGAGTGGAGTCAGAAGCTGTCAGCTGGAAGGTATAGGTTACATCGCTGTAAACTTCAGACAGAGTTACGGAGGTAGAGCTGCCGGTATAGTTGCTCATCTTAACGACCGGGCCGCTGGTTTGACTCCAGATATAGGAGATATCGCTACCACCGGTGGTACCGGAACCATCTAGGGTAACCGTTCCGCTACAGCCAACATTGATACTGGACACTGAAATATTTGCGGTTACTGAGCTTTCAGAACCATCGGTATTATCATCGCTGTCATCTTCATCAGTGTCATCCAATGCGAGATTTTGAACGGTTACCTGCGCTTCTTCTGTGATCTCGCCATCACTGACGATCAAGCTAAAGACATAGCTCACATCGTAAGTGCTGGAAGGCAAGGTAACGGAAGTCGATGCACTGGTCGCGGAAGCAATATCCGCTTCAGGAGAGGCCGGGGACAACTGGGCCCAGCTATAAGATAGATTGCTGTCGCCACCAGAGGCACTCGCGTCAAGTGTGATAATACCGCCACCAGTTATTTGGGATTGTGACGCTGAAGCACTGACAGTAATGGGTGTGCTATCGGAGTCATTTCCGCTGTCGTCACTATTATCATTATCGCTGTTGCCACTATCGTCGCTATCACCACCGGTATCGTTATCATCGTCGGAATCACCACTGCTGGAGCAACCATCCGCTTCTTTAAGAAGCCAGGGAGAGCCCCAGGTATTTTCCGCCGTTAATGCATCTGTGGGATGGTCATCACCATTGGCCCACCACTGGGCAATGAACAAGTCGCCGTCGTAGCAAACTTCCTCGCCCTTACGATAATTTTGACCGGAGATATAAGTATCGGAGTCATCGGAACCACCACTGTCTCCGCCATTGCCGGAATTTGTATTATCGCTGTTGTCCGAATCCGTGCCTCCGTTATTGCCAGAGTCTGTATTGTCATCACCCGAGTCTGAATTATCACTATTACCGGAATTGGAATCATTATCGCCGCTGCTCTCACAAGCACCAGACGCCTCCAGAATCCAGGGAGAATCCCAGCGGTTTTCAGATGTCAGGGCATCTGATGGAATTTGAGAGGCCGTTGCCCACCATTGAGTTTTATAGAGGTTTCCTTCATAGCAAACCTGGCTGCCACCGGTATAACTTTGCCCCGCAACGTAATCATCGGCTGGCTGTGCCGCACCTACCCCCTGGCCCCCAAGCATCAATGCTGATGCTATGGCTGTGCGAATAAAAATATGGCTCATAGAATCTCCAACTATCGTTTTTAGGGTTCTATTAAAAGTTTTACGCGATGAGACACCTACCAAACTGACAGGTATAAATTCCAAAAATGAAGATCAAGAACTCATGTGAATAATCTGTAACGGGAAGTGTTAGTAAATAAAGAGCCCATTCGTAGCATGAATCTGCACTTTCAATGCCAGGCTTTTCTAGACAGAAAGGAATAATCTTCCTTCCCCCGTTTTTATCTATTCGGTTGGATGCAACTGCCCCTGCATCTTCTAACAATTCTCACAAACACTGACTTTATTTCTGTACGCTGTTCATCTAACCCCATAGGTACACTGCATGTTCGATAAATACGAAAGGGAATGGTTCCAGACTCAAGTAGAATATTTCATGACCATATCGACACAGCTATCGTGAGGAAGTAAACAAATGTGAGAAATTAAGGTGAAAAGTATCAAAAATTTCACCATAAAAGACCTAAATTTCAACTTAATGAACCTTTATGGGAAATAATTTCAAAGGCTACATAAGATACCAGGTTAAGGAGTATACCTGGCCAGCATATGATTCTTAGAAAAACTCAATAGTGACCTTAGATCAGCCAAGGCATCTAATTAGCTACAGTGTAAGAATATATTCTCAACCTTCTGTGCCTAAGCAGTAAAAATAAAATCTCAAAAAGCGCCGCTGGCTTTCGCAGGTGACTTTACTCTCAGGTTAAGAGTACTTCTCTCCTATGGTACTCCTCCTGATTCATAGCTACACTTTAAATCGGCAATATCAGCAGTAATAAGACCAAACAGGCGGCAGCTCAGCCCATAGCCAATTCAAACTGAATCCCTGCGACTTTAGCAGCAACCGCCTTAACATGATCAAAAAAGGGAGATTTCTTGTGAAGCTCTACCATATCCTTTTTACAATCATTCTTCTTTTAGTAAGTACTGTCGGTCACACCGATAGTAGTACTACCACAGTGGAACAAAACGGCGATGGTAATCTGGCGACTGCCGACCAGTCCGATCCAACCATTGAAAATAATTTAATAGAACAGTCACAGACAGGAAATGGCAATTCTGCCGAGGCAACGCAAATTGTAAACTCTTCTATGAGTTCAATACTCCAAGTTCAAAGCGGTGACAACAATGACGTCTCCGCCAGTCAACAGGAAAGCAGCTCAACCATGGTGCAAATAGTGCAGGCGGGAGACAGTCAAATTGCACTGAGCACACAGTGGATCACAAATAACACTATTGGAGAGATCTATCAGGAAGGCCAACTGAATGATGGCGAACTCTTCCAGTCTGACTCAGTTAATGATACTGGCTACCTGTTCCAATCTGGACAAAGCAATATGGGTTTTGTTCGCGCCACCAGCGGTGAATTCCATTCTGGCACACTTCTCCAAACTGGGGTTCTGAATGATGGTAATGTTATTCAACTACGCGGTGCTTTTTACACCGCCACGGTCACACAGAGTGGAACAGGAAACCAAGCTTCCAGTGCACAGAATTTTGGCGAATCCCTTATCAGTGAAATCACTCAGAGCGGCGACGCCAATACTGCTTTTCTTTTACAAATATTTAATGAAAACAGCTACGCACTAGCAAGTCAGAATGGATCTGATAACTTCTCATCTATTCAGCAAGAAGGGGAGTTTATGAATGTGAATACGATACAGAATGGCATGCTTAATGAGGTTATTGCCAACCAGGATGGTGCAACCAGCTCTACCCTGGCCCAACAAAATGGGATAGATAACTTTATCGAAATTTCACAAAGTGAAACGAGTGGAAGTATCACAGCCAATCAGATAGGTAATGGCAATATTGGGATGATATCCCAGTAACAAATATTCAAAATCTGTTAATCAATCATTGAGACTAAGCAGTAATTTAAAGTTTAATCCAACCTTTAATTGCCCGTTAGCAGACTGCCAGCGGGCACCTTTAGGAGCATTTTATAGATATTTTACACTACACACATCAGATTTCAGCCTTTACTTTGTTCACCTCTATCTACTTCTTCTGAGTTCTCGCACATCCAAAATTTTACACGAGCTGGATACGTCTATAAGTACATTTATAAATTTCTGCTACGTGAAACCCCAGCGTTCCAATATACCTACAACAGTCCTAATAGCGACTTTACGGGTAAATTATTGCTTGACCACTTACCCCTGATCTTCCGACGCAGGTATGGACTCTTTATCTAGCCAGTAAATCCTCTGGCGCTATGGGTAATATACGCACAATACCATTCCCTAATAATTTCAAATTAGACATCAACAATAACGTCAACAACTTTATATAAATGACTTTTAACGTGACAGAATAGCTTGTTTGCAATTTTATTCTTAAGCAGAATTGAGGGCCGTGTGTGTATCTTCTTTTAATATGTACATTATATCTTCATCAGACAACAACCGGATTGATAATTACAGCATAAGAATATACTCTCAACCTCACACACTTTGTCTGCATAAACGAAAGCTCAACCAGTACCAACGCTTTCTCTGGTGACTTTACTCTCAGATTTAAAGTACTTTTCTCCTATAGTATTCCACTGGATTGATAGCAACACTTTAAATCGGCAATATCAGCAGTAATAAGCCAAAATCCGTGATCGTTCATCTATGTTCAGCTCGAACTAAATATGCGTCCTAAGCATTCGATCGCTTCATAAATTTCAAAAGAGGGAGATTCCAGTGAAGATCTATCGGGTTCTTTTTTCTGCCATAATTATTTTACTAAGTGTTAACAGTCACGCCAACAGCAACACCACCATAGTTGAACAAAGTGGCGTTGGTAATCTGGCTACTGCAGACCAATCTGATCCAACCATTGACAACAATTTAATAATTCAATCACAGACGGGAAACAATAATTCTGCCGAAGCAATTCAAACGGTAAACTCTTCGCAAAGCTGGATAGAGCAAATACAAACCGGTAATAGCAATACTGTTGTCGCCAGTCAGGAGGAAACTAGCTCAACTGTGATACTGATTGAACAGGTAGGTGAGAATCAAACCGCAGAGAGTACCCAGTTGATCACGACTAATACTGTTGGAAAGATTTATCAGGAAGGGCAACTGAATGATGGAGATATTTTTCAAGCAGATGTAATTAGTACTACTGGTTTTTTATTTCAGTCTGGGCAAAGTAATGATGGTCTGGTTCGTGCTGCAGGCGGTGAATCCTACTCCGGCTCACTAATGCAAACGGGAACTCTAAATATCGGTGTCGTCAATCAACTACCCGGCATTTCCTACACTGCTAATGTCGTACAGAATGGAACAGGAAACAGGGCAACGAGCATACAAACTCAAGGAGAATCACTTATCAGTGAAATCACTCAAATGGGCAATGATCAACGTGTCTTTCTTTTACAACAATTCAATGAGAATAGTTATGCCCAAGCCAGCCAAAGTGGTTCTGATAATATTTCAACTATTCGGCAAGAAGGGGAATTTATGAATATCAATACGATACAGGATGGTACGCTTAACGAGATTATTGCCAATCAGGATGGTGCTACCAGCTCCGTCTTTGCCCAGCAAAGTGGTATGGATAACTTCATGGAAATTTTACAGAGTGAAATAAGCGGAAATATCATAGCCAATCAGATAGGTGACAGCAATATTGGGATGATACTTCACTAATAGCGGCTCAAAATTTTCTATATGTTTCTTGATCCTGAGTTGTGACTTAAAATTTAGCCCTATTTTTAATTGCCCGCTGACAATCTGCCAGCGGGCCCTTTGAGAGAGTGGAAAGAGCAGATTTTTGGATAAAATTTACAATAAAAATAGGGCACAGAGGTGCATCATTTTCAGCTACCGCCCCCTATTTCACAGTTTATTTATTATGAATAAACTTTAAGCCGCCCCTCACGCTTCTCCTCACTAAAGTCACAACTGGTTAATCTAAACATCAATACATATTCAGAGCGGCATCGGGTATCGTGAATATCACCGGGAAGAAAAGCACTGCAATCGCCAGGCTTCATTGAATAGCAACCGCGACTTACCAGTTGTTCGCGATCGTCCTGCCGAAATATTCCATAGGTGGACATCTCTACCTGGCCAAATTGAACCGCATAGAATGCCCAGCCATTGCCATGATTGTGCGGCTGTCGATAGAGGCCTCGGGGCTCTACATGAGCCAGCAGGACAAAGCCCTTATCATTATCGCGATAAAGTTCCACGCTTGGTTCCTTGCGAACATGCAAATCGACCAGCCATGCCTCATCAGGGGGCGACACTGCCAATTTCTCCAAAGCTTCTCGACACCTAGCGATAGATAAAGAATCCAGTCCTTTCCAATTGGTTTTAAGTGCTTCAATACACTGTTGCAAAGAATCAGTTGTCACTATTTAGGTCCTCCAATAGCTCTTTCAGTACCTTGTAGAAAATTACTGTGAGTTCACAATTTCAAGATACAACTTAAAGCCAGCTTTAAGTCAACCAAATCTATCATCGAAAGTTATCAATCGATGGAAGTAGTCGTTGATACAAAAGTTAGATAGGCTGGGCTTCAACGAGGGGGCCAAATAGGTACCAACAACTCGAATGGTTATTGATACACAAGGGAATCAAATGCGATCAATTACTCTTCACTAAAGCGTATTTAGTAGCTGTGGAATAAATACTAGTCCTGGGTTTTAACAGCAAGCCTAACGGCAAGAATAGATATCAACTGTATAACAAATGCCATTAACAACAGTAGCGATGCCAGACGATAAACGGCATTGAGACCATCCGCTATTTGTACCGGGCTCATTGCTTGCAAAGGCAAACTGGGCACAAGCCCTACAAAAACCACACTCATCAATGAGGCACCGGTCAATAAACCCAAGCTTCGCGACAGGCTGAGCAAGCCAGAAATTCGCCCCCGAACTTCAGCTCTGGCACTATTCATTGTCAGTGTATTTACTGTCGACAAGTAGGTTCCATAGCCAATTGCCACAGTAATGGAAAATATCAGATAGCCGATCAACCCCTGCTCTACCCTTAGCAGCCCCATCCCGAGGGCTCCGCTAAGCATAATAAAGAGGCCCAGTAAGATGATACCGCGACTCTTAAATCGATCCACCGCGCGACCGGCAAGGTTAGAACAGGTGGCTACCACAAATGACCCTGTCGTCATCACCAGTCCAGCGATAAACAGATCAAGCCCCAGTGCCAGAGTCAAATAAAAGGGCCCCACAATCAGGCTGCTCATTACCGATGAGGCCACCAGAAAATTCCCAGCCAGATTGGCCAACAATGTCTGCTTCCCCGATGGCTCACTAAACCCCTGGCTCAACGGCTGCACTCTCTGCCTGAAGTAGAGCAACGCTACACCAAATACCGCAGACAGAGCAATAGCGATTCCGTTGACGACGGAGTACTCCTCTCCTAAAGGTTTGATAGCCAGGGTATAAAAAACAATACTAAAAAACAGCAAAGCTGCGGCCAGGTAACGCTTAAACCGGCTCCGCCCATCCGCAACTTCACCAGCTTTATTTTCCGGCAGGATACGATATGCGAGAAAAAATACCCCAAGCCCCACCGGTACTATTAGCCAAAAGATAGCCTGCCAGTTCAGGCTTTCTACAATCAGGCCACCCACAATAGGGCCCATACCGGTACCTACCGCTGACAGGCTGCCCAGTAAACCTATGACCTTTCCAGTTTCAGATTTATCGAAAACATCGCTGGCAATAGCCATGGACACAGCTACAAACATCGCAGCACCCGCCCCCTGTATTGCACGGAAAAATACCAGACTCCACACATTAAATGAAAGTGCGCAAAATAGTGTGGACAAGGAAAATATAAGACCACCGGCAAGAAATAACTTTCGCCGGCCAAGCTTATCGCTGAGACTGCCGGCAATTGGCAAGGTGGCAGTCATGCACATCATGTAGGCCACGGTAATCCATTGGGTATTACTAAATGAAGTTCCCAACTTGTCGATTAATACGGGCAGCGCCATATTAATTGCGCTGACGCCCAAAGCCGCTAACAAGGTTGCCAAACACAAGGTGATCAGGACACCCCTTTTTGAAATCCGGTTGGCCTGTTGGGTGGCTGGGCCTTTGCAATAATCTTTCGCGGTGTGCATAAGCTGAACTTTGACTTGCCAGTAATGACGCGTGGAACTAGCATACAACTTCAAGTGAGCTTGAGGTCAATAAGCGATGAACAACATGGAAGAACTGGATATTCGCCAAGTCTCCAAACTGTCGGGACTCCCCTCTTCCACACTGAGGTATTATGAAGAAAAAGGCCTGATAAAGTCATGTGGTCGCCGGGGAATTACCCGAATTTTTAAGGCCTCTGTGGTAGAACAGCTGTCCCTTATTTCTCTTGGCCGTTACGCCGGTTTTTCTCTGGATGAAATTGGCGAGATGTTTTCCTCTAATGGCAACCCCTCTATCGACAGGGAACAACTCCTTGCCAGAGCCGACGATCTGGAAAAGAGTATCCGCCGGTTAGAGGCCATGCGCGATGGACTCCGCCATGTCGCCAACTGTCCTGAGAAAAATCAGCTGGAGTGCCCCAACTTCCAAAATCTGATTAGAAAGGCGACCAAATTACAACACAAAGAGGATAGGAAACATAAGCAGCGCTGACTGATTAGCTGCGAATCGAGTCAGGAGACACTGAACTCCGTCATCATTCCCGAATCCTCATGCTCCAATACATGACAGTGCACCATATAGGGCATATCGGGCATGGCCGGCAATGGGAAACGAACATAAATTTCCGCTTTTCCACCATCGGATATGGGTACTGTATCTTTCCAGCTACGCATATAGAGTGGCGGCTCCGCATCATTGTATTTTATTACTCGAAACTGGCAGCCGTGGATATGCACTGGATGCAGCATTCTGTCTTGCCCTTCTGAGATCTCCCAACGCAAGCCCTCGTTCCTCGCAACCTTAAACCCCGGCTCGGTAAATGCGAAGGAAACCCCATTAATCGCATTCGCGGTTAACTGCTCTTTCAGAGGCAATGCCGGCCCCTCGGTAATCAGCTTAACCACCTTGGCCACCACATCAGGGTTTGTGTTACCGGCAGCGATCATCTGCGGCAGCCCTGTCGCGCTGATTACCGCCTGCTCCTGCTTTTGCCGATTCATTTGCATCACCAGCCTCTGGCTGATTGGTGGCAAATTTTGTGGAACTGGCGGCAGTGAAACGAGACTATCGGGCAGTTGTCCTTGCCCTTCTGACGTACCGGGAATCACACTGAGAAAACTGTGGGCCCGGTCAAATGGTGGCAGGCGCATCACTGGTTGGGGCACTGGCAGTGTTTGAAAATCGAATGGCTTGCCATCGCTGGTATCGATCATCACCTCATAACGCTCACCTGCAGCAATCGGCAACTGGTCTACTTTTACCGGCTCCCGGAGAAAACCGCCATCACTGGCAATAACATAGAGCGGACGTTTATCACTGGTCGCCAATAGGTAGTTGCGACCGTTGGAACCATCCAGAATACGAAAGCGAACCCATCCTTTAGGCGGCCTGACCACAGGATTCATCGCACCATTGACCAGCAGGTGATCACCGCAATAGCCCGCCGCAATCGTCACTTCATTAAAACGATGAAAAAACTGGCCATCATCGGTAAAACGGCGATCCTGAATTATCAGGGGGATATCATCAACGCCCCAGCGAGAAGGTACTGACAACCCATCGCTTTCCTCATCATCGATAATGATCAACCCCGCCAACCCTTTTAACACCAGCTCAGCAGTTGCCGGATAAAGGTGGGGATGAAACCAGAGAGTGGCGGCGGGCTGGATAATATTCCAATCCACCGTCCAGGTATCACCGGGCTTCAGTGGCATATAGGGGCCGCCATCTGCGCTGCCTGGAACGATTAAACCGTGCCAGTGAGCCGTCACGTTTTGAGGTAATTGATTAACCACACTGACGGTTACTTTTTCGCCCTTGCGCACCCGTATCGCCGGGCCTAAAAATGGGCCATTGAACCCGTAGGTACGGGTGGTCAACCCCGGTAGAAAAGATTGCTTACCCGGGCGAGCTGCCAATTTAATCCGGCCTTGCGCATCTGCACGCAATTCCGGTGGAATAGGGAGTGTGTGCCGACGGCCCTCCTTTGCCTGGGCAGCTTTAGGACTCGACACGCCAGTTAATAGGGCAGCCCCCATTGCGCCAGTGGTAAAGCAAAACTCCCGTCTCGACAGTTGAGCCATTGGCCCTCCCCTCCCTGTGCGCCATAGTTCCAAGTGCCTGTAACACTAGCGGTTTTAATCCTATGGAATCTTAGACCGCTTATCCAATGAGCCAGTAGTAAGCTGCGACAACTACAGCTTAAAAAGTAAGTGGTACCCAGGTACGGTATTTCGTCAACCTCAACTATTGCGTTCTAAAAGGACTCGGTTAACCTTCCTCACGATAAAAACAGCCTCACAACAGGAAGAGTAATCCCTATGCCGTTTCTTGTTCTATCCATCCTTATTCAGGCAGCTTTTGTTATTCACGTGGTCAAAACCGGACGCAACAGCACTTGGATCTGGATTCTGGTGATGCTGCCCATGGCTGGAGCTATTGCCTACCTGATTCTGGAAATCCTGCCGGAATTGAATCAATCTCGCAGTGCTAAATATGCGCGCAGGACAGTTCAGGAAACACTGAATCCTAACCGGGATATCCACCAGGCCGCACAGGAGCTGTCCCGTTCCAATAATGTGGAAAACTCTATGCGTATGGCCGATGAATGCGTGAAGCGTGGTCTTTATCAAGAGGCAAAAACTCTCTATGAAAAGTGCCTCCAGGGGGTTCATCAGGATGATCCTGAACTGATGTTTGGGCTGGCGCGCTGTCAATTTGCTCTCAATCTATTTGAACCGACCAAAGAGACACTGGATCAATTAATTGAAAAGAACCCCGATTATAAAAATCAGGATGCCCACTTACTTTACGCTCGTACTCTAGCATCATTGAAGCAAGTAAAAGAAGCCTACCACGAGTATGAAACGCTGTATCAATACTACAGCGGGCCTGAAGCAACTTTTTACTTTGCCCTGTTTTTAAAGAGTCAATCCCAAGCAGAAAAGGCGAATATCTTATTCAATGAAATCCTTGATAAATCCAAAACACTGGGCAAGCACTACAAAGCCACTCATAAGCAGCTGTTAAAGCAGACAAAACTGGAAGTATCCTGAGCTAACGGCAACACTCGGCTCCATAGTAAAAAGGCACCCTGTATGATTTTGGCGGTAGATGTAGATTACCGGGACTCCGGTGCGGTGGTAGCCGGGGTCGGCTTTGAGGATTGGTCAGCTCCTGACCCCGAGCAACTATATCGCAGTAAAATAGAGAGTACCTTGACCTATGAGCCCGGTGCTTTCTACAAGCGAGAGCTCCCTTGTATCCTCACCCTACTCGAAGAACACCAGATAGAGACAGAACTGATTGTTATTGATGGTTATGTATTTCTCGGAGAGGAACAAAGACTTGGCCTTGGGGCTCATCTCTATTCGGCACTACAGCAAGAAGTTTCTATCATCGGTGTCGCCAAGAAACCGTTTAAGGACACTCCCGCAGAAGCGGAGCTGCTGCGAGGTAAAAGTGTAAAACCACTATATATCAGCAGCCTTGGTCTCCCTTTAACGGAAGCCAAACTTTTGATACAAACGATGCATGGCGACCACCGTATACCCACTTTATTGAAACGAGTGGACCGCGAGTGTCGAAAGTCCACGCAATAATTCTCGAGAGAATGAAAGGCGGTTATCCCCGCCATTTCCCAATCCTTACACTGAGAATTTCTTCCTACATTTTCAATACTTATTTCTCATATCCTACCCCTTTGATGCCGGCGATAATTTTTCTATTCGGCGGGAAATAGCTACTGAAAGTAATAGTGACCTGGCATCCGTTTATAGCAAAGGAATAATCTGGCACTTAGATAGACGAATAGAAGTAGCTAATATCCCATACCGATATATTCGGCTCGTAGTTTTTGATGTCCACTTGTGAAGTTTGAGTGGACGATGTTCATTAACAGCCCCGAATGGGCTCCTTGGAAGTTTTGCAGTAAAGGAGTTACTCATGAAGTTATGTACCAGTATTGCGACGCTCGCACTGGTTGCTTTTAGCGGCAATGCGCTGGGGACTAACTCTGCCGACTTGGAACAAATCGGCTCGGGTAACTCAGCGAACTCCAATCAAACTGGAGCGGGTTTCGGTAATACTATTATCAAGCACCAAGTAGGTGACACCAATACAGTCACTGCCACACAAAGTGGCGGTGTTATTAACAGTAGTATTCTGGGTACCCAGATCGGCAATCAAAACGAGTCCACGATATCCCAATCCGGTGGTGCTTCTTTAAGCGCAACCAATACACAAATCGGCTCACAAAATACTTCCGAGATCACCCAGGAGCTTTCAATCGACAGCCAGGTATCTATTCTGCAACTCGGTACCTCCAATGCTTCCAATATCGAACAGCGCTTTGGCAGCGGTAATTCCCTTACCAATATCCAGAACGGAGAGAGTCATTTTTTTATTGGTCGCCAGGAAGCCAGTACTAACGGCAGCATTTTTGTATTCCAGGACGGCGAACGGTAAAGTGCCGTGGTAGAGGAAACCGCAGGCAATATAGGAAGTTCCGTTTTAATCTTTCAATTTTATCGGGACGACTTCGCCACCGCCAGCCTGGTTGCTACTATCGATGGTACCCTGGATATTTTTCAGGATGGTAGCGACAGCTATGGTGGGCTCGCACAATTTGCCAGTGTCAGCAGCAGCATGACCCTGCGGCAAACGAACAATCGCCACTTCGCCTTTGCCTTTGCCTCCCAAGTGGACAGTCTGTTCAATGACCTGCTGATTATCCAAAGGCTCAGCGACGCCAATATCACCTCAATTACCCAAACCGGCGCCTTTAATACCCTTGAGTTGCGCCAAAATGGTGGGGGCAACAACGCGGCTTTAGAACAATCCGCACTGAGTAGCAATATCGATATACGCCAGACCGGTACCACCAACCAGATCACTGGTTCCCAGCTGGGTGCCGAATTCAACTCCATGAACAGCGAACAGTTCCTGATTGATAATGTGGTTGTTATTAATCAAGGCGGCTTACTGATCAGCGCGACCAATGAACAAACCGGGTTGCAGAATGTTGCCAATATCGAGCAGGCTGGAACAGAGGTAGATATATTCACCCGTCAATTGGGTTTTGATAACCGGGCAACGTTCGAACAGGCTGGTGAGCCTCTTTCAATAAGCTCCCGACAATTTGGCGATAGTAATAACATCACCATCACCCAGAGCGGTGACTCCAACTCAGCCTTTAGCCTGCAAGTTGGTAACAATCACACCAAGGAAATTACTCAGACAGGTTCTAATGGCCGCGCTTTTAACTTCCAGATCGGCGGTGAGAGTAATACCGACGTGATAATCCAATAATTTCAGCCAAAATTAAGAAGCTCCCGGTAATACACTGCGCGGCATTTAATTACGACCGCTGCGGGAAAAATAAGAAGGGGAAAGTTGTGTGCAGCCCCGCGAGAGCGGGGAACAACTAAGATGCACTCCGACAACTTCTCCATCGTCGGTTTATCCCCGAGCATTCAGGGAACACTTTGCGCAGAGCACAAAGGCCATGCCTTATCCGGTTTATCCCTGTACAAACAGGGAACAGTCACGCAAAAGGAGCGCGATCATAGCATATCCCCACCATAGCCCCGAGCTTTCGGGGAAACATTTTTAGAGCCAATGCCCGTACGCTATCGGCTACGGTCCAGCCCCGCCCAGCGGGGGAACAAACTCAGGTGTCGGCACAACCAACCCCACACTCGGTTTACCCCCGCAGCAGCGGGGAATAGCCCGAATAATTACTGTGCAGCTTTGACGATTTTCCACGGTTTAACCCCGCCTGGGCGGGGAACAGCCTCAGTTAAGACTGCCTTATTGCGCAATTACCGGTGCAACTCCGCTTAAGCGGAGAACCTATTCGGAAAGGAGTGTATAACAGGATACCCTCCGGTTTAGCCCCGTATATACGGGGAACAGTATGAAGCCAACTTGACCATCATCTCACCGGTCGATTTATCTCCGCTGATGCGAAGAACTCTCTAAATATGCCTATTTGCTATCCGCTAAAGTCTTAGTATCGTTGCCGATACTTTTGAATCCCAGCCCTCGCTCTCAAACACTTCCAGCTGTATAACAACTCTATTTATCCCAATCAGATTCGGCGGATTAACATCAATCCACAACCAAATGCTTTGGCCGGTCCCATACCCGCAAAAATATTTTTTATAAATAATTCGGGTTCAGTAACCAAAAGCTCTCCCCGGTAATCCACAGAACTGAAGCCAGCACCGCGCTGCTTTTTATGTAACAAATTCCAACGATACCCATTGCAGTGAAGCTTTGGTGGGTAAATATCAAATCCGAGGCGCGTCCCCCGGTGAATTAACCAGCTGCGGGCAGCAGTTTGGCTGACATCCTGTAACCGGGTTTCAATCTGCCCCTGGTCAAACTGCTCCGGCTTTTCCTGCACCAAGCTCTGCTTCAGCTGCCCTTTGCCACCTTCAACAGGTAAACCATGCAATTCGCACTGCTCCCGCAACCAATGGTATTGGGCATCCATCAGCACATCGTGCCGCTTGCCGCGCTTTTGCCCTTCGGTTTTACGGGCGACTGTAGGGTTCGCCCGCAGGCGAAAGGCCAGCCGATCGCCGGGGTTTAAGCAGGGCTCGAAGATTTTAGTCTCTACCAAAAATATCGGATTGTCCTGCGCAGGCCGGGCTTTTGACAGCAGGTAATACACCGGTAGATTGCGTTTGCTAAGCAGCTGTTCCCGCGAGGATTCCTCACGAAATAGAAAACGCTCATCACCATCAAAAAGATCCCACAAGATTTGATGAATACCGTAGCTATTTTCGCTGAGCAACCGTGCCAGCTGCTTCTGCACCGCCAGCGAGGGAGATAGTTGAACTCTGGATAAATACATAGCCGCTCCCTTAAGACTGCCAGAGATTTTCAATACGCGGCTGGAACTGCCAGCGCTTGCGAGATAGGGGCTGATCGAGACGGCTAAGCCGCTGTACAGATCCGGCTGAAAACTCTCCATCTTCCGCAGAGAAATCATCCAAGCTACCCTCCCAGTAGTAACGACAACTCTCTTCAGTGGGCAACCAGCGCTCCTGCCGGGCCCATTCCGGTTGGTAATCTAGCAGTTCCGGGGATTCGTAATGATCCAGGGCACTGCGGAAATTGTCCGCACCGATCACCCGTGCGGCAGTGGGGGCTGAAAGGGGAAATGCCTTGCGCCCCAGGTAGAGGTGATACTTTGGTCGGGCCAGGGCTTCACACAACTCCGCCAGAGTCCAGTTAGCCTCCTCACAGGATCGCAGAGCCACTACCGCCTGCGCATCCACCAGATACTCCCTGCGGGATAACAGGGTTCCCAGGCGTGCTTTCCCTACAACCAGCTCATCCCGGCGTGTATGGTAGCGACGCTTGCCGGCGGAATCTGGGACCTGCACCGTGTGGAAATCCTTCAGCAAAGTACCTACATTCAGTACCTTTACCGCCTGGCGATATTGCTGGGCCAGGTTCTGGTGTAAGTCCTCTCGCTCCCGGGGTATCCCCAGTGCCGCACCAAATAGTCCCGCAATAGCGGATTTACCCGGATAGTGTGCGCTATGGCGGGACTCCCCCACAGCCACGTTCCCCCAGGAAGCCATGGCACCGTAAAGACGAAATACTAGGTATTCCATAGCGCCACCTACTCGCTGACAAAGGCTAAAAGTTCCTTGATATTACCTTCACCAGTTACGGCATTGAGAACATAGCGACTATCGGCACAATCCCCGTACACATTATCGAAACTCTGCAATTGCTTTTGCAGTGCATCAATAGCGTCATGGGCGTAATCCTCGCTATAGCGATCAACGGGCTTCAGGTAAGCCGCAGATAGAGAGCGCGGTTGCTGGTCACCAGCTTCGGCAACAACATAAGAGGCATAGGCGCGGCTGGCATAGCTGTTTTGTTTACCGCTGGGGGAAACTTTAAGAATTGTCTCAGTCAGCGCAGCTACGGCTCGATCGGCCAGGGACTTATCCCCACCCAGGTTTTCAATCAGCAGCTCTTTGTTAATGCAGATATAGGAATAAAATAATCCCGCAGCAAAACCAGCCTCACCCAAGTGAGCAGCACCGGCATCCTCGCTGCGATCATTCAGGTCGTCTACCGCAGTAAAATAATCGTCTTCAATCACTACAGAATGTGCCGACAGCGCATGAGCCACCTGGCACGCAGCTTCAACGTTATAGGTAGGCTTGGAAGCGAGCATACGGCCAAACAAGGCGATATCTACTGCCATATTTTCCTTGCGCAATAAATCCAACTCCGCCTTCTCAGGCTCCCGCCCTTCTTCTGCCAAGGTTTTCAGTAGAGCATTGATCCCATTTTGCTCGGCACTACTGAGGTGAACCAACTGCTCGATTTCCAAATCGGCCAGAGGATTATCTTTTTCCGGCTTTTTTAACTTACCGAATTGCTCTGCAATTTTCTGCGCCCACAATTTGGCCTTTTTCTCAGAGACGCCCAGTTCCAATAAAGTATCATAGGCCAGTACCCCCTGACGCTTAGTTCTGGTACCAATTAGGCTATCCCCCTGCTCCGTAGCCAATACCTGCTGGAACAACTCCGACGTTCGCCAGTGACGCTTGAGGCTCTGGGAGGAAATTCGCAGGCGATCACAACCCCCCATCTTCGCTGTTTTTGGCCGCCCCAAGTCATCCCGGTTCAGGTTCGCAGGGGGATAGGCGGTCAATACATGCAATTGAATAAAGCGGCTCATAAATCTCTCCTTGTTGCGACCGTCAGGCCATCACATTACTTCGATTCATTTCTCAGGCATCCGATCAACCGCCACGGTCAATCGATCTGGATTTGCTCTGTGCTTAGTGTTGTTATGGGAATAGCATTTAAAATTTGTTTAGGTCCCTAAAATCCCTTTAATCTGGAAATCTATAAATATTTATCAGTCGGGTAACACAGCGTAGTAATCAATTGCCCAACGAACAGCCAGACGTTCCTGTGGATCCCGTGCAGGAATCGTGCGCATCTCCCTTTGCCAGTGCAGCAAATCATTGGCAAGTGAAGCTATATTGGCTCTGCCATCTAACAGAGCCAGGGCCCGCACTATGCGGCGGTAAAACTCAGCTGTATCGCGGCTTTTTTGTAACTGAAAAAAGCGCAGCTCGCTTAAAGGGGGACGCCCGCCTCTCTCCCTAGGCATAGCGAGGGATCGGGCAAAACTGATATCCATAGCCTCGATGTTATCAACATCAATTGTTTTGCTGGTGTTATCGGTTTTTACATGTGCAATTACCGTTGCCACCAGAGCGGCATCTTCGATACGGATTTGCTCATCTTTCTGCCAGCGCTCGGGCATATCCTTTAAAAAACGGATAAAAGCGGGAGTGGGCATTACATCCATAGGCTCTACCGCACGGCGCAAACGCGCCCGGTCGGCCCGGCCAGCTTTGTCATTGAGCCAGCGGTGCCACTCGCGCAGTCGGCTCACATCTGTATCGCTAAGATATTGATATCCGGCCATCACAACTCCTCCTGTTGTTACTCAACTTTGGCTGCATTATCCAGAGTCTTTAAACTTGCCAAGCTGCAGAGCTTGTTCCTTAAAAAACGTCGCGCCCGGGTCACTCGCTGCAATTGCAGGTCCTCCGTAGAACCCTCCATTGACCAATGGTCAAACTGTGCCAAAGCCGTTTCTTTCAATGTGTATGCCCAGGCAATAGCCACTGGTGCATATGTAAATTGGGATTTCTTGGATTCGAGAGACAACTGGTTGAGCAAGCGGTAAAACTGACATTCCGTTGCCTGCCAAAATGACTGATCGACAAATGAAAAATCCCCTTTAATCTCATTAGGGTTATTAAACCAGGCAGCCTTGACCCTGAAGCGCAGCTCTTTCAAGGTATCTTTCGCAGCTGCTAAAAGCTGCCCTGCTAGCATAAAAAATAACGGCTGATGCTCGGGGGAAATATGTAGCACTGGCATTTCCTGTTCATACCAGCAACGCGCTTTCATATTGTCCATGTCATAGCCAAATCCCCACAGGCGCACAACGACATTCGAATCCAGTACTTCAAGGATTTCCGCATAGTTCTCATGGAACAATCGCACTGCCCGGCTCGCTTCAGCACCATTTGAATGGTCATTCCACATAAGTCCCAACCAGTGTCGATAACCGAGACCGCCCTGTTGACCTTTAAAACTCAAGGGCGGGGCTTTTTTCTTGGGATCACGACGATAGGGCGTTAGGGGATGAATCCAGGGCCCCTCGTAATTAATGCCGTAATTCTTAGTGGTATATTCCCGGATTAGCTGGTTCGTCTGCTCTCCACAAAGGTCACAGTACCCCTTCCCATCTCTCGCGATATTGAAACGTATCCTGCGCGGCATACCCCAGTACATTTGCAGGGGATGGGTATCACTGGGAGGCGTAGAAGAACCTTGTTTGTCAGAGAGGCGGGAGGGAGCAAGCCAGGGGAAGATACAACTATCAGAGCTTTCAGACCTCGCTCCAAACTCCTCTTGTGGCAAGATATTGAGCCACAATTTCTGCCAGAGGCTGGCAACTTCTGCCTCTGGCATTATCAATGTGGTCAGAGGGCCACCACCGCGCAAACTGGTTCTATGCCCCACTCCCCCAGAGGGGGCATTAATTTGCAAGGTAAACAAGGCGCTGGCGGTACAGCTGGGGCATAAGCCTTGCACCCTACCGCTCTTAATAAATAGATCCTGATTATCTCTACAAGTTTTACTACCCGGTGCCTCAATCAGTAGAGCGGTAATTGACTTTGATTCCCCCTCTATCAGTTCCAAATCCTGCATAAATGCAGGCCCGGACTCTTGAAATAATTCAAAGTTGGGAACGTAGCTTTGTAGCCGTGATTTTAATGTTTCCTCAGTAGGCGCCTTTTTCCAGTAGACTCCCCAATCATCAACACTTTCAGGTGCAAAAGCCGTTTGCAACAGGCCGATTAAAAACTGGAACAGCGCCCCGCGAAAATCCGGTCGTACCGTGCAGATATCTACAACAGGATTATCGGCCTCGGCAATTTGCCAAGGAGCAATTCTTTCCTGCTTACCGCATCGCCGGATAATTGGCAGCCAGGAATCTTCAACCAAATTCACCACGATCCTCCCTGATCCAGTCTCCGCCCTCTTACTCTGCTTTAGCCATGCTTTTTTCAAGAGCTAGAGGGAACAGTTACACTCAGAGCAGTGCGAGCGCCTCTGCCTCATTTTTTGAGTGCTCAATCTCTCAGCGTCACTGCTGGGACACTAATTCCATTACCTTATGCCACTCTGACTAGGGAAAAATGATCTGGCTCAAGTCTGGGCATCTTTCTCACTTTCCGCACCGGAAATCAGGGTAGCGCCTACTACCTGACACAAAGAAAAGTGCTCAGTTATCGCATAGACCACACATAACATAAGGATATTTATCCCATTCCCTTCTCTATATGCGAGTATTCCTGTACAGACAATTCTCCCACCCTTTAGCCTGCATCAGCTATTGACCTCAATTGTTAATCAACAGATACAAAAAAACCCCTTGATAGGGCTCAAAACTAGCAACAGATTCTATTGTGAAGGAAATTTAACGAATCGGTATCCAGCTCAATACTAAGCTCATCACTTTTAACCGGCCGGAATCCATCGACACTGAATCGCCATTACTAAGCCGTTCAACCCTTACCGACTTCAGATAAAAGAAAAGACTTTATTAAATGCTTCTGACTCTGCTACAGAGCTGACATCATTTCTGTCAGATGTGCGGTGATCTACTACTTTTGATTGTATGGATATACTAGGTTGGAGTTCGACTGTGAAAGTGCCGGCAATTATTACCGACACCTTCATACTATCAACTAGAAAGCTTCATAGGTGAAAACTTTTAAATCTACATCGTCAATAGATTCTAAATCACCCTGAATATCGACAGTCAAGATATCGCATTTATCAGATGCAATTGAACCATTATCTATCGTTAAGACCACCTCATTGCGAAAATCTGAGATAGGCACATTGGTATAAATATTCTTATCGTCCCGATCAATCCCTATTGCAGTTTTACTACCGTCTTTGGCAATACAACTTGCCGTGATCGAAACGTCATACACATAGTCGAAAATTCTAGGATGATTTCTAGTATAGCAATGTTCTCCCCCATACGAATAACGGCAAACGACGTCTGGCCTCAACCGCCCCAAACCGGATACAACCGCAGTAATATCAAAGCGGATTTCTTGCGCACTATCACCTAAGACATCAATTTCAGCAACTCGCCGAGTATCCGAATTATAAGAATACTCAGTAATATTGTGCTTAACACCGCTAACAAAAACCATCTCTGCAAACGACTGACTTGTTAACAACAAGACAAACACTGGCACCATAGATTTCAAAAAATTCATTTTTCATTCTTAAAAAAATAATCGAAAAGGCAGTATAAATATCCAAATATTAACTAGCAAGAAAATCCAACCAAACAATTAAAATTATAAACACTTCAACAATCAAGGCAAAAAACTTATATATTCAGGCTGCATTCACACTCAGTTTGCCTTACAAAAATCTCAGAAAAAATATAAACCCAAACTTAAATTAACCAATTATTTAAATCTCCATTTATCTTTTCTCGCTACAAAATGGCAGATCGCAGCATCCCAACCAAACAACAAGAAACCACTTACAGAAAAGCTTAGCTTTTATTTAAATCTTGCCCTGCGATCAAAAAGCAATAATTAACGAAGCATAGGAAACATCAACCACATCGCAGACATCGACAACATGTTTAAGAGTTTTCTGATATTTAAAAAGCTAAAACAAGCAAATTAATAAATTATCAATTCGGGCAGCCTAAAGCTTATTCTCGATCGAATTACATCTTAAGCTACTCTTTTAGTTTACTTAAAGTACACCACCTCGATTACGAGCTAGCGCCTGGGTTATCTCAAGCTGATTAAGTTGATTTCACTCGCTCCAACCACTTTTCTTTATTACTAAATCCAGCATCAATACTCTTCAATCAGTTTTCTGCCATCACTTGATCTACTGGTGGAGAAGAAGTAGCAGATATTGACTCCAACTATCCACTCTTTTCCTTATTATCAGCTGATACCCTTCAGAGTTGAAATCTGGTGACCTACCATCTAAAGAGAAATCAATATCAGGGGAAAGACCCGTACTGTATTCCAGACTATGAAGACCACAGAGAGCTTATAAAGACTATTGCTCAATGTTGTCTTAACTGTGAGAATATTGGACAAGTGAAAAGAGCTGCAAGGGAATATCATCCAAAGGCTAAACATGTATCGGAAGCTGTAGAGGCTTTCTTAGCTCAACATAAAACTATCAACCTGTTAAAGCACGACGGCCTAGCACTACAACACCTTGATAGTAAGGTCGTAACCCAAACCCTCTCCCTAACTGATGTACCTTTTCTCCCAATCCATGACTCTTTCATTATACCCTCCCATCTGCAAGGAAAATTCCTAGAAGCAATGGTTCTTGCTTATGTATCGGTAATGAAATCATCCTCACCGTACACAACTAAAGACAGTAGCGCTGTCATCCGGCGAGAACGGGATAAGAAAGTTCTCTATCCAGCCACTCAGGTAACCAAGGCCTTTAAAAACGTGATGAGCACTGGTAGTGCCGTTGCATCTACCGTGGACGCCTCAGGAACCACTGTCAGCCGTCCGACTGGATACGTCCAGTAAGCCGGTTGAAGATGCCTATAGAGCCTGTTAGGGGCTTTGCAGGCATTTTTTGTGGGTCTTTCTCCATGAAAAGGGCGTTTACATCTGAAAGGGATATTTACTGAATTATTATTGTCAGTGTTCCCTTTGTGATATTTCGAATTGGTGAAGCACAAAAAGTCCCCGTTGGCAATTTACTGATATCCGAAAACCCAAGCTGATTAGCACCGCTAATATCTATCTCACTTCCATGGGCCTGAAGTTGTCCTTGTGAGATGTGGCTTTGACATGAACCGCCGATATCTATTTGTCTGCCCGAGTAGCCTGCATTCCCAATCAAGCTAATTGACTGGGAACTCAATTGAGCGACTGATCCAATAATTGAGAAAATGCTGTTTAAGGTTGCTATTATATTTTGCTGTAGGGTCGGGTTAGGTTCAATGCTGTTAATATCAAGGGACCATGTATAAGAAATTCCCTGTGATACACTTGAATGGACACCAGGCCCCCCATCTCCCCCTGTGATATACGCCATCAAAGATAAGCTATCAATACGAACTTCCATAATATTTTATTGGATATAATTAATTTAAGCATTTTATATCAAATTTTTTGAGAACTGACATTATGATATTTATATAAAGTTATCCGAATAAATTATTTTATTATTCCGTTTAGTTAGAATTGGTTGTGCTTACAGGCACAGCCGCGCTTAGAATGGGGGCTTTTTCGTAAGCCCTGATATTACTTAGCCACTACTGCTGATTCATGAGGCTTCCCTCCGAAGTTGATGGAGGGGGTATCATGACAGCCTGCCAGAGCAAGTTAAATAATATAGATCATCTACCGCAAACAAGTACTGGCAAAGATAATCATGTGCCTTTAAGCGCCTTCCTTATTCTCTATTGTTGACACTAGGTACACATCATCACGTCTATTAACACGCCAACCCACGCCTTTCACCTCCACTCCGAATATTCTGAAGCTCACATGGTTACTGGGCTTGGAATTTTTCCGCCCTAAGGCAATATTTTTTTCGCTGGTTCGCCGGGATTTTGGTTTTTAGGGTTATAGGAGGCTCCGTACCGAAATCCTACTTATAAGTATCAGAAGTGACCTGTATAAACAATCAATCAGGGCCGTCTTAGTTTTGAGGGTGTTGGGCAAGACCGCTCCGGTTTCTTTGAAGGAATATATATCGACAACGACTCTACTGAACTTCAGTAGCTTTAGCCTCAACCATCAGGCATAGGTCAGCAGCCTCTGGGAACTCTTTAGCCAGCCACTTTATGGAACAAAACAGTGCTTTTTATACATTACAGACGGAGTCCCATCAGAAAGTGTACACAAATAAACTTCATTTTCTTCAACTTTAGCCATTGCCGCCGGCACGAAAACAATACCCTCTTCATCTATCCCGAATGACCGCACCCACTCAGGAAACCCCTTTATAGCGGAATTCTTAACAGAAAACCATTTCATGGACAAATCCTTTACTCATAATAAATAGGCACTACACCTTAGAAAGGGTCAAGTAAACCCTCATCAAACCGTAAACCTTGAATTCCAAATTCAGAACACAAAGATTTAAATAAAGAAGAACAATATAGAGCGCCACAACCTTGCATTTTTGATTTAAAGAGAAATCTATTAGCAACATCAGCCTCATCAAAAACAAGGGTTTCCAGTCCATCCTCATAACCATCTAAGTATTTTTTGAGGCATTGACTGGCATCTTCTTTTCCGAATGATAGACAGTTGAATATCTGCATTTCTTCCCCATCAGCTATGACTGGTAAAAACTCCCCTTCACCTTTCAGATATTCATTCAGTGACTTATAAGCTTTTTCATTCAATATCAGGCTTGTGTGACCCCACAAAGATATATCTGATATCTCCACGCTAGTTGAAGACAAAGGAGTAAATTTGTCTGACACCCTCCCCCAGTGCTGAAGAAGCGGCTCATTAGTCAAGGGGAATTCCATCAAGAGTGGCAACAAACCTTCATCTCCGAGTTGCTCGGCCAATGATAAAATATCCAGTTGAAATGCTTTAAATCGCTTTGGAGAATATTTGAGCTGATAAACCTTCATGGTGAGCCATCCCACTCGCAGTCTTTTGCTTTAGTAATTTGTTGAGGATAACCGCCATGCTTCAACCTTGTTTTCACCTCTCTCAATCGGTTTCTTAATACCAACTCTGGAAGTCCCGACTGAGAAAACTTTGCCACAATCCATGTTTCATAATTGTAGCGGTGAATTTCTTTATGTGCGGGAGCTTTCGGCGTAGCCCAGTGCCCTTTATATTCATATTTCCGTGGTAACCAAACACCATTTACAGGGTCATTGATACCAACACCATGAGCATGCAGGTTTAATCGGGCCATTGTCACCCTACCAACCTGCCAGCGCCCTTTGTAGTGGTCTAA
Organism: Microbulbifer sp. A4B17; assembly: GCF_003076275.1. Lineage (NCBI taxonomy): Bacteria > Pseudomonadati > Pseudomonadota > Gammaproteobacteria > Cellvibrionales > Microbulbiferaceae > Microbulbifer > Microbulbifer sp. A4B17. The sequence continues at coordinate 4,120,525 of NZ_CP029064.1, forward strand.
TCCTTCCGGACACTTCGCTAAGATGGTAAAACTACCAAGCGAGGTGAAGTATGACAACAAAAGGTACACGTCGGCATTTCAAGCCGGAATTTAAGAAAGACGCCGTAGCGCTAGTCTCTGAGCAAGGGTATTCAATTCCTAAAGCAGCAGAGGCTGTAGGAACAACAGCCAATAACCTGCGACGCTGGATAAAGGAACTGAAGCAGGAAGAAGACGGTGTGAGGTTGGATGTAGGCGAGCGCGCAGAATTAGAGCGATTACGACGTGAAAATAAGCAGTTGCGGATGGAGAAAGAAATCCTAAAAAAGGCCAGCGCCTTCTTTGCGAAAGAAATGAAATAAAGTACAGCTTTATTGAAAAACAGCAAGGCAGCTTTCCTGTTAGGGTGCTCTGCCGGGTAATGCAGGTAAGTAAGACTAGTTATTACGACTGGTGTTGCCGTGGCAATAGCTCAATAGATGCTCAAACATGGCAATTATGCCATCGTTTGAAGGCCCTATTTGCAGAATCTAGACAGAGTCTCGGAAGTCGTCGGCTAATGAAGCTGTTACGTAAAGAAGGCTTTGAAGTCGGGCGCTATCGAGTCCGCAAGCTCATGAAAAAGCTAGGCTTGGCAGTAAACATCACCTGCCGGTCGCAGAGAACCTTCTTAATAGGGAGTTCTCACCGAGTGCTAAAAACCAAGTCTGGACGACTGATATTACATATATTTGGACTTCGCAGGGCTGGTTGTACTTGGCGGTAGTGATTGATCTCTATTCTCGCAGGATTGTTGGTTGGCATCTAGATCGAAAGATGGAAACGGCCCTGGTAACTCGTGCGTTGATGATGGCTGTCAATTTGCGTACGCCCCCAAAAGGTCTCCTGCATCACTCTGATCGTGGCAGTCAGTATGCCAGCCATACCTACCAAACGTTATTGAGTCAGCAGGGGATGGTGTGTTCAATGAGCCGTAAGGGAAATTGTTGGGACAACGCACCGACTGAACGTTTCTTCAGTAGCTTGAAGCGGGAGTGGTTAACGGGAAACCTCTATCCGACAAGGGAGGATGCGGTAGCAGATGTAAGGGCCTATATTGCTTATTACAACTCACGCAGAATACATACAACACTGGGAGACCTAGCCCCGATCGAATTTGAGAAATGTGCTTAAAGAAGTGTCCGGTTGGAGTTGACCACAACAGACTTTCCTTATAGCAGCCTTAGACTTAACCGCCTTTCCCTCCTCATCATTGATGCTGAAGTAAGTAATACCATCCTGCTCCCTTACATCCTCGGCTCTAAGCTGTGCTATCTCACCACATCTTGCACCAGTAAATAGCGCTATCATCAACGCTCAAAAATGCGACTGCCGTGCAGACCGCTTCCAGTATGAACTACCAGAAACAAATAGCGGTGACTTGAAGATACGCTCCAAATCTTCCTGCGAGTAAGCTGGCATCTTTGGAGTATCCCTTTGTACCGTAATGCCTTTAAAGGGATTCTTACTGATGTACTCAAACCTTACCCCATACTCAAAAATTTGAGAGACATAGAGCAGGCGCTCCCCAACCGTGGTAGCAGACATCCTCTTACCAAACTCTGCATCACCAGATAAAACTGCCTCAGGTGTAAGATCGGGATATTTCTTTCTGTTACTTGGGCCTATCAGCAGCACATCCCTAAAATGCATTGCATCCTTTACCTTGAAAGCATTTAAAGAAATATCCCCAAATACCCACAAGAAATCCTCTGCGGCCAGACGAAGTGCATCATAGGTTCCTTGCCCTAGTGGGTTCGCTATGGTCTCGGCCTTCTTGTTATCCACACAACCTTGATACAGCTCTGAGAATTTCGGAGAGGGACTACTTACTTTATCAACAGCTATGGCAGCCGAAGCTGCTTGGCTAGTAGTGTTTAACAACTCGGTAACGCGTTCAGGCCGCCTATGTTGCTCAAGGGCTTCTATTGTTAATTGGGCTCCGAGTAAATCCACTAAATCATCTTCAACTTCATCGGGAGTAGACAAACCAGAAACAAGGCGTTGTTGAGCCCTCAATAACTGTCTCTGTAACTTCCCTATCCGTGCCCGAAGTGTTGTAGCCTTTCTTTCAGGTCTTACACCTCTACTAAGAAGCTCTTCCTCGGTCTCCTCTAAATCCAATTCAACCTGAGGACCACTCTCAACACTCTCCCCTAAATGCTCCGCTAAAAGCTGCTTTGCATCATAGCTATATAGAGCGTATCCCCCTTCACTAAAGAACTCATCCAGCCAATCATCACGAAATTTTATTGCCTGCTCATAGGCGTTACGTTTTATCTGTTCGTAGTCCATACCCAACCAGTGCCATTGCTTGACCTTCCTTGCTAGGTATAACGCTCTCTTAGAAGCCTTATCTCTGTCAACTGTATGTAAGGAGAAGCGCAAGAACCGCGATGATTTAGGGAGGCGTAGATTGAAGTAAAGGTGGGGGCTATCCGGCCGCTTCAACAGGTGCATGAGTGTGTACCAATTGTGTGCCAGCGGAGTACCAGACATAAAAAAAGGAGGCCGAAGCCTCCTTTTAACTCTTTGATTTAACTGAGGTTTTCTCTCAGTTTCATGTGTGGTGCCCAGGGCGGGACTTGAACCCGCACGAGCATAGCTCACTACCCCCTCAAGATAGCGTGTCTACCAATTCCACCACCTGGGCAAAAATCTTTTACTGCTGTTCCTCATTCTCCTGGCCAGCAGCGGGTTCTTCTGAACCGGTACTGTCTGTAGGAATCTGTGGGATATCGCCAGTTTCCAAATCTGTTTCGAGCTGCGGGATATCGCTATCGATAGCCGGCAGTTCATCGACTGGGCCAATCTGCTCCACCGCCGCTGGAATTTGCGGAAGGTCCGCATCAACATTAGTTTCTGCACTTTGTCTTGCCAGGATGGCCAGGCCGAAACTGGTGACGAAGAATACCGTCGCAAAAATTGCTGTCAAGCGGGAAAAGAAATTTCCGCTACCTTGGCTACCAAAAACTGTCTGGGACGCGCCCGCGCCAAAAGATGCACCAGCTTCAGCACCCTTACCCTGTTGCAGCAAAATCAGGCCGATAATGCTCAGCGCAGTCAAAACGTGTACAACTAATACCAATTTTTCCATTTTCTGGAAACTCTCTACGGGGGTCTAAACAACCCGTTATTCAGTATTCGCTAACCCGCGTGCTGTTAAATCAAACAGCAGCGCGACAAATCTCAGCAAACTCGCCGGCATCCAGCGAAGCTCCACCCACCAGGGCGCCATCAATATCTGCCTGGGCAAAAAGCTCCCTGGCATTTGCGGATTTTACACTACCGCCATATAAAATCTGTACTTCAGCGCCCAAATCGCCCAACTGCGAGCGAATAGACGCATGTACAGCTTGGGCTTCATCAGGGCTAGCAGTTTTTCCGGTGCCAATGGCCCATACCGGCTCATAGGCAATCACGGACTGCTTCCAGCCAGCCGAATCAATGATATCGGCAACCGCTTTAAGTTGTTCAGCAACCACTTCGAGAGTGCGCTCCTGTTCGCGTTCTTCAAGGGTTTCCCCGACGCAAAGTATTGGATTCAGTCCCGCCTTCTGGGCCGCAACAAATTTTTTCGCCACTAACTCACTGGTTTCTCCGTAGAGACTACGGCGCTCAGAATGCCCAACAATAACGTAACGGGTATTCCAATCCAGCAACATGCTAGCGGAAACCTCACCAGTAAATGCCCCTTTGGGCTCCTGGCTAAGGTCCTGGGCACCCAGGCTAAAACATCCGCTCTTTTCCGCTGCATCAGCCACTAGGCCGAGATATGGAAAAGATGGGCAAACAACAACACCGGACTTCACACCTTCGAGGTTGAGTTCGGTGAAAAAACGTTCGGCAAACTCGCGGCTGCCGTTCATTTTCCAGTTTGCTGCTACTAGCGGTGTTCGCATGTGTGCTCCTTCAAGGGGCGCAAATCTTAGCGACATTGACGCCAACATACAACCAAAATTATACGAGTTTCTTCTGCGTCCCCAGAGGACCGATTTACTACGGGTTAAATCGCAGCAGATCAGTTATTTCCTATTCGCTCCACCACGGAGGAAATATCTTTGGCCAGCTGTTCCACCAGGGCGCTGTCGCGACCTTCAACCATTACCCGGATCAGAGGCTCTGTGCCCGATGGCCGCAGCAGCACACGTCCGCTGTCCGCCAGCTGGCGTTCCGCATCGACAACAATGGCCTTAACGTCTGTGTGATCGAGAACACCATCGCGATGAGCCAGTTGCACATTAATCATGTGCTGGGGGAACATTGTCATACGGGACTTAAGCTGATGCAAGGGCTCATCAAACTCACACAGGCCACGCAGTACCTGCAGTGCGGCAATAATACCGTCGCCGGTGGTAGAAGCATCGGCACAGATAATATGGCCTGACGACTCGCCTCCCAGCTTCCACTGATTGACTGACATTTTCTCAAGCACATGTCGGTCGCCCACTTTAGCTCTCTCAAACGGGATTTTGCTTTCGCGCAAGGCGAGCTCAAAACCGTAGTTGCTCATCAAGGTGCCGACAACACCACTGCAGCCTCCCAGGAATTTATGCTGGTGCATGGCGATGATATACAGCAGCTGATCGCCATCAACCAATTCCCCATTGGCATCGACGAACAACACCCGATCCCCGTCGCCATCAAAGGCTATCCCCAGGTCCGCACCGCGCTTAACCACGGCCCGTTGTAACTGCTGTGGTTTAGTGGAGCCGCAATCAAGATTGATATTGAGTCCATCAGGACCTGCTCCAATTACGCTGACTTCTGCCCCCTGCTCACGAAATACCATTGGTGCTACGTGATAAGTGGCACCATTGGCGCAGTCGAGAACAATTTTCAGACCCTCCAGGGAGAAACCCCAGGGCGTAGAAGCCTTACAGAACTCAATGTAACGCGCGGCTGCATCATCAACACGATAGGCGCGACCGAGGTCGTCCGAGGTCTCCATCGGCAACTCGAGAGCGGCTTCAATCTCCAGTTCAACCTCATCCGGTAACTTGGAACCTTCAGCGCTGAAAAACTTGATGCCATTATCGTGGTAAGGGTTATGGGAGGCGCTGATAACAATACCTGCACCGGCATGGAAAGTCCGGGTCAGGTAGGCAATCGCCGGAGTCGGCATTGGCCCCAACAGGGCGACATCCACGCCAGCATTAATCAGGCCCGCCTGCAGCGCTGCCTCAAACATGTAGCCGGAAACCCGAGTGTCCTTACCGATAAGGATGCGGGGACGCCGGTGGTGTTTAGCTTTGGAAATTCTTCCCAGTACCTTGCCCGCTGCATATCCCAGGCGCAGCATAAAATCGGGAGTAATTGCTCCCTCGCCAACGCGACCACGAATACCATCAGTGCCAAAATACTTTCTTTCCATAACGCTTCTCAATTGTGTACTTCACCGCTTTTCTGTTCTGTCGGAAAACCACAACAGGACCCTGCGGCTTAAGGTCTCTGTAAGACATCACTCATCAAATTTCGCTGCAAACCAATTGCTGCATGCGCAACACATCCACGGTTTCCGCAACATCGTGGACACGTAAAATTCTTGCACCCTTTTGCGTAGCTAACATGGCCAGGGCCAGGCTACCGGGGAGGCGGCCATCTACATCTCGATCGAGCAGGCGGCCGATCATCGACTTGCGCGACAAGCCTGCCAGTATGGGCATATCCGCCGGCGCCAGCTGCGACAAATTACGCAACAACGCCAAATTGTGCTCATCGGTTTTGCCAAAGCCAAAACCCGGGTCGAGAATAAGCCGGTCCCGTGTCACCCCCAGATCGATACAGAGATCGACCCGTTTCTGCAGATACCTGGCGACATCCTCTACAACATCAGTGTAAGACGGATCATCCTGCATAGTGCCGGGCTGACCCTGCATATGCATCAGGCAGATCGCCAGGCCACTCTTGACGGCTGCATCCAGTGCACCGGGGCGCTCCAGGGCGCGAACATCATTGATCAGTCCCGCCCCTACCGCAGCTGACTCACGCATCACTGCCGGAGTACTGGTATCGACAGAGATAATCGCGTCAAAGTTCGCTTTGATTGCCTCCACCACCGGCACTACCCGATCCAGCTCCTGCTGCTCGGTGACCGGCGATGCGCCAGGGCGTGTCGATTCTCCGCCAATATCCAAGATTTTCGCTCCCTCAGATAGCATCTGTTCTGCTCTCTGCAGAGCCAGGGTCAAGTCCAGGTTACCGGAGGCATAGTAATTGCCACCGTCGGAAAAGGAGTCCGGCGTTGTATTCAGAACCCCCATAACCACCGGTTGAGAGAGGTCTAAGGTGTGGTTACCACAAATAATTTTCATTGGTTGAAATAAAAAAATGCCGGATCGGAACAGGCTATCGCCCTATCCCCAACCCGGCATTTGGTTTTGTCCAGTTAGTCGCTTCGGAGGATCAGTGGCCGTTTAATGGGCCGCCGACGGTATTGCTCTTATCCGCCTCAGTTGAGGCCTCTGTGGTTTCAGTATCCTGGGTCGGGCTGTTTCCACCAGAGCCGAAGTTATTGTCTTCCCAGTCCCTTGGTGCGCGAACTTTGCGGCGAGCCATCAGGTCATCCACCTGCTCCGCATCCAGGGTTTCATATTCCATCAGCGCATCTTTCATCGCTTCAAGAATATCTCGATTGTCTTCCAGCAGTTTCTGCGCTCGCTCGTAGCAGATATCGATAATACGGCGCACCTCCACATCAATTTCATTGGAAGTCTTGCCGGAAACCGGATTGCCTTGGCCGGGCTGACCACTTTCATCTTCGCCGTAGTGCAATGGACCGAGCTTTTCAGACAAGCCCCACTTGGTCACCATACTGCGCGCCAAGTCAGTGGCCCGCTCGATGTCGTTGGAAGCACCGGTAGTAACACCGTCGATACCCAGGGTCATTTCCTCAGCAATACGGCCACCAAACAGGGAGCACAATTGCGATTCAATCGCGCGCTTGGACAGGCTGTACTTGTCTTCCTCAGGCAGGAACTGGGTGACACCCAGGGCGCGGCCACGGGGAATAATAGTTACTTTGTGTACCGGATCATGCTCGGGTACCAGTCGACCAATAATGGCGTGACCGGCCTCGTGGTAGGCGGTATTCACCTTTTCCTTTTCATTCATCACCATGGACTTGCGCTCGGCACCCATCATGATCTTGTCACGGGCACGCTCGAACTCTTCCATGGTCACGGTGCGTCTATTGGCCCGCGCAGCAAACAGGGCAGCTTCGTTGACCAGGTTGGCCAGATCCGCACCGGAGAAACCAGGGGTTCCACGAGCAATCGTCTGCGGGTTCACCTTGTCGTCCATTGGCACTTTGCGCATATGAACCTTGAGGATCTGTTCGCGGCCGCGAATATCCGGCAGCCCGACAAATACCTGGCGGTCAAAGCGGCCTGGGCGCAGCAGGGCATGGTCCAGTACATCCGGGCGGTTGGTCGCTGCAATAACGATCACACCCTCATTACCTTCGAAACCATCCATCTCAACCAGCAGCTGGTTCAGGGTTTGCTCGCGCTCATCGTGACCGCCGCCAACGCCGGCTCCACGGTGGCGGCCAACAGCGTCGATCTCGTCGATAAAGATGATGCAGGGAGCCTGCTTCTTGGCCTGGTCAAACATATCCCGCACCCGGGAAGCGCCCACACCAACAAACATCTCAACAAAGTCAGAACCGGAGATGGAGAAGAAAGGTACTTTTGCTTCGCCGGCAATTGCTTTGGCAAGCAGGGTCTTACCGGTACCGGGAGGACCACACATCAATACGCCACGGGGGATATTGCCACCCAGTCGCTGGAACTTGGTGGGATCGCGCAGGAACTCGACCAGCTCCTGTACCTCTTCCTTAGCTTCATCTACACCGGCAACATCGGAAAAAGTTGTCTTGATCTGGTCTTCGCCCAGCAGGCGCGCCTTGCTCTTACCAAATGCCATAGGACCTGAGCGACCGCCGGCTCCGCCTTGCATTTGGCGCATAAAGAACATAAATACAGCGATAATAATCAGGATCGGGAAGCTGGCTACCAAAAGCTGCTGCCAGATACTCGGTGACTCAGGCTCGCGACCAACGAATTGCACATTGCTGCGAACCAGCTCATTGGTGAGTTCATCGTCGATAATCTGTGGCTGGATAGTCTTGAAGCGGCTGCCATCGGCTTTCTCGCCGGTGATTACCAAGCCGTCCACGATCACGTTCTTAACTTGGCCCGACTGCACATCCTGAACAAAGTCGGAGTAACTGAGAGCCTCATCCCGTGACTGCGGTTTAAAGTTTTGAAAAACCATCAGCAGTACCGCTGCGATGATCAACCACAGTACCAGGTTCTTTGCCATATCATTCAAAGGGATAGCCCTCTCGCTTTCGCAATCAAAATCCGTTCATTCCGGCAACGCCGGCCACATCAATACCGGATAAAACCAGTATAGGTGCGGGGGGTCAACAGCCTTCGCCCCCGATACAGGTATCGCTTATACCATATGGGGAGTCAGACTAGAAATACGCCGATGTTCTCAGCCCTTAAATCCTCGCGCCACCACGTATACTTCACGTGAACGGGGGCGGGAAGCGCCAGGTTTGCGAGTTACGACACTGTTGTAGCTCCCACGCAAGTCGCGGATCAACTCGTCGAAACCCTCTCCCTGGAATACCTTTGCAACAAATGCGCCACCGGGCTTAAGTACCTGCCGGGCCATATCGACCGCCAGTTCCACCAAATACATGGAGGCGGGCTGATCAACATCGCGTATCCCACTCATATTGGGGGCCATATCGGAAATCACAAGGTCTGCCAGTTCATCGCCCATGCGCTGTAACAGTTCACTGAGCACCGACTCCTCGGTAAAGTCCCCCTGGACAAAGTCCACACCGGCCAGCGGGTCCATCGGCAATATATCTGACGCCAAAACCTTGCCTTTGTGCCCTACCAACTCCATCGCTACCTGGGACCAGCCCCCTGGAGCCGCACCCAGGTCGACAACAGTCATTCCCGGCTTGAATAAGCGGTCCTTATTTTGTAGCTCCTGCAGCTTGTAGCTGGCACGGGAGCGGTAGCCCTCTTTCTGGGACTGTTTGACGTAATGGTCATTAAAATGTTCACGCAGCCAACGGTGGCTGCTCTTAGATCGGCCCATCGGGTACAATGCCTACAATCACTACAGCTTAATTGTAAGAGCGGCCACTGGCCGCGATCGGGTCCGCCGAACAAACGCTGGCGACGATCGCGGTCTGTGGCCGCTCCCACATCGAATTCCACAAAGTGGTAATGGAGTATTGTATGCCTTTAACCGCCGACCGCAAAAAAGCTCTTCGCTCTCTAGGTCACAATCTGAAACCTGTCGTGACCGTAGCCGGCAATGGGCTGAGCGAGGGGGTGATGGAAGAACTGAACCGTGCACTCGAAGACCACGAGCTGATCAAGGTCAAACTGATGATCGCCGACCGGGAAGTACGCCACCAAATCGTTGGTGAGCTTTGCGAAAAATCCTCATCCGAGCTGGTACAGGAAATCGGCAAGATTGCCCTGATTTTCCGCGCAGCGCAGAAGCCGGATATTCGCAAGTCCAACCTGCTGCGTTAAACAAAAAGGGGAGCTAATGCTCCCCTTTCTTTTCTCAACCAGTGGAAACTGGCTTACACATCACAGGCAACTCCCAAGATTCTCCATTGGACAATCGCCTCAACCAGCATTTCTCACCATTGCCGACTAGTTGAAACTTGATCGGACGCCCCATATCCCGGCCAATCAGAGCCATCTTTTTGGGATCATTCTCAATCACCAAAATAGTATTGTCCACAAACACCCTCGGGCCCAGGGTCACATTAACCCCGCCCAGCGCTTGCGAAACTGCCACCTGCAACTTGCCCTGAATCTCCGGGCTCGTTTCCTGTAACAGTGCCGGTTGTGCAGTCTCAATATTTTGCTGGGAGGAGCAGCCAAGACACATCAATGCAAAACCACAAAGTTTAGCCAAAGCTGCCATTTTCATTTTATTTCACCATTATGCGGTTACTGCGAGAGACTTCCTTGGTCACTCTCGCATTAAAAATGGGAGCATCTTCACTTTCACCTGATGTGGAGAATGCACTGGTGGAAATATCTCCACACTCTCCGGTCTCGATGTAATTCAGTGCGGTAGCAAAGCGCGCTTCATCAGCATCACCCAAGAGATTGTCAAAATCGTCACCGATCACACACCCAGGCAAATCGGCATCAGTTCCGTAATCACCATTGGGCATAAAGCCATCGGAGTAATCACCAAAGCCTTTTGCATTCACACCGGAGAACTGAATTGTGAAATAAGTGGTGCCACAATTATCCAAAGGATAAAAACCATAGGGCTTACCACAGGTAGTCTCACCTATCTGGATAACCTCGACATCAATTCCGCGCAAGCCATTGATAATGGCCTCACTGGCTGAGCAGGTATTTTCACTAGTCAGGACAAACAGCCGCGACAGGTTTAAAGTCGGCAATTCTTCCCCGTATAACGACTCATCAACAAAGCCCAGACCGGTCGAATAGAATGGAGTCCCATCCAATGGCGCTCCGGTAATTGGGTTAGTTTCCGGATGCTGATCGTTAAACTGGGCAATTTCAAATACCTGCCCCACAGTATTATCGCCTGCGATCATATAGGCTAACTCTGCAGCGATATCGAGATAACCACCGCCGTTATAGCGAAGGTCAAGCACTAACTCTTCAACAGATTCCGATTCAAGCTCAGTAACAGCATCAATCAGCTCCGCTTCCGCTGTCGCAATATGATCATTGAAAAGCATATACCCGACTTTACGGCCCGAATCTGTCACTTCAGTTTTAACATATTGAACAGGATCAGATTGCACAGGTGATGCAACCAGAGTGACAGTCTCAATCGTTGAAGAACCTAAAGGTCTTATTTCAAATACGTGGGACTCACCATCATTTTCTGGCCACATGCCGTAATTTAAGGTATCGACATCATCACCGTAGGCCAGATCAACACCGTCCACACTGATAACTTCTGCACCACGGGTCATAATATCGGGCAAATCGCCACCACTTTCCTCATCCAGATAAGCGACTACCGCTTTACGTGGTGGCGTGCTGGAGAGCAGGGCCCACTGAATACCGTAACCAACGTAAACTCCGGATTCGGTTTGTGAATACCATTCATCCGATGGAACCGTGTAATGGAATCGATCCTTTTCTCGACCGGAGGGGGTCAGTGCAAAAGTTTTCAGCTCTTCGAAATAAGCTAAAGAATCATCGAAACTAGCTGGATCCTGGTCCTCAATCTCTTCGTACCATAGGTAGAGCTCATTACTCATTGAGCGCAGCCAGTTATTCTCGTCCTCACGAGTGCCTGCTACGTCCGCATAAGCAGAGCCAGTTGCAGGGTCTGTGCCGCTGCGGGGAGAAACACATCGATTTACATAAGTTGTGGACGGCAGAAAGTTATCCACTTCCCAGGTACCGCCAACCGGAGTCGGCGAAGCTGACTCACTCCCACTATCGGAATCGGAACTGCCACCACCTCCGCAGGCCGCCAAGCCCAAAGCTCCCAGAGTAAAAACTCCAGCCAAAGCTAGCTTACTTAGACGGATTTCCATCCCCAAACTCCTTTTAACCCTTCTATTTGTAAAGATCCGTAAAGGAGTGGAGCCTATCATTATTTGGCAGGAGCTTCGATAACCAAAATTTTCATCAAAAGAAATTGCCAAGCCTAAATACAGAAAGGCCCAAAGAGGCAGTTTCCAGTCTCTACCCCTCCAGGCCCTTCAGTACAAAATAGGTAAATTACCTTTCGTAACCCAATTCAGTGATTAACTGCTGACTTTTCCCAAAACACCCTGCAGGCTGTCTTTTGCATCACCGAACAGCATCCGCGCGTTTTCTTTGTAAAACAGTGGGTTTGCAACACCAGCATACCCCGAAGCCATAGAGCGCTTGAGGACAACTACCTTACCGGCCTTCCACACCTCCAGTACTGGCATACCCGCGATAGGAGACCCAGGCTTTTCCACTGCATCAGGGTTTACTGTATCGTTAGCACCGATTACCAAGGCCAGATCAGTACCGGGGAAATCTGGATTGATTTCATCCATTTCCATAACGATGTCGTAGGGCACATTAGCTTCGGCTAAAAGGACATTCATATGTCCTGGTAGACGACCGGCTACAGGGTGAATGCCAAAGCGAACAGTTTTTCCCATTTTTCGCAATCGATCTGTCAGGTCACTGACAGCTTGCTGTGCATGGGCAACTGCCATCCCAAACCCGGGCACAATAATCACACTATCCGCTGCACTCAGCTCATCAGCCAACTCCTGCTGATCAAAGGCAACGACTTCACCATCAACTTCTTCATCGGCAACCTCACCGCCATCAGAACCAAATCCGCCAAGAATAACGCTGATAAAAGAGCGGTTCATTCCCCGGCACATGATGTAACTGAGGATGGCACCGGAAGAGCCGACCAGTGCGCCGACTACAATCAGCAGGTCATTGCCCAGCATAAAACCGGTAGCCGCAGCAGCCCAACCGGAGTAGCTATTCAGCATGGATATAACCACTGGCATATCAGCTCCGCCAATAGCGGCCACCAGGTGAACGCCCAATAGCAAAGCAATCGCAGTCATTATCACCAAATTGATAACCGTACCCGCATTTACCTCTGCCGGTACAAACAGCACACCAAGAACAATACAAGCCAAAATGGCAATCAGGTTGAGCCAGTGGCGGGCCGGTAGCATCAGAGGCTTCCCTGAAACCAGTCCCTGTAACTTACAGAAAGCAACCAAAGAGCCGGTCAGTGTAATTGCCCCAATAAATACTCCCAGGTATATCTCAGTGCTGTGGACAACGTGGGCGGAACCATGCAACTCCACAATAGGATCCAGGAAACCACCCCAGCCAATCAAAACTGCAGCGAGACCGACAAAGCTGTGTAGCAGGGCCACCATCTGTGGCATTTGGGTCATAGCTACACGCTTCGCCAGTGCCAACCCAATCACCGCACCGACGACCATAGCGATCGCCACCATCCAATAGGCTCCAGCGGCCACTCCAGCTATCGTGGCGATAATGGCAACTGCCATTCCCACCATTCCATAAATATTTCCCCTGCGTGCAGTCTCGTGGCTGGATAAGCCTCCGAGACTCAAAATAAACATCACTGCAGAGAAGAGATAAGCCATTGCAATCATACCGTTCATCACTCACCTCTCCCTTACCGGCGAAACATTTTCAACATGCGGTAGGTCACAAAGAAACCACCGAATATATTAATACTGGCAACCAGCACCCCTATAAATGCGAGCAAACTAACCAAACCTGAACCGGTAACGCCCAGTTGTACCAGCGCGCCAACGATAACAATACCGGAAATTGCATTAGTAACACTCATAAGTGGCGTGTGTAGCGCGTGAGTCACATTCCAAATCACCTGCCAACCGACAAAAATTGCCAGGACAAATACGGTGAAGTGAGAGACAAAATCCGGTGGGGCCACACGTCCCAACCACAGCAATAAAACTGCAGCAACAGCCCAGAAAGCAAAAATAGACAGGGGAGACTTTCGCTTCTCAGCTTTCCCCTCAACAATTTTTACTTCTTCAGCAGCTTTCGCCGATGGCTGGGGTTGGGCAGAAATTTTTGGCGCGGGCGGGGGCCAGGTAATCTCACCAGATTTAACCACCGTGGCACCGCGAATAACTTCATCATCAAAGTTAAGGTCAATCTCCCCATCCTTTTCTGGAGTCAACTCCCCAAGCAGATGAGCAAGATTGGTGGAATACAAGCGTGAAGATTGAGCAGCTGCACGGCTGGGCAAATTGGTATAACCGAGAATGGTGACGCCATTGTGCTCCACTTTTTCATGAGCCACCGTATAGTCACAGTTACCACCCATTTCCGCCGCTAAATCCACGACCACAGAGCCCTTAGGCATACTGTCGACCATATCTGCAAGCCACAACTTGGGAGCGGGTTTTCCCGGGATCAAGGCAGTAGTGATCACAATATCCACTTCTTTGGCCTGCTCGCGAAACAGTGCCATTTCAGCATCAATAAATTCCTTGGACATCTCCTTGGCATAACCACCGGAACCGGAGCCTTCTTCCTCAATCTCAACAGTAAGGAAGTCAGCCCCCATAGACTCCACCTGCTCGCGCACTTCAGCACGGGTATCGAAGGCTCGCACAATAGCCCCCATACTTTTTGCCGTACCAATTGCGGAGAGGCCCGCTACGCCAGCACCAATAACAAGCACTTTTGCGGGGGGAATTTTTCCTGCTGCTGTGATCTGCCCGGTAAAGAAACGACCGAAATTATGAGCCGCTTCTACAACCGCACGATAACCGGCAATATTTGCCATGGAGCTGAGCGCATCCATTTTTTGCGCACGGGAAATTCTTGGAATCGACTCAACCGCTAGTGCATTGATATCGCGCTCGGCGAGCTTCTGCAGGAACTCGGCATTTTGTGCCGGTTTCAGAAAGGCGATCAACGTAGCCCCTTTGGGAATCAAAACCAACTCTTGATCAGTTGGTGCTTGTACTTTTAGTACTATACCCGCATCGGCCAGGCACTGTTGTATATCCTCGCGGATTTCTGCACCGGCTTCAGCATAAGCTTCATCAGTAAAACTGGCCCTGTTACCAGCCCCCTTCTCCACCGCTACGGAAAAACCCAAATCGCGTAATCGTCTTACGCTATCGGGGGTTGCTGCAACGCGTGCTTCCCCCTCTGCGGTCTCTCTAGGTATGGCTATAATCACCGCCGTGCCCCTCTTAGTTGGTTTTATGAACTTACAGCTACATCTACCTCAAAAAGTATTGGATTGCCCAATTTATAAACAGATCGAGTGTAAACGTCGTCACGAGGTATGAAAAGAGGGATAACCTGATAGCCATAATTGGTGAAATTAATAAGACTACAAATGCAGGAAAGGCTATATAGAGCTGAGATGAATACCTACAAATCTGTCTCATCTGCAACCTTTTCTCTTTGAAAATGAATATTAACTACCCCTTGCCAGAAATACTTAAAAATACAGCTCTGTGAGTAATTTTCACTTCGCTACCCGGTAATTCATTAGAAAAGTTGAATCTAAAAAACAACCTTCTGTAGAACTGATACCACTGAATAATCAAAATTTCACAGGAAAACAGGCACTGTCAGCTATTTTTTAAAGCAATAATCATCCCTTTCAGAGTATCAGGCTAACCAAATAATATCGATAAAGACTCCTTGCCTATTATATTTGTAATAAAAAATAAGGCGCCAAGTGATAGTCAATTCGTACCAGCTGTCAAAATGCAGATAAATCTGCCTTAGTAAAACCAGTTCACAGTTTTCTGTCCAAAAATTTGAGTAGGCCCCCTACTTGTGCAGGAAAAACAATATCCGCAGAATGACGCACCAGGAAAAAGCAGTAACTACAAGATTTACCTCATGGAATTAGAGAAATATATTCACTCACCTGTTTCAGCGTATTTGGCACAACTATTGATTAAAAATTGGGAAAGCCCAATAAAAATTATTAGATGAGCGCCGCTGTAAACTGTGACTAATCCAAGCCCTGGAATCATGCTGGTTGATGACGATCCCGAGCGAGCCCACTTGGTTTGTGAGCGATTACGTGCTGCTGGCTACAGTGTTCTCGCACAGATTAGCAGTGCTGAAGGGCTGCTCTTCCAGGTTGAGAAATACCGTCCAGATATTGTGCTGATTGATATCGAATCTCCAGACCGGGATATTTTAGAAAGCCTGGCCATAGTCAATCGAGAAGCCCCTACTCCGGTAGCCATGTTTTCGAGTAGCGGCAATGCAGACTTTATCAGCCGCGCTGTCGACTCTGGTGTGAGTGCATATATGGCTGAGGGAATAACCCCTGAGCGCGTGGCACCGGCGATAGAAATCGCCATGGCACAATTCAAACACTTCCAACAATTGCGCCTGTCTCTTGAACGCACCAAGCAGCAACTAACTGAGCGAAAAGCCATCGAGCGGGCTAAAGGCCTATTAATGGCGAAGAAAAACCTCAGTGAAGAGGATGCCCATAAAACCCTGCGCAACCTCGCAATGAACAGTAACTCAACTATTCATGCAGTTGCTGAGCAAATTATTCACTATTTCCAGAATGAGCGTTAGAGTACCGATGTCAGCCCTTCTGTGCCCGGAAAAGAAGACCGTCAAACTGCTTTACTTACGCCTGACCGACAGCGCACCGCTGATTGTCGCTCAGGAACGAGGCTACTTCCAAAAATATGGATTAAAGGTACAGCTGCAAAGAGAGACAAGCTGGGCCACCCTGAGGGATAAATTAATTGCTCGTAAAGCGGATGCTGCAGCGATGCTCGCCCCCATGCCTCTGACGCTGGAACAAGCATTACCTAATTGCCACGAACGGTTATTAACTGGATTAATTCTCAGCTGTAACGGTAACGCTATTACCTTATCGGCTGAGTTATTCCAGCGTCTGCAAAATTACTGCGATGGTGATTCGCAAAGTGATATTGCCTCGGCACTGAAGCGTTACCTTCACGATAATAAATCCCCCCCCACAGTCAGGCTAGCTACGGTGTATCCTTTTTCCAGCCACAGCCTACAATTGCGCTACTGGTTGCGATCCGCCGATATCGATCCCGACCGGGATATAAAACTGGTTGTACTACCACCCGAACAAATGCTGGAGAACCTTCACAGTGGCGTCATAGATGGCTACTGCGTCGGCGAGCCCTGGAATTCCCTCGCCGCACATAAAGGGTCCGGCGTGGTTGTTGCAGCCTGCAATACACTGCTGCCAGCCATGCCGGAGAAAGTCCTGACTGTTACCGACAGCTGGCATCAAGCTAACCCCGCAACCCACCTGGCGCTCAGGGCTGCCCTTCTTCAAGCCTGTACCTGGCTTGCCACACGTGCAAATAGGGGAGTAGCTGCGAGGCTTTTATCCCAGGGGCAGTACCTCAACCTGCCTGAAGATCTGATCCAACGCTCCCTCAATGACCAGCTTCTCTATCGGCGCGACCGCCATATCCTCGCCAATCCCGGCTGGCACCTCTTTGCTCATATCGATAACGACTGCGGTCGCCCAAGTCAGGAAAAAGCTTGGCAACTTCTGGAAATGTATTCAAATCTGGAGGACTCAAAATTCCGAGCCGCTGAAGCCTTCCGTACAGATCTCTACCGACAAACAGTGGACTTCCTGCTCGCAAATAAATAGTGGCACACTAATTGAATGGAAATAATTCGATGATGCAATTGCCTTCCCTCAGGCGCATCAGCGCGGTGAAGCGGTTGTTCGCCGAACATAACGGGCAACGAAGTCCATTGTCTGCAGCTAACCAGCTGCAGCCTTGGGCTTTTTTTGTGCCTGGGAATTAGCAAACAAAGGAAATGCGCATGTCCAGTGACTCACTCAATCTATTCTCGTTCCGCGGGAAGATAAAAGTTCTCCACCTAACCTGGGTGGCCTTCTTTATCACTTTCTTTGCCTGGTTTAACCACGCCCCCCTGTTAATGGCCATCTCAAAAAGCCTTTCATTAACACCGGACCAGGTAAAAACCCTGCTGATTTTAAATGTCGCCCTAACAATTCCCGCACGTATTGTGATCGGGATGCTTACCGATAAATATGGCCCCAGGCTTACTTACTCACTACTGCTGGCAATCGGCAGTGTGCCCTGTTTTATTTTTGCCCTGGCAGATAACTTTATGCAGGCGGCAATTGGACGTTTCCTGTTGGGCTTTATTGGCGCGGGCTTTGTTGTGGGAATTCGCATGGTGTCAGAGTGGTTCCCCGCCCGCCAGTTGGGCACGGCTGAGGGTATCTATGGAGGCTGGGGAAATTTTGGCTCGGCAGCCGCCGCCATGTCCCTACCCACCATCGCTCTGTTCTTTGGCGGTGATAACGGCTGGCGCTACGCTATTGGCCTCACCGGTGTTATCGCACTGATTTATAGCGTAATTTATTACTTCTCAGTGACTGATACTCCCAAGGGTTCAACCTATTTCAAACCAAAAAAAATCGGCGCAATGGAAGTAACCAGCAGCGGCGACTTTATCCTGCTACTGGTGATGAAAGTGCCCATGTATGCGGCGCTGGCCTTGCTCACCTGGAAATTATCCAGCGGGGTAGCATTAATATCCAACCTTACCGCCAACCTGATTTATACCGGCCTGGCATTACTCTATCTTCTGGATGCACGTAAAACCTACAGCATTAATCGAGAGGTGCTCAGCAACCCTCCGGCACCCGTTCACCGCTATAAGTTTAAGCAAGTAGCCGTTTTGAATCTGCTCTACTTCGCAACTTTCGGTTCCGAGTTAGCAGTGGTGTCCATGCTGCCACTATTTTTCTCCGAGACCTTTACCCTTGATCCGGTAAAAGCCGGTTTGCTGGCCTCCGCCTATGCCTTTATGAATCTGATGTCGCGCCCTGCCGGCGGGTTAATCAGTGACCGCTGGGGGCGGAAGTCCACCCTGTTGGTTCTTACTGCTGGCCTGGCACTAGGCTATTTCACCATGAGCCTGATTGACGCCGAATGGCCACTGTACCTGGCGGTAGCTGCCGCTATGGCCTGCTCTTTCTTTGTACAGGCTGGGGAAGGTGCTGTATTCGCTGTAGTGCCTTTAATCAAACGCCGCCTCACCGGGCAGATTGCTGGTATGACCGGTGCCTATGGTAATGTGGGTGCGGTTTTCTATCTCACCGTTCTGAGCATGGTGTCTTACCAGACCTTTTTCCTGGTAATCTGTGCTACTGCACTGCTCGGCTTTGCCGCACTGCTTCTACTGGAAGAACCAGAGGGACAAATGGCAGAAGTACACCCTGATGGCAGCGTCTCCATGATTGATGTCGCCTGATAACGGTACATCAATCACAGTGGGCTCCTCTAATGAAGGGCCCCCAGCAGCTGGCAGTTCGCAATGCAATAACAGGGCACTGCAATTGTTCAGTGCCTCCTGCGCTGGCCATCGCCAACACAACGACGATGCCTGCGCAGTGCGACTGCCTGAAGGTGCAGAATTACAGCGCCACGGCAGCCTCGCCGCGGTGGCCGACGGCGTTGCCAATGCCGAAGCCGGCGGTGAAGCAGCCCGCGCCGCCATCAATGGATTTTTCTCCGACTATTACAGCACCCCGGAAACCTGGTCCACTAAGCATGCCGTTGCAAGGGTTTTACACTCTCTCAACAGCTGGCTATTTCGACAAAGTGGTGGCAGTGCCGAGATTAAACGGGGCTGGTTAACTACTTTTTCCGCGGCAATATTTAAAGGGAGCAGCGCTCACCTGATTCATATTGGTGACTCCCGAATCTACCGACTGCGCGATGAAAAGTTAGAGTGCCTGAGCCGCGATCACAGCCACAGACTTGGACCTGGACGCACCTTTTTGAGCCGAGCCCTGGGTATGGATGCCCATATTGATGTGGATTACCGCTGCGAAGAATTGCAGCCCGGAGATGTTTTCCTGATTAGCAGTGATGGTATCCACGATTTCCTGACGGATCGTGAAATAGTCGAACTACTCCTCAACTTCTCCGAACTCACCCCCCAACGATTGATCGATAAAGCCCTACAAGCAGGCTCTACCGACAACTTAAGTGCTGTCATTTGCCGGGTTAATTCTGTGGGGCTTCCTCAGTGCGACGAACTGGCTATGCGAAATCGGGAATTACCCTTCGCACCAGATCTGCACCCCGGACAACGGCTCGACAACTTCATTATTTTACAGGAACTACATGCCAGTAGCCGGAGCCACCTGTACCTGGCTAGAGACCAGGAAACCGACTCACTTCGAGTGATAAAAACCCCCTCAGTCAATTTTTGTGATGATCCACTTTATATAGAGCGATTTATTGCTGAGGAATGGACAGGACGGCGAATCTCCCACCCCGGAATTATTAAAGTTTTTGCACCGGCTAAAGAACGGCGCTGTCTTTATCATATTCTCGAATATATTGAAGGACAAACCTTGCGTCAGTGGATGCAATTAAACCCCCAACCACCGATTCCCCAAGTGAGGGAATTACTGAGCCAGTTGGTCAGCGCGCTACGGAGCCTGCAGCGAATGGAAATCGTACACGGTGACCTCAAGCCAGAAAATATTATGATGCGTCACGATGGGCGATTGGTAATCATCGATCTCGGCGGCGCCGATGGGCCTGGGCTCAGGGAGCAGTTACACCTGTCTGGTGAATGTGCTCCCGGCAGCAAAAATTATGCTGCTCCTGAATTCTTTTTTGGCGATAGCGCCAGCCACCGTTCTGATATCTTTTCACTTGGTGTTATCGCTTACGAATTACTCACTGGTAAGTATCCCTACCCAGAGCGCTTGGGCAGCTATCATTACCAACTGAAAAGTTACAGCCAAATGCGCTTCAACCGCGCTTCTTTGTATCGAGACGACATTCCCTATTGGATTGACGGTGCTCTGCAAAAAGCCTGTGCAGCAGATCCCAAGAAACGCTACAACGCACTGTCAGAGTTTATTCATGACCTGCAAACTCCCAACCCTGAATTCAAGCCACCACAAAAACGTCCACTACTGGAAAGTAACCCGCTACTTATTTGGCAGCTGTTAACAGTAATTTTACTGCTGTCCCATCTTTTCTATTTATTTTAGCGTTAGCACACAATATTCGATTAAGCCCTTTTGCAGCGCAGAAAAATAATTAAATGCACCACATTGTCGCAAAAATTGTGGACAATCAGGCCAAAACACCATTATTACTAATAAAAAATTGGCACAGAGTTTGAATGTATTTAATTACCAACAAATTAATCCCCCTTACGAGGCAACGGCGCCTGTACTCTTCGGCAGAAGAGGAGGCCCCCTTGCCATTCCAGTCGGGCTCATTCTCTGCCGAACAAAACGAATCGAGACGGCAGGATTGTAAATGACGGAAAATGTTCAACATCAAAAGCTGATTGTGATTGGCAACGGTATGGTCGGGCACCATTTCCTGGAGCAGCTCGCCAATCATCAACGAGCTAACCAGTTTGATATCACCATATTCTGTGCAGAACCCCGCCCCGCTTACGACCGGGTTCACCTCTCCGAATACTTTGCCGGGCGCACCGCTGAAGATTTGTCCATGGGAGATTTACTGCAGTATCAGCAGTGGGGATTTAATATCCTGCTCAATGACAAAGTGGTGCAAATTGATCGAGAAAATAAAACTGTCACTGCAGAAAGCGGAGCCTGTCACTCTTATGATCAATTAATATTAGCCACAGGCTCCTACCCGTTTGTTCCACCAATACCCGGACACCAACACCAGCGCTGCTTTGTCTATCGAACCCTGGAAGACCTGGACTCCATTCGTTCAGTTGCCACTACCGCTAAAAGTGGTGTTGTTGTCGGCGGTGGCCTACTGGGCCTGGAAGCCGCCAATGCCCTGAAAGCTTTGGGGCTCGATACACATGTTGTCGAGTTCGCCCCGGGCCTTATGGCCACCCAGCTAGATGATGGTGGTTCCGCTCTGTTAAGAACGAAAATTGAAGCGCTCGGGGTCCAAGTACACACAAGTACCGCTACTGAATTGATAGAAGAAGTAGACGGCCGCCTGCGTATGCAGTTCAAGGGGGATAAAGAACTGCTTACCGATATGATTGTTTTCTCCGCAGGCATTCGCCCTCAGGACGAGCTGGCAAAATCCAGCGGGCTGGAAGTTGGCGAACGCGGCGGTATCGTAATTGACAGCAGCTGCCGCACTTCAGACCCGAATATTTTCGCTATCGGCGAATGCGCCCTCTACGATCAGAAAATTTTTGGCCTGGTCGCTCCCGGCTACAGCATGGCGCGTACCGCTGTCGCTCAACTGACCGACGGAGAGGAGTGTTTTAGCGGTGCCGATATGAGCACCAAACTAAAACTCCTGGGTGTGCAGGTTGGATCTATCGGCGACGCTCATGGTCGCACCGAAGGTGCTGCCGCTATTACTTTTGTGGACGAGCAGAGCGGCATTTACAAACGTATGATCACCGACAGCGAAGGAAAAAAGCTCTTAGGCGCGGTGATGGTAGGAGATACGGATGACTATGACACCCTTCTGCAATATCACCTCAACAATATTGATCTGCCCGAACACCCGGAACAATTAATTTTACCTGCAGCAGACGGTGCCACTCCCGGTTTGGGTGCAGCTGCACTCCCCTCCTCTGCTACTGTATGTTCCTGTCACAATGTGAGCAAGGGCCAAATAATCGATGCCGTTGCCGGTGGCTGTCACTCACTGGCTGATGTTAAAGATGCAACAAAAGCATCCACAGGTTGTGGCGGATGTGCTGGGCTGCTGAAAAATATTGTCGACGAAGAGTTGGCGGCGCTGGGTATGGAAGTGAACAATCACCTATGCGCACACTTCTCATTCTCTCGCCAGGAGTTATTCCACATTATCCAGGTAGAGGAAATAAAAACCTTTACTGAATTATTAGGTAAACACGGTTCAGGTCGCGGCTGTGAAATATGTAAACCCGCAGCGGCATCTATATTCGCCTCCCTCTGGAATGAGCATATCCTCGAGCAATCTCATGTGGGCTTGCAGGACACCAACGATACTTTTATGGCGAATATGCAGAAAAACGGCAGCTATTCCGTAGTTCCGCGTATTCCCGGCGGCGAGATCACACCGGACAAGTTAATCGTGATCGGCGAAGTGGCCAAACGCTACAACCTCTATACTAAAATTACCGGTGGCCAGCGTATCGACTTGTTTGGTGCACGCCTGGAACAACTGCCAGAAATCTGGCGGAAACTGATCGATGCCGGTTTCGAAACCGGTCATGCCTATGGTAAATCCTTACGAACGGTCAAATCCTGTGTTGGCAGCACCTGGTGTCGCTTTGGGGTTCAAGACAGCGTTTCCATGGCCCTTCAGGTGGAAAATCGTTACAAAGGTCTGCGCTCTCCACACAAAATCAAGATGGCCGTTTCCGGCTGCACCCGTGAATGCGCTGAGGCACAGAGCAAAGATGTAGGAGTCATCGCCACTGAGAATGGTTGGAATATGTTTGTGTGTGGCAATGGCGGTATGCGCCCTCGTCACGCAGATTTATTTGCCACTGACTTGGATGACGAAACACTTATCCGCTATATCGACCGCTTCCTGATGTTCTACGTTCGCACTGCGGACAAATTACAACGCACATCTGTTTGGTTGGAAAGCCTCGAAGGCGGCCTGGATTACCTGCGCGAGGTAATTATCGAAGACAAGCTGGGAATTTGCGCTGAGCTGGAAGTCCAGATGGCCCGTGTAGTAGATACCTATCAGTGCGAATGGAAAACCGCCATTAACGATCCAGAAAAACTGAAGCGCTTCCGACAGTTCGTTAACAGTAACGAAACTGATGAAAAAATTGTTTTCGTTAAAGAACGTGGACAACCGCGTCCAGCGACCACTGATGAGATTGTGGAAGCTGCGGAGTCCGCCTGACGATTCACCCGGCGACGCAAGCCGCCGGTTTTTTTTCCAAAAAATTAATCGCTTTTAAATCCTTTCCATCCACTGCGAGGAAATTCTTATGAGCTTGGCTGCCCTGCAAAAAAATCCCACAAATTCAGTTGCCATAACCCACCCCCAATGGTCACCAATCTGTCAGCGATCAGATTTGGTCACCAACTCAGGGGTATGTGCGCTTTGGGGCGATACCTCCATATACCCAATGGAGGCTTTGAATACAGTGACTAAAACTGTCGATCAAAGAAGCATCGCCCTGTTTTTTTTACCCGACCAGGATCAACAACTTTATGCCGTTGACAACTGGGACCCAATCGCACAAGCTGGTGTGATTGCAAGAGGAATTATTGCGGAATTGGAAGGGGAGTTAACCATTGCTTCCCCATTGTATAAAAACCATTTTCGCCTAAGCGATGGAGTCTGCATGGAAGACAGCAATATCAGGCTTGCCACCTACCCACTGGCATTTGATGGCGATACAGTTTACATCGGCAGCAATCAGTTACAGTAATGGCGATACAGGAATCTCTGAGTGCGCACCGCTCCTGTACAACCTGCCCATATTGCGGTGTAGGTTGCGGGGTTTCGGTCAACAAGGAAGAGCGCGCTAATACCACCGCAATCGCTGTCAGTGGCGACTCCCAGCACCCTTCAAATTTCGGCAAATTGTGCGTTAAAGGTTCTGCGCTCGGTGAAACACTGGGCGAACACGGCCGTCTCCTGCACCCTCGCCTGCGCGGAAAAGATTGTGACTGGGATACCGCGCTGTCTTATATGGCCGATGCCTTTAAGCAGACAATTCGCGACCATGGCCCTGACTCGGTAGCTTTTTACCTGTCTGGTCAGCTTCTCACTGAAGACTACTATGTAGCCAACAAGTTAATGAAGGGATTTATTGGCTCTGCCAATATTGATACCAATTCCCGGCTTTGTATGGCCTCTGCGGTGGTGGGATATAAACGCGCATTTGGTGCCGATGCGGTACCCTGTTCCTATGAGGACCTGGAACAGGCTGAACTTATCGTGCTTATCGGTTCCAATGCAGCCTGGACACATCCGATCTTATTCCAGCGAATGCAGGCAGGTACTGCAAAGCTGATCGTTATCGACCCCCGTGGCAGTGCTACCAGCGAAATGGCGGATCTGCACCTGGCAATTAAACCCGGCACTGATGCGGCACTATTCAATGGACTACTGCGTTTTCTCAGCCGGCACTATTATCTAGATACTGACTACATAAAAAATCATACACAGGGATTTGCCGATACCTTAGCTGCGGCTCAAGACTGGTCGCCAGAATTAACTGCTGCTACCTGTGGCATATCTATCGAAAAACTATTGGAATTTTTTCAAGCATTTGCAGCAACTGAGAAGACCATTAGTTTTTATTCCATGGGAATCAATCAGTCCAGCAGCGGCACTGATAAAAACAACGTAATCATAAACTGCCATTTAGCCACCGGACGCGTGGGCAAAATTGGTGCAGGACCATTTTCTATTACCGGCCAACCCAACGCGATGGGTGGACGCGAGGTGGGGGGACTTGCCAATACCCTCGCCGCGCATATGGAGTTTAACGAACAGGATATTGACCGGGTATCACGATTCTGGAATTCCGATCAAATTGCTACCAAGCCGGGGATGAAGGCTGTGGATATGTTCCGCGCGGTAGAAAGCGGAAAAATTAAAGCCATTTGGATTATGGCTACCAACCCCGCTGTCAGTATGCCCGAAGCCGATAGAGTCAAAGCTGCGCTACAGAAATGCCCGCTGGTTATTGTCTCCGACTGTATTGCCAATACCGATACCGCTCGCTGTGCCGATTTGCTACTTCCCGCAACGGGCTGGGGAGAAAAAAACGGCACTGTCACCAATGCAGAACGACGTATATCTCGGCAACGTGGATTTTTATCTCCTGCGGGAGAAGCTCGCCACGACTGGCAAGCCCTGTGCGGACTGGCCCAACATTTGGGCTATGGGGATCAGTTTAATTATTCACACCCCGCCGATATTTTTCGTGAGCACGCCCAGCTTTCCGGCTTCGAAAACCACGGCTCCAGGGCTTTCGATATCTCCGCACTCGCCAATATCAATCGCAGTGATTACGATGCACTGGCCCCGGTGCAGTGGCCGGTCAACCAGGAGCACCCAGCCGGGTGCAAACGCTTATTCACCAGTGGACAGTTTTTTACCCCGGACAAGCGTGCGCGCTTTATCCCCATAGCGCCGCAGCCTCCAAAACAGCAGATCAGCAGCGACTACCCCATATGGCTCAATACTGGCCGTATGCGCGACCAGTGGCATACCATGACCCGAACCGGGCGGGTAAGAAAATTACTCGATCACAGCGAACTGCCGGAAATACAAATAAACCCCAAGGATGCCGCTTGCTTCCAGGTTAACGATGGGGAATTAGTTCGGTTAAACAGCGCCTCATCTAAAATGGTCGGCCGCGCCGCTCTCAACGGAGGGCAAAAAAGAGGGGAGATCTTTGCCCCCATTCACTGGAGTGAAACCTTCTCACAGGATTCCAAGCCCAGTGCCCTGGCGGACTCCAGTATTGATCCCTATTCCGGCCAACCTGAATTCAAACAGGTTCCCGTCAATGTCAGTCCCCTGGCAGCTGAATACTTTGCCACAATGATCTGTGCCGAAGAAACTGCCGATAGAATATGGAATTGGTTACAGCGGGCCAACGACAGCAGTATCCTGCACTGGTATCGAGTCCCCTTGGAAAATGGCTTTCGCTATGAAATTGCCGCGAACCAACTTATCCACGGGCGGGAACTGACATCCAGGATAATGGACGAGCAACCCCAATTGTTCTGGCAGGAATTGGTTACCCCCAAAAGTCAGCGCTGGATCGCCTACGATGATAGCTTAAAACTGCTGATTTTCTCTGGTAAAGACTGGCATCAATTACCCAGCCGACAGCACCTGGAAAATTACCTGGCCACTCCCCTGCCTGAGTCACCGGGGCAACTGCTTCATCCCATAAAGCCTGGTGTGAAGATGATTTGTACCTGCCTCCAGGTTTCCCGGCCACAAATAGAGGAGGCCATCGCCCAGGGCATTAACACCGTCGAGGCACTGGGTGAAACCCTTGGCTGCGGTACCAGCTGCGGTTCCTGCAAACCAGAAGTCGCCAGTATTATTCGCACGGTTAATGCCTCTGAAGACACATCTATGGAGTCAACTCCGGTAAAGCAAGGCCCAGCTAAGACAGGCAGAAATATCCAAAGAAATATGGTTCAGGAATTTATTCCACAGTAGGGTTTTAAATTCCCCCTTGAATAAAAGGACCTCTGCCCGCAAATGGCCAACTTTTTGGGCAGAGGCTTCTAACGAAGAACTAATGAGAACCTTCCGGGATAATCAATCAACAACTTCTGCAGCTAGCTTTTGCGCTAAATCGCGAGGATGGCAGGCGGCCAGCTGAGTATCACTATCGGCCAAATAATCAATCAATTTTTGTATAGGACCTTCAGAGACTCCGTTTGAAGGTCTAACTGCATAGGCGGGTAAATTCGGAAGCTGCCAGTCTGGCAATAATTCTTGTACATCATCCTGTGCGCTTATTAAAAATCGAGGTGGCGCCGATAGTCCCAGGCCGCAGTTCGTCAGTCGATAAGCAGCTTCAACGCTGTCGACAGTCGCTACCGGGGTGTAGTTAACTTCGTATTCGCCCCGCTGCCGATGTAGAAATTGCCGGTGATTGGGCCGCATTGTCAGCCCAATCCAGGGCCAGGCTGCAAGGTCGCGAGGATGACTCGGAAAACCATAACGATCCAGCATATCGCCACTGGCAATTAACACCCGCTCTAGCTCAAATATCTTACGTGCTTTCAAATTGCTATCGGGCATATTACCAAGGCGAATTGCCAAGTCAAAACCACGGCCAATAACATCCTCGTGCTGGTCGCTGCATAGAAGTTGCAAGTGAATCCCCAGATCCCGCCGAACAAAGCCCACTATTTTGCTCAGCAAGCGGCTGTGGATCAAAACGGCGGGAATAGCAATTTTAAGCCGACTGATACTGTGTTCCTCTCGCTCTTTGTATTCTCCGAGACCATCAGCGTACAAATCCAATATATTCTGTGCCGTTTTATAAATCTTTTCCCCATCTTCGGTCAGGGACAATTTGCGGGTATTGCGATACAAGAGCGCAACGCCAAGACTTTCCTCCAACCTCGCCACATAGGAACTAACGCTGGCGACAGAAATATCCAGTTCCGAAGAAGCGCCTCTAAAAGAGCCGCTTTCCACAACCTTGGCAAACACCAGTAAATAGCGAATATCCTTTAGCACAATAGCAACTCCCTATGAATTCTCTAAAGATACTTCTGGGTCAACAGGAAAGAATACACCGCTCTTGCGAAGATCTGTGAATATATTGCTGTTAGCACGTAATCGGCATCCAGTCTCATGCAGCACACTCTTCCATACTTACTACTGGGGTGGAAGGAAAGAATACACTGCACTCGAGACACGCAGTGAATACATCCCTGTAAGCTCCTAATCGGCATCCATGCCTCATAGGGTCCCGAGTGCAGTGTATTCTTTCCTTCTCCCTTTTTAGTAAGTAAATTTTTATAAACAATATATTTCAGTTTTAAGTATCTAATCATTTTCCTACCAGGCCATTAAAGTCTCCAAACAATTGATAACTGCCAGGAGCAGCGAATGTCACTACTTCTCGCTATGTTTGGGTTTTCCCTGGCTATGTCCATTACACCGGGGCCGGTGAATATGGTTATCATTTCCTCCGGGGTGAATTATGGATTTATCCGCACTTTGCCCTTTGTATCAGGAGCCACAATAGGCTTTACACTGTTACTTGCGACTATAGGCCTTGGGCTCTATCAGGCAATAGAAATTTATCCCCAGTTATTACGATATGTTGCGATACCAGGATCAATTTATGTGGCTTATACCGGCTACCAAATAGCGGCTGCACCTACTAATCATGCGGATATTGAGCGGATACAGGAGCCACGCTTCTACCAGGGGTTTTTATTGCAATGGCTTAACCCGAAGGCCTGGATCGCCTGCCTTTCTGGAGTGTCTATTTTTTCGAGCAGCGATAACCACAGCAATCTACTCACATTTACCCTGATTTACTTTCTGGTTTGCTACATATCTTTAAGTATTTGGGCTATTGCCGGGGATCGGGCTCGCCTATTATTAGAGAGTCATTACCGGCGCAAAATTTTCAACAGATCCATGGGGAGCCTCCTGATTATTTGCGCTGTATACCTTGTCTACGGCCAAGCTTTCAAAGCTTAACTGAAAAATCTTTAACGGTTTATTCACTCGACAACTGTCTTAGGGTCCATCTAGTCTTAGTAAAAACTAAGCTTGGGCCGCCTATGATTAAGCTCCACCATATCGACCATATTGTATTGCGTGTCCAATCCCTTAAACCCATGCTCGACTTTTACCAAAATATTCTTGGGTGCAGCATTGTGCGCCAACGGGACGATATTGGCCTCTACCAACTCCGTGCAGGCACTTGCATGATTGATTTAGTGCCAGTTGATAAACCTATCGGCCAGAAAGGGGGAGCAGCACCGGGAAAGGAAGGGCGGAATCTGGATCATTTTTGCTTCCGGGTTGAACCCTTTAATCCGGAGAGTATTGAGGCATTTTTAGCACAGGAGCAGGTAAAGTTCTCGCCACCAGAAGAGCGCTTTGGCGCCGATGGAGTTGGCCTGTCAATTTATATATCAGACCCCGAGGGCAATATGGTTGAACTGAAAGGGCCACCCACTGGCAACCACTGAGGTTTGTGCCACTCTTGCGGAGAATCAGGCACTTTACCGGTTTTCCCAACTAGTATTTATTTCTCGATCAGCCAGGTGACTCACTATGGAAGCGGAAGTTATTGATTACACCGTAAACGGGGACACTTTTTGCGGCTATCTCGCATGGGATGAAAGTATCAGTGACAAACGGCCGGGGGTTTTACTGGTACACGAGTGGTGGGGCCACAATGCCTTTGTGCGCGAGCAGGCGGAGAAACTGGCCAACTGTGGCTATCTCGCCTTTGCTGTGGATATGTTTGGCGCTGGCAAAAATACTGACGATCCACAGGAAGCACAACAGTTCAGGGATGAAGCCCTGAAGAACCCGGTAGCCCTGGAAGCGCGCTTCCGCACAGCTTTGTCATTGCTCCAGCAACACGCCATGGCGGACGCGGACCGGGTCGCCGCACAAGGCTATTGTTTTGGCGGCGGAGTCGTACTTGCCATGGCTCGTGTCGGCGTGGACTTGCGCGGCGTAGTCAGTTACCACGGGGCGCTGGCCAGAAGTACTCCCGCACAAAACAAGCCTATTAAAGCCGAGATACAAGTCTACACCGGCGGCGCAGATGTAATGGTCCCACCAGATCAGGTCGGCCAGTTTGTCACTGAGATGCAGGAATCCGAAGCCAAATTAACGCTGGTCAGTTACCCGGGTGTGCTGCATGGATTTACCAACCCCTGCGCAACAGACCGGGGAGAAAAGTTCGGCCTGCCGCTGGCCTATAACCGCGAGGCCGCTGTGGACTCCTGGCGAGGAGCACTGGCGTTCTATGAAAAGATTTTCTCTTGAGCCAAGTGTCAGAATATAACTGGTAATTTCTCTGTAGTCGTTAAAGTCGACTCTGAGAGCTCGCAGAGTATTACCGATATACGCGTACTGCTAAGTTCCTAGTCCCCCAAGTCCAAATAGCGAGCTCCTCCTCCCTGCTCTGCTGCCTCATCGCCAGGATTGCGCAAAGGGCATTTCTGCATAGACAGACACCCGCAGCCAATACATCCCTCAAGGTCATCGCGCAACTTGGTTAACTGCTGGATACGCTGATCCAACTCTTCACGCCAGTGAGAAGAGAGTGATGACCAATCTCCCGCATTGGGCGTGCGTTTATTGGGAAGCTCCCCGAAGGCCTCGCGTATTTCCGACAGGGGAATCCCGGTACTCTGAGCCACCTTAATAATGGCCACTCGGCGCAACACATCCCGCGAGTAACGCCTTTGATTTCCGGAGGTCCGCCAGCTGGTAATCAGCCCTTTGCTTTCATAGAAATGCAGGGCACTGACTGCCACGCCGCTGCGCTCGGCCACCTCGCCAACAGTCAGCTCCCGCTTGATTTGCTTTGACTTTACAGCTCCTTTTTTGGCCGATTCTTCAGCTGCCATAAAAATGCCTATCAACCATTGACCTAAACATTGGTTGAGGTTTTACACTGCTGCGCAACCTAATGCAAGCGAGGGAGAAAAGTGATGGAAAAGCGCCAAGCAAACAGCGTTGCGCAACCAGCCAGTCAAGCCACCCCCAACCTGTTCTTACTACTAGTGGCAGCTGCAAGCCTGAACCCCAAATTTGCTACTGAAATACGTGAGTCTGGAGATACCGCGAAGAGAAACCCAGGGACCTAGGGAGCCACTGAATAACTCCGTAATGCCTCTGCGGGTCTTGAAGGCTGCAGATGTTAGGCGCAGCTCGCCGCAAATGGCCGTAGCCCTTTGCAAGAGCTGCAACGCAGCAGCTGTGGCCTTCAAGGCTCGCCCTTCGGGGCTTGCAGAGCGATTCACACTCCGCGTTGCGACTTCTTGAAAGGTCTAGACATTCCTGCGAAGCCGCGCCTTGATTGTGAACCGCTCTGCAAGCCAGAGGTATCACGGAGTTATTCAGTGGCTCCCTAGAAGCAGCGACCAATAATCATGAAGCACACGACCAGCGGGATACCGTCTCAGAGCCGTATCACATTACTGTGCCTGGCAGCACTCACTATCATGTCGGGGGCCACTGTAGCCCCGTCATTACCTGCACTGCAGCAGTATTTCTCAGGGACACCCAATAGTGATTTGTGGAGCCGACTGGTAGTGACCCTGCCCGCTTTGAGCATTGCCCTCTGCGCTCCATTAGCAGGCTGGATTGCTGATCGCCATGGCCGCCTGCAATTATTGAAAGCAGCCCTGGTACTCTATGGACTATCCGGTCTATTAGCCCTATTTCAGGATAGTCTCGCAGGTATCCTGACTAGCCGCCTACTATTGGGAGTTGCAGTGGCCGGAACAATGACCTCGGTAACAGCCCTGGTGGGGAATTATTTCAGCCGGGAGCAACGCCTAACTTATTTGAGCCAGCAGAGTACTTTTATCAGTATCGGTGGAGTCGTATTTCTAACTCTGGGCGGACTGCTGGCCAGCATACATTGGCGCGCCCCCTTCGCAATTTACTTTTTGGCCTTACTACTAGTTCCAGCAGTTAAAACTTTCCTTTGGGAACCCGCGCAAGTAAGCTCTTTCAAGCACAGGGACCCAAAAAAAGAAAAACAAGCTAATTCACTCGCATTTTATGCACTACTGGCGGCGGCAACTTTAAATAGCCTGGCTTTTACCCTGATTCCAACTCAGGTCTCCTTTTACTTGCGCGAGATAGAAATCTCCTCACCCAGCCTTATTGCTATGGCTATCGCCTCCAGTAATGTTATGGGAGCCATCGCCTCATTACTGATTTACCGGCGAGCCCGGAATCAACTGGGAGTGCTCGGCGTTTTTATCGCAAGCTTTACTATTATGGCCGCCAGCTTTGGGCTGCTCGCCGGCGCTCAAAACCTGACGGAAATAGTTGCTTTTATTGCCCTCTACGGACTTGGAATGGGTACCCTGATACCACATATCTTTTCTACGGCTCTCGAGTCTGCTCCGGAGTCAAAAAGAGGGAAAACTGCGGGATTTCTGACGACTGGAATTTTTCTTGGGCAATTTATTTCGCCTTTCGTCAGACAGCCCTGGATTGATAAAATGGGGTATTCCAGTGCATTTTCATCCATGGCTTTAATTTTGATGTTCGCCGCCTCCAGCGCCACTTTGATATACATCATTAAAATTAAAAAAGAATTCGCATTAGCATATACTTCCGGGCTGGGATCGGGAAACTGATCCGACAGGAAAGGTATTCCTCCTTTCTGCCCGATAAATCCACCAAACAACACACAGTCAAAGCCGTACGGTAATTTTGGCAAGGAGAAAAAGTGGAATCGATTATTTCCATCAAAGGCTTGGGAAAAACCTATTCCGAGGGGTTTACCGCCCTGAAGAATATCGACCTGGAAATTCAGCGGGGAGAACTGTTTGCCTTGCTCGGCCCCAATGGCGCGGGCAAGACAACCATGATCAGCATTATCTGCGGCATCGTAAATCCGAGCTGCGGTGAAGTCACTGTCAATGGTTACAATATTCAGCGGGACTATCGCAAGGCTCGCAATGAGATTGGTCTGGTGCCCCAGGAGATATCCACTGATGCCTTTGAAACCGTTTGGGCAGCAGTGAAATTCAGCCGCGGCCTATTTGGCAAGGCTCCCAATCCCGCCTATCTGGAGAAAATTCTACGGCAGCTATCCCTGTGGGAGAAAAAAGATAACAAAATTATTACGCTTTCAGGAGGAATGAAGCGCCGCCTGATGATCGCCAAGGCGCTATCCCACGAACCCAATGTGCTCTTCCTCGACGAACCCACCGCCGGGGTCGATGTGGAGCTGCGCCAGGATATGTGGCAAATGGTGCGCGAACTGAAGGAGTCAGGGGTAACCGTTATCCTCACCACCCACTATATCGAAGAGGCCGAGGAAATGGCCGATCGTGTCGGTGTTATCAATCACGGCCAACTGGTTCTGGTTGAGGAGAAAAATGCACTGATGAAAAAAATGGGGGAGAAAGAACTCAGCCTGCAACTGCCCACACCACTGCAACAAATTCCAGAGAGCCTTGCCGACCTGCCACTTAGTCTCAGCAGCGATGGCAGCCAGCTGGTTTACCGCTTTGATATCAAAAGCGAGGACACCGGTCTTGCGGAGTTTTTGCGCCGTTTAAATGCCGCCAATATTGAATTCCGTGATTTACACACCCGGGAAAGCTCCCTGGAGGAAATATTCGTCAACTTGGTTCACGGTGCTCGACTTGAACGGGAAGAGCAGCTCAGCAGGGAGGCACAGGCATGAATTGGTATGGAATTGGCGCCATCTATAAATTTGAGATGGCCCGCACCTGGCGCACCCTGATGCAGAGCATCGCCTCACCGGTGCTCTCCACATCTCTCTATTTTATTGTCTTTGGTGCGGCGATTGGATCGCGTATGGGGGATATCGACGGGGTCAGTTATGGGGCCTTTATTATTCCAGGATTGGTAATGCTGGCACTGCTCAGCGAGAGTATTTCCAACGCCTCTTTCGGAATATTTTTTCCCAAATTTTCCGGCACCATTTATGAAGTATTGTCAGCCCCCATATCCTCATTCGAAATCGTCACCGGATATGTAGGTGCCGCAGCCACAAAGTCCATTTTATTGGGGCTGTTGATACTGCTGACTGCGCGCTTTTTTGTGGACTACGAAATCGTGCACCCCTGGTGGATGCTGACCTTCCTGGCGCTTACTGCGGTCACTTTTAGCCTGTTCGGATTTATTATCGGGGTTTGGGCTGATGACTTCCAAAAGCTGCAGGTTATCCCACTAATGATCATCACACCGCTCACTTTTCTCGGTGGTGCATTTTATTCAATCAGTATGCTGCCGGAAGTGTGGCAGAAAATTACCCTGTTCAACCCGGTAGTTTATTTGATCAGCGGCTTCCGCTGGGCTTTTTACGGTGTGGCCGATGTTAACCTGGGACTGAGTATCGGCATGACATTACTCTTTCTGGTGCTGTGCCTCACCACCGTCTGGTGGATTTTCCGTACCGGATACCGTATCAAAACTTAATCTCACCCCACACCGCTGTGCCAACCTTTAATGAAGACAGTACAGCGGTGGACTCACTATGGTGGAGGAATATCACGAAGGGGGCTGTGTTTGCGGACAACTGCGCTTTCGCGCCCTCGGCTCCCCCCACCGGGTCAGCCTGTGCTCCTGCCAATGGTGCAGAAAGCGCAGCGGTAGCCCCATCGGCTTATCGGTCTACTTCAAAAAGAAACAAATAGCCTTTCTACAGGGCCATTTGCAAACCCACACTCTTTACTCCGATGCCGGTCGTTGGATAAAGAATCAGTTCTGCCCCGATTGCGGCAGCCCACTTACCTGGACACTGGAGTTCCTACCCGAGTACCGAGGATTCGCTGGCGGTGCATTTGATGCACCAGAATTTATTTATCCCGAACGCTATATTTACAGCCGCAGTAAACCGGAGTGGCTACAGGTCGCCAGTGATATCGCTCTATGCCCTACAATGGCGGGGCCACCCAAAAATACCGACGACAACTCCGAACCGGGGCCCTAGTGGTGGGCACACATAAATGTCCTCACGGCTTTTTGTACACGCTCGCGACGCTCTTCCGGAGTCGCCATTTGCCGACAGCCGATCAATACCTGCATATGGTTACAGCCGAGTAGTAGACCTATAAAGTCTTCCGCAGCCACGGCAGGGTCATCCACCTTCAGCATCTGCAACTGGTTGGCCCTGCGCAGTAACTGCTCTATCTCCCCCAAGATCCGCTGTGGACCGGCATCAAAAAACAGCTGGGACATTTCCGATTCCTGGGATGCCAGGGCGCACAAAAGGCGTAACAGACGCACGCTATCCTCATTCTCCACCATCCCCAGGAAGGCGTCACCGATACGCTCCAGAACCTGCTCTACCGACTCCCCTTCTTCCAGGGCAAAGATGGGCAGAGGCATCATCATTTCACAGCGAGAGGCAATGGCGGCGCTAAAAAGCGTCTCCTTATCGGAGAAGTGGCTGTAGACCGTGAGCTTGGACACTCCCGCGGCCGAAGCCACCGCATCC
Source organism: Microbulbifer sp. A4B17 (assembly GCF_003076275.1). Lineage (NCBI taxonomy): Bacteria > Pseudomonadati > Pseudomonadota > Gammaproteobacteria > Cellvibrionales > Microbulbiferaceae > Microbulbifer > Microbulbifer sp. A4B17. The sequence goes on from NZ_CP029064.1 coordinate 4,155,750, forward strand.
ACACTGGTGGCGGCAAAACCGTGGGATAAAAACAGGTCCCTGGCGGCATCCAGGATGGCCTGGCGTTTCACCGGATCCTTGGGGCGACCGCGCGGGGCGGTCGTCTGGGTCTGCTCAGACATAGCTCTCCATATACTAGACTCGTTAGTTCATTAAATATACTATACTCGCCAGTATAACATTGATGGCCGTCCGGCCATGCTTGACCCAGTCACGGATCTGCCTCGACGCGCCAGCGCCGGGGAAGGAAGCCAATATGTACCAAATGCTAATCCTCGCTGTGCTTTCATTCAGCCTTTTGCTGAGCGCTTGTGCCCCCTCTGAATCCAAAGAAAAAGAAACCAAACCGCGCCCCGCTGTTATGGTGCGTCCCACCCTGGCCAGCGCGCAAACCGATGTCTACCCCGGCGAGGTAAGGGCCCGCTTCGAACCGGCACTGGCCTTCCGTATCGGAGGAAAAATCCAGCGGCGCCTGGTAAATGTCGGCGACCGTGTGGAACAGGGCCAACCTCTTGCGGAACTGGATACTGAAGACCTGCTGTTGCAACTGGATTCAGCCCGCGCCAGCCATACTTCCGCCGAGGCCGACCAACGCCTGGCTAGCAGCGAACTCGCGCGCCACCGCAAGCTATTGGAAAAGCAGCTGGTAAGTCTCTCCCAATTCGATACCGTAGAAACCCAGTTCGAAGCCAGCGAAGCGCGTCTACAGCAGGCCAAGGCACAGCTGGATGTGGCCCGCAACCAGGCTGCCTATGCCGTACTTAAGGCACCGGAAAGTGGCGTGATCGCCCGCCGCATGGCCGAGGCTGGCCAGGTCGTTGCCTCCGGGCAGGGCATTTTCGAGCTGGCAGCTGATGGTGAACGGGAAGTGCGTATCGACCTGCCAGAGCAATCCATCAGTCGCTTTAAAGTAGGCCAACTGCTAACTGTCGAACTTTGGTCCCAACCGGGCCAATCTTTCCCCGCACGCATCCGCGAACTGTCACCAGCAGCCGATCCCATATCCCGCACCTTTGAAGCCAGGGTCGCTTTCGAGAATAAAGTAAGCGGTGTAGAAATCGGCCAGAGTGCACGGGCATTTGTCCCCAGGGCGGAAAAAACCGATGTACTCCAAGTTCCTATGTCAGCGGTCAGTGCCGACGATGGTGCCGCATTTGTATGGGTGTTAAACCCAGAGACAAAAACACTGCACAAAACCCCTGTCAGCCTGGGTCCTTACGGTGAAGAATTTGTCTCGGTATTTTCCGGGTTGGAACGCAACGACTGGATCGTGGCCGCAGGTACCCATTTATTACAGGAAGGTATGGTGGTGCGCCCTGTGGACCGTATGAACCGCCCCATTGAACAGGGGCCGTCTCTCGCCCATCAGGAATAAATTAAAGGCGCGGGAACAATAATACCTGCCCGCGCAAATTAATTCCCAATAAAGCCTCGATAACAATTTCCAAAGTGCGGCCGCGAACAGTAGAGCCGCCCTTGAAACAGAGAAACTGCCATGGGTTTTAACCTTTCCGAGTGGGCCTTAAAAAACCGCCCGCTGGTGCTTTACGCAATGATCGTCCTGGGACTGCTGGGAACCTTCTCCTATACCCAATTGGGGCAAAGTGAAGATCCACCCTTTACCTTTAAGGTGATGGTGATCAACACCGTCTGGCCCGGCGCCAGTGCCGAAGATGTGTCCCGCCAGATTACCGAACGGGTAGAAAAGAAATTACTGGAGACCGGTGATTACCAGCGTATCTCCTCTTTTTCCCGTCCGGGGCAATCCCAGGTATTGTTTGTTGCCCGGGACGATATGCACTCCCGTGACATTCCCGATCTCTGGTATGAAGTGCGCAAAAAGGTGGGGGATATTCGCCACACCCTGCCGCCGGATATCCAGGGCCCATTTTTTAACGACGAGTTTGGCACCACCTTCGGCAATATTTATGCCCTCACCGGCAGTGGCTTCGATTACGCACTGATGAAGGACTACGCTGAGCGGCTGCAACTGGCCCTTCAGCGAGTTAAGGATGTAGGCAAGGTCGAGTTACTGGGATTGCAGGACGAAAAAATTTGGGTGGAAATATCCAATACCAAATTGGCCTCCATGGGCATTCCCCTGTCTGCGGTTCAAAACGCCCTGCAAGCGCAAAACCAGGTCACCGATGGCGGCTTTGTAGATACTGTGAGTGACCGGGTGCGTATCCGTGTGAGCGGACAATTTACCTCAGTCAATGAAATACGCCAATTTCCTATTACCGCAGATGGCCGTACCCAGCGCCTGGGAGATATCGCCCAGGTACATCGCGGCTTTAGCGATCCGGCCCAGCCCCGTATGCGCTTTATGGGAGAGGACGCCATCGGCCTCGCCGTTTCCATGAAGGAAGGGGGAGATATTTTAAAGTTGGGTAAAGCCCTTGATAAAACCTTTGCCCGACTACAGGAAGATCTGCCCATAGGTATGGAACTGCGCAAGGTCTCCGACCAACCGGCGGCAGTAAAACGCGGTGTCGGCGAATTCCTGCAAGTGCTGGCCGAAGCTCTGGGTATCGTACTGCTGGTGAGTTTTTTCTCCCTTGGCAGCCGCCCGGGATTAATTGTGGCGCTATCGATCCCATTGGTATTGGCGATGACCTTCGCGCTGATGCACTACTTCAATATCGGACTGCACAAGATCTCGCTGGGGGCACTGGTACTCGCCCTGGGCTTGATGGTGGACGATGCCATTATCGCGGTAGAGATGATGGCGATAAAAATGGAGCAGGGGCTCAGTCGGCTAAAAGCCGCCGGCTTCGCCTGGACCAGCACCGCTTTTCCCATGCTCACCGGTACACTGATTACCGCCGCCGGTTTTTTACCGATTGCCACCGCCCAATCCGGTACCGGTGAATACACCCGATCTATTTTCCAAGTGGTCACCCTGTCGCTAATCGTTTCCTGGATTGCCGCCGTGGTCTTTGTACCCTATCTGGGCCACTACCTGCTGCCGAACCTGGCGCGACACGGACAAGGCGGTGAAGTGGCAGACCCCTACCAGAAACCCTTTTACCAGCGCTTCCGCCGCTTTATTACCTGGTGCCTGCGCAATCGCAAAACAGTGATTGCGGCCACCCTGGCAATTTTTGTCGGCTCGCTCGCTTTGTTTAAACTGGTTCCGCAACAATTCTTCCCCTCCTCCGGACGCCTCGAATTGATGGTGGACCTGAAACTGGCCGAGGGTGCCTCGCTGAAATCCACCGAGCATCAGGCCAAAAGGTTGGAAACCCTGTTGGCGCAGAACGATCAGGTAGAAAATTACGTCGCCTATGTGGGCACCGGCTCCCCGCGTTTCTACTTGCCTTTGGACCAGCAACTGCCCGCTGCCAGTTTCGCCCAGTTTGTTGTGATGACCCGCAGTGTCGAAGAGCGCGAGCAAGTGCGCAGCTGGCTGATCAATACGATGAATGAGGAATTCCCTACCCTGCGCAGCCGTGTGTCCCGCCTTGAGAACGGCCCACCCGTGGGATACCCGGTGCAGTTCCGTTTATCCGGCGAACATATCCGCGAAGTGCGGGGGCTGGCTCGGGAAGTGGCTGAGCGCCTGCGGGATAATCCACAGGTGACCAATGTGCACCTGGACTGGGAAGAACCCAGCAAGTCCATCAACCTCAATATCGACCAGGACCGCGCTCGCGCCATGGGCGTCAACAGTGCAACCTTGTCCCAGGCTCTGCAAAGTTCCTTGACCGGTATCACTGTGAGCCAATACCGGGAAGATAACGAGTTGATCGACGTGCGTGTGCGCGGTAATGAAGACGATCGCTATGCCCTGCGCCAATTGGGTAACCTCGCGGTACAAACCGACAGCGGCCGCAGTGTACCGCTGAACCAGATTGCTACCCTGGAGTACGGTTTTGAGGAAGGTATTATCTGGCACCGGGACCGCTTGCCCACCGTTACCGTGCGCGCTGATATTTATGGGGAAGAGTTACCGGCAACCGTCATCAATGCCGTGTGGCCTCAGCTTCAATCCATTCGCGATAAATTACCGCCGGGCTACTTGCTGGAAGTGGGTGGTACCGTGGAAGAATCTGCGCGGGGGCAAAAATCGGTCAATGCTGGTATGCCGCTATTTGTGCTGGTGGTCTTTACCCTGCTGATGCTGCAACTGCGCAGTATGTCCCTATCCACCATGGTATTCCTCACGGCTCCCCTGGGCCTGATCGGCGTTACCCTGTTCCTGCTGCTGTTTGGCAAGCCCTTTGGTTTTGTCGCCATGCTGGGCACCATCGCCCTGGCGGGAATGATTATGCGTAACTCGGTGATTTTGGTGGACCAGATACAGCAGGATATCAGCCAGGGCCTCAGTCCATGGGATGCAATTGTCGAGTCGACGGTAAGACGCTTCAGACCGATTGTATTAACCGCACTGACTGCGGTATTGGCGATGATTCCGTTATCCCGCAGTGACTTCTTTGGCCCTATGGCCGTCGCCATTATGGGGGGATTGATTGTTGCAACAGGGCTCACCCTGCTATTCCTTCCAGCACTCTATGCCGCTTGGTTCCGGGTGCGAGAGGAACACAATGAAGAGACTGTGGAAAATAATCCTGAGTTTGGCGGGCCCATAACCCCAAGTGCCGCTACAGAATAAGACCTCTTACCAACCCATTAAAAAGGCGGCGCAGGTTTTCCTTGCGCCGCCTTTTTATTTATATTTTCTAAGATCGCGTCAGAGAATCGTAAACAATCCCGGTCCAAATATCCGGTGTCATAAATCCCTGGCCATATTGCGCATCAAATTCCGCAGTGGGTTTTGCAGAGATTACTTCCTGCCGTGTTTTACCCTCATCCACCATCGCTTTCACTTTGTCCCTGAGCCCTGCCAGTATATTGCGCTGCTGTTGCAGTTCTGCCCGATTACTGAGAGGACCGTGACCGGGAATAATTTTGGTATCTTCCCCCGCCATCGCCAAAGCGGTGTCCATAGCTGCAATCATGCCATCCACCGAGCCGCCGGATGAGAGATCGATAAAGGGATAGTTACCGTTAAAATAAATATCCCCCATGTGAATCACATCAGCTTCAGCAAAATGCACGATGGAGTCACCATCCGTGTGCGCCGGCCCCACATGCTGGACCTTTACCCTATCGCCATTCCAGTAAAAAGTGGTGGCGTCGGTGAAGGTAATCACCGGTAATGCTTCTGGGGGCGAAGGTTCAACTTTGCGTTTAAACGCCTCAATAAACTGTTCGGTACTTACCCGTTTGCGCACATTTTCGTGAGCCACAATCAGGGCACCGCTTTTACCCAGGTTTTCATTACCGCCAGTATGATCCCCATGCCAATGGGTATTAATTACGAAACGCAAGGGTTGTTTGGCCAACTCAGCAACCGCCTGTTGAATTTTTGCTGTCAAAGGCGCGTACTGGTCATCCACCATAAAGGTGCCGTCCTCTCCTACCAGTACAGCAATATTACCTCCAGCCCCTTTGAGCATATAAACATTGCCAGACACGGGCTCACTACTAATTTCCACATTGGCAAAACGATCCTGCGCAGAGGCAAAAGATGCAGCCAACATAGAAACCGCCAGGGCGGCGGAACGTACTACGTTCTTCATAAAAACTCCCAGTTGTTATTATTTCTTTCCAAAAACCGCTGGCAGCAGATTATTTTATTCAAGCTGCCTGCTTCAATAAAGTTTCTCGCTGCTGCTCCAGTATCTCCATCAGCAGATCCGGCCTGTCAGTGACAATACCGTGTACACCCAGGTCAATATAGCGCCGGTAGTTTTCCGTACCATTCACTGTCCATACCGCCAAGTGGACTTTCTTCTTGTTAGCGGCACGTACCATACTTTCAGTAACTACGGGAATACCTTTTTGCTCCATCGGTAGCTGCATTGCGCTATAGCTTGGACGCAGGAGATTCTCTGCGTGAAGCAATTGCGCAATATAAAACACCACCGCCTCTACGGTAGGTGTGCCTGTCGCCACTTGCGGACAGAGTCGGCGAAACTCATTAATCACGCCTTGGTGAAATGAGGAAACAACCACTTGGTCCTGTTTTTCACGCTTTGCCAACACATCGCACATCACTTTTGCCGCGCGGTACTGGCGGCTCTTGATCTCCAGTATCATCGGCATATCCCCCACCATTTCCAGCGCCTCTTCCAGGGTTAAAACACGCAGGGGAGTATCTCTGTAGGGATATTCCTCTCCGTCTCGGGTCCAGAGATAGGCAACATTTAACTGGCGCAACTGGTCGAGAGTTTTGTCTTCCACAAAACCAGTACCATCGGAGAACATTTCCAGCTCTCTATCGTGAATGAGCACTAAATGGCCATCAGCGGTGAGCCATAGATCCACCTCAATAGCATCCACACCCAGCTGAACCATTTTTTCAAGATAGAGCGCCGTATTACCCGGGTAAAGACCATTGCCACAATCGTTACCATGCGCGATTACCATCGGCCCCTTCCCTTGTGGAAACCATAGAGGGCCAGCTTTACCCTGGCTTGAACGGGCATAGAGAAACAGGACAACCAGGGCAATTAAAAGAAACGACAACCAAAGCATGCTTCACCGCATCTATTATTTGTAAATTTTAAAACCCGAAAGGACTAGCTCAAACCTTAATCACACTTCTTCCGCCACTTTGGCCACAGGGTCTGGGCGGGTGAGTGTCACATCCTTTACAGACTGAGTTTGCTCTGTCGATTCTAAATCTTCCCTGCCGGCCTCTTGCTTGCGACGGAGGTATAACCCCTGCAGCCAGAGAGGAATAAAAATAACGATATCGTAAAAACGGTTTATTAAAACACCCAAGTGCAGCGAAACCATCGCCAAAAAACGCAGGACTAATGTCGACCCCCGTAGGGATAAACCTACGCCGATACCGATTACCGTCCGCGCGGAACGGATAAACTGCTCCAGTGGAATTGCCAGAAAAGCCAAAATCAAGGGAAGAACAAACCCGAGCCCCATCTGCGCCATCGGAATTGGCCACAATTGTTCAGAACCCAGCAATTGCTGCTGCAGAATCAACTCCCGTGAGAAAGCCAGGTTTCCACCCACCACAGCCAAAATCACTAATAGGGCCAGGGCCACTCCCAATAACGACCTGCGCGTACCCTCTCCCAGGGAGCCTAGCGAAGGAAACATGCGTGTAACCTGAAGGCACTCCATGATCACCAATCCCACACTGACCTGTAAAAAGATAATCACCGCTGCTGAAATATTGGCGAGGCTATAACCGCCAAGTGAGGCGTCGGGCCCCAACACTGCCACCATAGGTTGTGCCAGTAATTGAAAATTCACCAAGGCGCCAGCTAAAGCAACCATTAATACCAGAGAGGCAGTCAGGAAACGGCTGAAAGAGGATGAAGAAAGCAAATGAAGACTCTTATCCGTTTCCTGCAAAATTTCCTCATAGCGCTCCATATGAGCATCCAGAGCTTTGGCTCGCCGAATAACTGACTCAACATTTTTGTTAATACGTCCCAGAGTTGAAAGCATAGCGCGCCAACTGGGCAGCATACGCTTTAGTAATTGATGCCTCTCCCGAGTGGACTCACGGTAAGACTCCAGAGCTTTGGACTCGGCCTTGCGCATAGACTGGTTAATAGTATCGAGCACATCGGCTACCAGCGGGTCTTCTTTGCCGGGAATTTCCGAAACGGCGCGAATAGCTCTGGCCCAGTTGGATGGTTCCGGCGCTATCTCAGCACTGCGTACATAGTCTTCATCCAAACTACTGAGCTGTTCACAAAGCTTACGGTGTAATGTTGGATACAATGCCAGATCCCGCTGAACCGTTTGCTCTATACGCTCAAACTCCCTCTCAATTTGGCGCTCTGCCGCATCCCTTCCCTCGGCAAAAAGCACTTCACGATTACGTTCTACCAGGCGCTGCTCTGTAGAGTCGATATTACTCGCGATAAATCTCAAAGCTCGATGGCCCAGGCGCGCTAAAGCATAAACAGCGCGATGAACAGGCTCACGGGCCAGGAACAAAATAACCAGCCCCAGGATGCCCCATAGCCAAAATGGTAAACTTTGTATTAGTTGACTCATATCTCCCCCCTTCGATCGGCCCAATTGGCCTCCATCCTAACAGCTGCGGACAATACATTCGCCCAAAAGTTCACAATTTGTACAGGAGTACGGCGACATTTGCGCAATGGTAAATAACCCAAACCCCGTAGATCACAGGAAAACCTGCCACAGTAATCAACTATTAAGTCCTGCCCTGTAACAGTCAGTCAAAAGAGGAACAGCTAGAAGGACATCTAAAAATAGTTTTTCCAGGTATCGCTTTAACAATTCTGCAGCCGCGAAATAAAACCTGTATCCAGTTGAAACTGAGTACAGGGAGATGTCAATTAAACACAATACTTGCCAAAAAAAAACAAACAGCACCACGAACAAGCCACTAAATGCCAAAAACGCAATTTACACGCTTATATATTGAAAGCTTTAAAAGCAAAAAACTCTTTATCTTTTGAAAAATCACAAAAACATAAATATAAAAATATTCACACAGAATAAATAAGGCACATTTTTTCCTTGGTACTACCACTCCTACGTCTACACTCCAAACTAAATTCTCATTGAGTGAGTGTTTTTCCCTAACACGCTAAATATGTTTTTTACGCTGACTCCCACGTCGTCATGGAGATAACGTGGGGTAATTTTGGAAACCTAAACGACAGGAGTCGATGGAAGATCAAACTCTTATTTTAAGAGAGATCTATCTATATCAAGGAGAGGTACGAGGTATATGCCGGTTCTTTTTTTTAGCAACTCCGGCCTTCAAGGCGATCTTTTATTTTCACTATTCTCTCAATCCATCTTGCTTTCCTGGGAAAAGGAAAGTATTGGAAAACAACGACATTGCCTTCAGCACTACGAGGCAATCATTATTGACTGCTGGAAAATTGGCATCCCCTCACAATCCCAGGAATTTTTATCCGAATTAAAAAAGATAAAACACCCAAAATCTTTCCTTATTAATTTTCCAGCAGATATGCCAACAAGCGTCATGGAGAGACTACGCCAAAGTGGTTTCTATTTACTTTGCGACAGCAATACTTGCCAGGAAAACTTGATACATAAACTAAATACCGCTATTCACAGTTGCGAAAGCAGACAAAATCACAGCAATCCAAATATCCGACCACTGACACGCAGAGAACAGGAAATTTTGGAACAGCTAACCACAGGTGAACCAAATAGTGCGATTGCTACCAAGCTGCACTTGAGTGAACACACAGTTAAAAACCACATGTACAATATTTTCCGAAAAATCGGTGTAAAGAACCGTATACAAGCTAGCAATTGGGCAAAAATCAATCTTCAGGAAGAGAAAATATGAGGCTAAGTCCTCTGATTATGCTCGTCTGCACATCACTTGCCCTAGCCCAAGACGATACAACTGTCCCCACAGCAGACACCGACTCAGGGAAGTTAGAGGATGAAATAAGCGGGTTTAACATCGACCGCACAATAACACGCACCGGGCATGATTTTTCTCGTTACTTGAGCGAATACAGAAATCTGAACTATCCAGATTCCACATACAACTTAACCGTTTACGAACGCCCCTCCGCACGGTGGGGCAACCTGATCTGGGTAACGTATAACGACAAAATTGTTTTTCGACGCTTTATCAGCCCGAGCACAAATAACATACATCAGTTGGCTGATGAAGCAGCACAGTATATCCACCAAGCAGTCTTACAAGATCGCGTAACAAGTGTGTTTATTGATAATTTTGATTTAGGAAAGGATGAGTTCTAATGAAAATCAGATCTTTGATAAATTCCACCGCCCTGTCCGTAGCATTGCTTTTATCCAGCAATGGAAATACCACTGAGTTAATTTACGAGCCGGTAAACCCTAATTTTGGTGGAAATCCATTAAATGGAACCTATCTACTACAAAATGCCCAATCACAGGACAGAAATGAGGATCCTGATAAGCCGGATAGCTTGTACGAACAACCTAGCGCACTGGATCGTTTTACCGACTCCCTGGAAACCCGACTACTCAATCAGCTGCTCACCGATGTAGGTGATGGCAACAGTGGTGAATTAATTACAGATGATTTTATCGTGCAGATCGTTGACAACGACGGTGTATTAACTGTGTTGATCACCGACCGCGGTACTGGAGATAAAAGCGAAATCATTGTGAGTGGGCTCAATCCGACTAACTAGTGTAATATCCAACTCCGAAGGAAAAACTGGCAATGCGTAATGCAATAAAAAAAGCCATAACTTTGCTCGCACTGGCGTTCTTACTAACACTTAGCGGTTGCTCCGCAGTGAAGAGTCTTGGTGACGCACTTTTCGGCCCTGGCCATACTGATGCAATGCTAACTCCCCGTATGAATACCTATAGGGATCTGCTCAATCTACCTGAGCCCAGAGGTAAAATTCTAGCTGCAGTATATAGCTTTCGCGATCAAACTGGGCAATACAAACCAGCTCCAAATAGTAGCTTCTCAACCGCTGTCACTCAGGGTGGTGCAGCGATGTTAACGGATGTATTGAATGAGTCAGGGTGGTTTATCGCTCTTGAGCGTGAAGGGCTACAGAATTTATTGACCGAACGTAAAATCATCCGAGCCGGACTCACCAAACCAGATGCACCTGCCAATAACACCGTCCCTCTGCCAACCTTGATCGCTGCAAATGTATTACTAGAAGGGGGAATTGTCGCTTACGATCAGAACATTCAGACTGGTGGTGCTGGCGCACGATACTTTGGTATTGGTGCTGATGAGCAATATCGTGTCGACCAAGTAACAGTTAATTTACGTGCAATTGATATACGTTCCGGACAAATTCTTCACTCCGTACTCACGTCAAAAACAGTATACTCAAAAGCAATCAGTGCCGATGTATTCCGCTATATCAGATTCAGACGCCTATTAGAACTTGAGGCAGGAACAACATTTAATGAGCCCGCACAGCTTGCTATGCTTTCTGCAATGGAATCGGCAGTGATCCACCTGATCAGCGAGGGTATTATCCACAACTCCTGGGCACTGGCGAATCCCGACGATATCAACAATCCCGTGCTGCAATACTATTTGAATGACAGCACTGTGATCATGTAATGAGTTTGCTCATGACAGGTCGAACTTAAGAGGCTGAGGGAAAAATATTGAGCATTTACAAGCACCATAAATCACTAGACCTTGCCGTCGCTCTTCTTTTAACTTCTGGATTCTGCTGTGCCTCCGATCTGGATTCCAGCAGTGAACTGGCAGTATCTGGTGAGCTGAGTGCTGCAAATCTACTCTCGGTATCCAACCTAACAGTTACAAATCAGGAAGGCGGTGTAAATCATATCAATGTACGCCAGACCGGACAGGCTAATTACACTTCGGCACACCAGGATGGTAATCGAAACAGCCTCTCTGTCACCCAGGCCGGTGAAGACAATGTTATTCTTTCCCGTCAGGTCGGGGATCAAAATTTGAGTGGGCTAATCCAGGTAGGCTATGAGAACCTTATTGATATAGAGCAGTACGGTATGGGAAATACGGCAGGCATCTCCCAGTTCGGTATACAGAACAGCGCCCATGTGCAAGAAATTGGCATATTACACAAGGTCCACATATACCAAAGCGGGAATGGCTTACACACCTCTGTTACGGTAACAGGCAGCGCAACCACCACCTATATTAGCCAATACGACTGAAGCTAATTTTTACCGGATCTTGAATAGTATCGCCGCACAACCCTCTCTACATTCTGCCTGAGATATCTCTATTGACTATTTACGCTCTAACCTAATACGATTGACATATTTATTTCTATTACACAGTAAAAATCCCAGACTTAAGAAAATCTAAGCGAACACCTTCCTACCAGGATCAAATACAAAGCCTGTCATTTAAATAAAAAATAATATTATTTTTAACAAAAATTAACACAAGAAAATTGAACTATCTTCCTATTTTTTTGTGACTTTTCTCCCATAGCCAATCTAACTGATTCAAACAACACTATAAATATATCTAATTCATTGTTGTTACACCTTTTGGACATAAAGTCATGCATACATTAGGCAGCCGTATAGATATCTTCCTCTCTAGACCCAGTCGATTCTTCTTCAGCAAGGTTTCAAATTTAGCAGCTTGGAAACATCTGAATTATCAAACTAGCACCAGAGCAATATCGCCATCCTAACGAAGTTTATCCAGTTCCAAGAAAGTATCTGGCACTGGTAGTAATATTCATTCACGGATTCAAAGTTCGTTTGACTCTTTACAAGAGTTAAATAGTTTTTTAGTAATCTTTGACACCAGGATAGGTGTCAATTAATCACAGCGCTGAATTTCGCTGGTATCAAATGCGTCTGCAGTAAAGGAGTATCTAATGAAGACATTAACCCCAATAGCAGTAGCGATTGCTGTTGCCGTAAGTGGTAGTGTGTTTGCAGCTAATAACACTACAAATCAAAATCAAGCAGGAGTCGGTAACATAGCAAGTTCCACTCAAGTTGGCCCAGGTAATGACAACAACCTGGTATTGCAAACTCAGGTCGGCACTGTCAATAATTCAACTGTATTACAAACTCTTGGCAGTGACCTAAATACTATCAACCACCTCCAAACTGGCGCTCTTAACAGTGCCACATCCACCCAGTCTGGCGGGGTTCTGAACACAGCTTCCATAGTTCAGGTTGGTAATGGAAACACAGGCATTACCACGCAATCTGCACCGGCATTCGCATCCACAGCACTTATCAACCAAACCGGTAATTTTAATAGTGGTATCGTAACTCAAACTGCTAGCACACAGGACCTCTCCTCAGTCAACCAAGTGGGTGATTTTAACATTGCAAATATTACCCAAACGCTCAGTAGCGCTAATACTGCCGTTGTCAATCAAGCTGGCGAAATCAATACAGCCACTCACATCCAAACAGGGTCAGTCAATACTTCAGTTTCAACTCAGGTGGGCACTCTCAATAACGCTTTTGTTTTTCAGGCTGGCTTAGGTAGTGAATCATTAACATTGCAGACTGGTTTCAGTAACGTCTCCTTTCATACCCAAACCGGCTCCTTCCACAGTGCCCTCACCAATCAACTGGGTATACTGAACATTTCTACCGTTACCCAGCTTGGATTAGGTCACGATGCAACCGTCAATCAGGTGGGCACTGCAAACCTGCATACCATTACCCAGTTTGGATTTAATGAATCCGCTGTTGCCACTCAGGTCGGTACTGGCAACGTCGGCATAATAGTGCAGTAGGAATACCGGCCAAACCTTTTGAATATGGATATCAAATCACTCGTAATAGGAAGTTAGAGGTTTAACATGAAAAACTTAGCTCCAATCGCAGCAGCACTTGCCCTTACAGTATCCGCAAGTGCTTTCGCGGCAAATAACACAGCTGTTCAAGACCAGCTTGGAGTTGGAAACCTGGCCACCGCAACGCAGGTCGGTCCCGGGGTTATCAACAACACCATTCTTCAAACCCAGGATGGGTTATTTAATGTGTCAACCGCATTACAGTCCGTAGGAAATAGTAATAGCATTATCAGCCATACCCAAGTTGGTGCATTTAATGCGGCCACATCCTCCCAGGTCGGCTCTACTGCGACTACCGCAACTATTACCCAGGCTGGGACCGCAAATGTTGGGACAACAACACAAACAGCACCATCCATAGGCAGTTCGGCCAACATTGCTCAAACTGGATCTGTAAACTTTGCGACTACTCTGCAGACTATCAGTTTCTTTGATATTGCTAATATCAGTCAAAATGGACTACTCAACCTCGCTTCAGTGGTACAACCCCTGGGTGCGTTCAATACTGCCACAGTCTCTCAAACCGGAGTATTAAATAGCGGGTTCCACACCCAAGTTGGCACCTTTAACAATACGTCTTCAATCCAGCTGGGTGCTTTAAATAATGCTACATCAATTCAAACTGGCCTCTTTAATGATTCCGGCATACTTCAGACCGGCGGCTTGAACTTTGCACTGCATTCTCAGGTAGGCGGATTCAATGATGCACAATCCAACCAGGTTGGTCTATTGAATGTTGCCACCAAAAACCAAATTGGTTTCCTTAATAACGCGACATCTACCCAGGTTGGATTACTCAACATCCATTCCACCACACAGACAGGGTTTAACGAAACTGCAATAGCTAGCCAAGTTGGCATAGGTAATGTCGGCGTGGTTACGCAATAGCTCCCCAGAGAGAATAGCTTATGGCGGTCATTGATTGACCGCCTTTTATCAATTTTTGGTGAAATTTATGTCTTGGTTTCATTCGACAGTAATCTCCAAAAGATACCGGCATTAATAAAGTAATAAACGAGCAGGTTCAATTTTTAATAGATCGTCTGAATAGTAGACCAAGAGCGAGCCAGGGTGGAAGGTCACCGACTGATTTTTTTATGGGCAACAAGGTAATCATGTTTTCAGAATAAGGGAATTGCAGGTATTACTTGATTCCAAGTGTGTTTATGCACAGCTATTTATAGTTTGGTAAGGATGATAATTAGGCAAGTTTATTATCCCTCAGAAGATTAATGTGATCTTAAAATCTGAATTAGATTTTAGAAATCAAGCATAAATTTAAAGAGAGCAGTACAAATGAACGCCTTCAAAGATAAAACTACAAAGGCACTGATTTCCTGTTCGATTCAGCTAGAATTTTTCAGTACAGGTTTTTTATCTTTTTATGTGTTCAAAAGTCTATGAATCCGCAGAAATTAAAGTTGATATGAATATATTTTAATTACGGGAGTACACAGTGAGGAAGGTTACGATTTTACCTCTTGCCATTCTTATGTCGGCAGTTGGTATCACCCATGCTGCAGACAATACGTCAATTGTTTTACAGGATGGCAGCAATAATGCCGCTACTGTGGATCAAACTGACAACAGCGCTATTGACAATCATGTCGAAGTAACTCAAAACGGCAGCCATCACAATGCTGAGGCGATGCAGGTTAACGAGACCGACAGCACCATTTATCAAGTTCAGGATGGAGCGCTGAATGACGTATATAGCTTACAGGTGGGTGGCATTCGTAATACTGTGCAGATCTATCAATTAGGAATGGACAATAGTGCCAGCACATATCAGGTATCAGTACAGAATAGCGAAGCGATAATTCGTCAAAGTGGCGCTAATAGCCAAGCGGAAATACACCAACATTTTGGTAGCGACAATGTTTCGGTTATCGAGCAGGTTGGCGACATACATGGTGCTCTTATTGGTCAGTATGCGAGCTTTAACTCAGAGGCTTATATCTATCAAGAGGGCTCTTATCACGACGCTATGATCAGCCAGGAGGGATCAGGCCACTACGCCAACATCAGTCAGTCAGGTACTTCCCAAGTTGCTGACATTACCCAGTCTGACATGTATAACGAAGCCGATATAATCCAAAATGGTGAAAGCAATAACACCACAATTGTGCAGGTTTCCTGGTACAACAGCGCCTTTGTCCATCAGGACGGATTCATGAACCAGGCCACTATTATGCAATCTGGCGACAGCGGTCTCGGCGGAGGCCATACTGCAATTGTGAATCAATCTGGAGGCATGAACAGTGCCACTGTAATCCAGACAGGGTTTGCTGAGTCTGCAAATATCACTCAGGTTGGTACCGGAAATACCGCTATCGTGCATCAGTAGGTTTTAGATACTATACCCGGGGCCTCACAGACCCCGGTATTTTTCAGCCAGTCGTTTCTACTAAATTTGACATCAGCATCTATGCGAGAAAAAATCTCCATGTACCGACTGAAGTGGAATTCAGGCTTCTCTGTTCTGTCTTACCCACCACAAATCGGCCGCCCTTTTCGGCAAGTACATCTAACTTGCAACACTGCCAAAGATCACTTTTCTTGCTACAGCTTTTAAATCAACATGTAAAACTTTATTCCCAACAAATTAGGACTTACTTCCTATAGCCGCATCCCATTGCAACAACAAGACTGAGGAGGACGGAACGAATTATTGGACCCCTAAGCAGTATCAGGGAAGCCATCAAAATGTATCAGTCCCACTCTCCCGTTTTTCTATTTAACTGGCGGCAATGCCTTTATGGCAACGCTGCTCCCCCCCTTTACAGTGATACCCGGCCTTACGGCTAGGTGCACCTGCTGTAAAATCCCTGGCGCAGGATGACGTGCCACCACTTTTCAGCCACTCAGGCTGTTATTTCACCGTGTAATGCTCATTGAAGTTTGTAGTAATGGAGACATTCATGAAAACCTTGACCCCTATCGCCGTAGCTATAACCCTGGCCATCAGTGGAACCGCTTATGCGGGTGGTAACACTGCAACTCAGGACCAGCATGGTGGCCACAACAGCGCCACTATCACTCAGACCGGACCTCTGACCTGGAATAACAACGCCATGCAAGAACAGCATGGCGATCACAACAGCGCGGATATTGTTCACAACGCCGAATTCGGCAGCTATGGCTATCAGTACCAGGAAGGGGATCACCATTCAGCGGAATTACTGCAAACCGGCGGCGTCGGCAATGAGTCTTTCAGCTTCCAGTCAGGAACTTACAACGTTTCCGAAACTCTCCAGTATGGACAAATTGGCAGCTATTCTGCGCATCAGCAGTCCGGTAATAATCACTATGCCCTCACCTACCAGTTTTTAGGTGCTGACAACTCCGTAATCATCATTCAAAACGACAGTCACAACACCGCAACCGCTACCCAGGTTGTCAGTGTCGGTTCTGATGTGGTTATCCGTCAGAGAGGCGAACTGCACAATGCGGATACCTACCAGAGCGGCTTCGGCCACGATGCGGGCATGCGCCAGTCCGGTGAATCCAACGATGCTGATATTCGCCAGGTAGGTGGTGATCACTATGGCCGTATACGTCAGCGTGGCCACAACCACGAAGCAGATATTTCCCAGGCTGGGTACAACCACACAGCACGTACCCGTCAGAGAGGCCACCACAACGATGTCTACCTGGGACAGATCGGTGTAGGGCACACTGCAATGGCCCATCAATCAGGACACAACAATTACAGCCTGGTGGGACAATTTGGTACCGAAGAAACTGCCATGGTCATGCAGTCCGGCCACGCTAACCAGAGCTACATTTTCCAGTAGACCTGGCAATAATAAAAAAGGGCGGCCCATGGCCGCCCTTTTTTATCACCTGAAATTTACAGGTGCTCAACCGCGTCGATTTCGTATTCCACAGCACCGGAAGGAGTGTGTACTACCACCACATCACCGACTTCCTTGCCAATTAGCGCACGGGCAATCGGGGAGTTCACCGAGATCTTGTGCTGTTTCACATCGGCTTCATCGTCGCCAACAATTTTGTAAGTGACTTCTTTATCGTCATCCAGGTGAATAATCGTTACCGTAGTGCCGAAAATTACCTTGTCGCTGGGCTCGATGCTTTTCACATCAATGACCAGAGAGTGGGAAAGCTTACTTTCGATTTCCTGGATACGACCCTCGATAAAGCCCTGCTTCTCTCGCGCCGCGTGGTATTCGGCATTTTCCTTCAAATCACCGTGTTCGCGCGCTTCGGCAATCGCCTGTACAACTGTAGGGCGTTCAACTTTTTTCAGATTGTCCAGTTCTGAACGCAGCGCCTCTGCGCCTTCAACGGTCATTGGTACCCGGTTCAATGTGGGACCTCCATTATTGTTACGACGAAACCGGGCCCGGTGAGTTCACGGGGCCCGGTTGGATTTCACAAATTGGTTTTAAAGCTATTAGGAAAGCTTTACGACACGCTGGTGAAGGTCTTGCAGACGGCGAACCTGTAGCGGCTGCTCCTGACGCATGGCCATCGCCATGGCCTGGGCCGCCGCCAGGGTGGTGGTGTAACACACCTGGTGGTTCTCAGCACTGCGACGGATATCCGCAGAGTCGCGAATCGCCTGGCGCCCTTCGGTGGTATTAACCACCAGTGCAATCTCGTCGTTCTTAATCATATCGACGATATGCGGGCGACCTTCACTCATCTTGTTGACGGTTGTAACGGGAATATCGTTTTCTTGCAAGACCTTGGCGGTGCCGCGGCTGGCAATTACTTCGAAGCCAAGCTCTACCAGATCGCGAGCTACGCCCACTGCATCCGCCTTATCGAAGTCACGCACAGAGATAAATGCGCGTCCGGACTCCGGCAGGCGATCGCCAGCGGCAACCAGGCCCTTGTCGAAGGCCTCTGCGAAGGTAGCGCCTACGCCCATCACTTCGCCGGTGGACTTCATCTCGGGACCGAGAATCGGGTCCACTTTCGGGAACTTGTTGAACGGGAATACCGACTCTTTCACGGAGTAGTAGTCCGGTACGATCTCTTCAATGAAACCTTGCTCTTTCAGGCTGATACCTGCCTGACAACGCGCAGCCACTTTCGCCAGTGAAGTACCGATGCACTTGGAAACGAAAGGCACAGTACGGGAAGCGCGCGGGTTCACCTCGATCACGTAAATCTCGCCGTCCTGGTAGGCCAGCTGGGTGTTCATCAGGCCGACTACGCCCAACTCGCGAGCCATGGCTTTCACCTCTTCACGCATACGGTCCTGCACATCCGCCGGCAGGCTGTAAGGCGGCAGGGAGCAGGCGGAGTCACCGGAGTGAACACCACACTGTTCAATGTGCTGCATGATGGCGCCAATCACAACGTCTTTGCCATCGGACACCGCATCGATATCCACCTCAATGGCGGCGTTGAGGAAGTGATCCAGCAGTACCGGCGCTTCGTCGGAAACCTGCACCGCTTCTTTCATGTAAGTGAGCAGCTCGTCTTCTTTGTAGACGATCTCCATAGCGCGGCCGCCCAGTACGTAAGACGGGCGCACAACCAGCGGGTAGCCCACGTCTTTCGCCGCCTGGATGGCTTCGGAAACAGAGCGCACGATAGCGTTCTTTGGCTGCTTGAGGCCGAGACGCATAATCATCTGCTGGAAGCGCTCGCGGTCTTCGGCGCGGTCGATCTGCTCTGGGGTGGTACCAATAATCGGCACACCTTCGTTGGCCAGGTAGCGCGCCAGGTTCAGCGGAGTCTGGCCGCCGAACTGTACGATCACGCCTTCCGGCTTCTCTTTGGCAACGATTTCCAGAACGTCTTCCAGGGTTACCGGCTCGAAGTAGAGGCGGTCGGAAGTGTCGTAGTCGGTGGAAACAGTCTCCGGGTTACAGTTGACCATGATGGTCTCATAACCGTCTTCGCGCATCGCCAGAGCGGCGTGTACACAGCAGTAGTCAAACTCGATGCCCTGACCGATACGGTTGGGGCCACCACCGAGTACCATGATTTTCTTTTTGTCAGACGGCTGCGCTTCGCACTCCTCATCGTAAGTGGAGTACATATAAGCAGTGGAGGTGCTGAACTCAGCGGCACAGGTGTCTACGCGCTTGTAAGACGGGAATACACCCAGCTTGTGGCGGAATTCACGCACACTCTTTTGGCTCACCCCCAGCAAGTCTGCGAGGCGACGATCGGAGAAGCCCTTACGCTTGAGGAAACGCATATGCTCAGCAGTCAACGCTGAGGTAGGTAGTGACTTGAGCGGCTCTTCAATTTTGATCAGCTCTTCGATCTGCACCAGGAACCAGGGATCGATACCGGACAGGTCGTAAACTTCGCCGACGCTCATGCCCATGCGGAAGGCGTCGCCCACATACCAGATACGCTCGGCACCGGGCACGGAGAGTTCGCTGCGCAGACGGGTCTCAGCGCCGTCTTTGCTCGGGTCAATCTTGCTTTCCAGGCCGAAGCTGCCCACTTCCAGGCCGCGCAGGGCTTTCTGCATGGACTCCTGGAAGGTGCGGCCGATGGCCATCACTTCACCCACAGACTTCATCTGGGTGGTCAGGCGCGCATCGGCTTCACCGAATTTCTCGAAGGTAAAGCGCGGAATCTTGGTGACAACGTAATCGATGGACGGCTCGAAGGACGCCGGGGTAGCACCGCCGGTGATATCGTTCTGCAACTCATCCAGGGTGTAACCCACAGCCAGCTTGGCCGCGACCTTGGCGATCGGGAAGCCGGTGGCCTTGGAGGCCAGTGCGGAGGAGCGGGATACGCGGGGGTTCATCTCGATCACCACCACGCGGCCAGTCTTCGGGCAAACGCCGAACTGTACGTTGGAGCCGCCGGTTTCAACGCCGATCTCGCGCAATACCGCGATAGAGGCGTTGCGCATCAGCTGGTATTCCTTATCGGTCAGCGTCTGCGCCGGGGCCACGGTGATGGAGTCACCGGTGTGTACGCCCATCGGGTCGAAGTTCTCGATGGAACATACGATGATGCAGTTGTCGTTCTTATCGCGAACCACTTCCATCTCGTACTCTTTCCAGCCGAGCAGGGATTCGTCGATCAACAGTTCGTTGGTGGGGGAGAGGTCGAGACCGCGCTTACAGATCTCTTCAAACTCCGGCCAGTTGTAGGCCACACCGCCACCGGAACCACCCATGGTGAAGGATGGACGGATAATGACCGGGAAGCCGAACTCTTCCGGCACCTTCTTCGCCTCTTCCATGGAGTGGACGATCTTGGCGCGCGGAGTTTCCAGGCCGATCGCCTTCATCGCCTTGTCGAACAGGTCGCGGTCTTCCGCTTTCTCGATAGCGTCTTTGTCCGCACCGATCAGCTCGACATTGAATTCCTTCAGGACACCGTGCTTGTCCAGGTCCAGGGCGCAGTTCAATGCAGTCTGGCCGCCCATGGTAGGCAGGATGGCGTCGGGGCGCTCCTGCTCGATAATCTTGGCAACGGTGCGCCACTCCACCGGCTCGATGTAAGTGGCATCGGCCATGGCCGGGTCGGTCATGATGGTGGCCGGGTTGGAGTTCACCAGGATCACCCGGTAACCCTCTTCGCGCAGCGCCTTACAGGCCTGAGCGCCGGAGTAGTCAAATTCGCACGCCTGGCCGATCACGATGGGGCCTGCGCCGATAATCAGAATGCTTTGGATATCTGTGCGTTTTGGCATCTTTCTTCCGTTCTACTACCGGCTAAGGCCGGCTGCGCTAAATTTCATTCGTTTCTTGTTAAGGAGACTCTAAACAACTCCGTGATGCCTCTGGCTTGGAGAGCGGTTCACAATCAAGGCGCGGCTTCGCAGGAATGTCTAGACCTTTCAAGAAGTCGCAACGCGGAGTGTGAATCGCTCTGCAAGCCCCGAAGGGCGGGCCTTGAAGGCCACAGCTGCTGCGTTGCAGCTCTTGCAAAGGGCTACGGCCATTCGCGGCGAGCTGCGCCTAACATCTGCAGCCTTCAAGGACCCGCAGAGGTATTACGGCGTTATTCAGAGTCTCCTTATAACCGCCGCAAAAGCGGCGGTTATTTGCCCGACCCTGGGCGGCTACGCCCTTAGGCGCGCTCTTTCATCAAATCGATAAAGTGGTCGAACAACGGCGCCACATCGTGTGGGCCCGGGCTCGCTTCCGGGTGTCCCTGGAAGCTGAAGGCCGGCTTGTCCTTCAGGTGAATACCCTGCAAGGTACCGTCGAACAGGGACTTGTGGGTAACTTCCACATTGTCCGGCAGGCTGTCGGCGTCCACTTCGAAGCCGTGGTTCTGCGCGGTGATCATCACCTTGGTGCTGTTCAGGTCCTGTACCGGGTGGTTACCACCGTGGTGACCGAACTTCATCTTGGCAGTTTTACCGCCCACCGCCAGGCCCAACAGCTGGTGGCCCAGGCAGATGCCGTAGGTGGGAATCCCCGCGTCCAGGATTTCGCGGATAGCGGTGATTGCGTATTCACAGGGCTCGGGGTCACCGGGGCCATTGGACAGGAATACACCGTTGGGATTCATCGCCAGGACTTCGGAAGCTGGAGTCTCCGCCGGTACTACGGTGATGTCACAGCCGCGATCCACCAGCATACGCAAAATATTACGCTTCACACCGAAGTCGTAAGCCACTACTTTGAAGGGCTGTTCCGGCGCGGCCTTGTGGCCTTCGCCCAGTTCCCAGGTACCTTCGCTAAAGGGGTAGGCTTCCTTGGTGCTCACTACCTTGGCCAGGTCCATCCCTTTCAGACCGGCAAATTCCCTGGCCTTGGCCAGGGCTTCTTCGCGGTCGATATTGTCACCGGCAACGATGCAACCGCTCTGTGCACCCTTGTCGCGCAGCAGACGGGTCAGGCGACGAGTGTCGATATCGGCGATACCAACGATATTGCGCTCGCGCAGGTAGTCTTCCAGGGACTGTTCGTTGCGGAAGCTGCTGGCCAGCAGCGGCAGGTCGCGGATTACCAGGCCGGCAGCCCAGATTTCAGCGCACTCCTCATCTTCCTGGTTAGTGCCAGTGTTGCCGATGTGCGGGTAGGTCAGAGTCACAATCTGGCGGGCATAGGAGGGGTCGGTGAGGATCTCCTGGTAACCGGTCATGGATGTGTTGAACACTACCTCGCCAACAGAACTGCCATGGGCACCGATTGCGCGTCCTTCAAAGACACTACCATCAGCGAGCACCAGCAGCGCGGGAGTTGTACTCTGCATAAAGTTGTGGGGCATGAAAGCCTCCGACGTAGGGACAGCTTTAGTCAAATTGAACTCCAATCTTCAGAACTGCTTCCGGGCGGGGTTTGTGGGCTTTGGAGCACGCGACTCCTGACTGTCTCGCGCATAAAAAAGCGAGATGAAACATCGCAGCTTCATCTCGCTTTAAAAATCTTTTCACGCGCGGCTCTCACAAATTGGCCGATGCTTGCCACCGGCTTTTTGGTGGGCTCGCGCTGCGCGATTAAGCTTCGCGGCACCGGCCCAAATTCGGGCGCAGATTCTACGCGATTTCGCCTCTGGGCGCTAGTGCAAAAATACGCCAGGCCACTTTCGCCAAAATACTCACTCCGGCTTGCGGCCCAGGCGGAAAAGACTGCTGCCCATTTTCAGCTCCGCCTTCTCCAGCATGGTCTTGTTCATACGCAGGGCCACTTCCCGGCCGCTATCGGCAAACTCGATCATACCCCCAGTGGCGGCAAAGCGCTCGGCATCGCTAACTGTCAGCACCGGGAAGAACTCCAGTGCAACCAAGGCCTTGATAATCGTGGGGCGATCCAGGGTGCTCAGTACCACGATCTGGCACTTGCGCGCACGCAGCATCTCCTTAACCTCAATTTTCTCAAGCTCCACATCGCGCCCATCGATACGCTGGTTCTTGAACCGGGCTGCCAGTGGCTCGCTGAGGGAGTCCCCGCCCATCAGACATACCTTGAAAGGGGCACTGCTGTTGGAAAAGGCATTGACCGGCCACTGCAGGTGGTAGGCAAAGTGCACGATATAGTCCACCATCACCCGCCGCCCAAGAGGCGTATCGGAGAGCTGCACCGCCGCCAGCGAAGCGGGGCTGGCAAGTGAAACGGCTAGAAGAAGGATGAGTAGAGCCGGAATAGCGCGGAGTGAACGGAGGCTGCATATCGTCATAGAAGCTCAAACCCTGCGGTTTGCACCTCCCGAAAGGAAGCTGCGGTGGGCTGGTACCCGCAGCGACCAGGCCTCGCTGCGGCTCTATTTGCGCGCCAGCGAAAAGCCCGGCCACCTACTCAGGTTAGCCCACCGCAAAGCCCACCGCCGGGGGCCAAAGTTACAGCCCCTGACGGTCCTCCCCCGCCACAATTGGGCGCCACTTCAGCGCCTTTTCAATAGAGACGATCATGGCCCCGGCAACATCCTTGCGTGTAGCGCTCTCAATCCCCTCAAGCCCCGGTGAAGAATTTACCTCCAGCAACAGCGGCCCCTTGCGGGATCGGATAATATCCACACCCGCCACTTTGAGCCCCAGCACCTTAGCCGCCTTGATCGCCAGGCGTTTTTCCTCTGCAGTGACTTTCACTACCGAAGCGGTGCCACCCTGGTGAATATTGGCGCGGAACTCTCCCGGCGCAGCCTCTCGCTGGATCGAGGCCACCACGCGACCATCGATGACAAACAGGCGCAGATCCTTACCTTGCGCTTCGCGAATAAACTCCTGTACCAGAAGATTTGCCTTCAGGGACTTAAACGCATTAATCACCGATTCACCGGCCTTGCGGGTTTCCGCAAGGACAACACCGCGCCCCTGGGTCCCCTCCAGCAATTTCACCACCAGCGGTGCTCCCCCCACCATTTCGATCAACTCGTTGGTATCCACCGGAGAGTTGGCAAATCCGGAAGTGGGAATATTCAAACCACTTTGCTGCAACAACTGCAGAGAAAACAGTTTATCCCGCGATTGGCTGATAGCGGCCGAACCATTCAGTGCAAAAATATCCAGGCTCTCAAAGTGCCGCGTCAGTGCACAACCGTAAAACGTCTGGCTGGGACGAATACGGGGAATCACCGCATCCAGGCTGTTAAGTATGCGGCCGTCCCGGTAGTGCACTTCCGGTTCATCGGGATCGAGTTTCATATAACACTGGCGGATATCGAGAAAACTCATACGGTGCCCGCGCTCGGCCCCCGCCTCCATAATGCGCCGGTTGCTATAGAGGTCCGGATTCGATGCCAGCAATCCAATGCGCAGGCCAGTACCGGCAATATGGTGCTCATCCCGATAATATTCATCCAATTGGCTTTTCGGGATATCACCAATACAGAAGCTCTCTGCCGGATCCACCAGCATGCGCCCCATCATGGCCTCTCGCCCCAACAACATGCGATAACCCATGCTGTCACGGTTGGTCAGGGTTAATTCGATATCCCAGACACTGCCACCGATGGAGATAGATGTGCGAATCACCGGACGCCTCTCACTTTCTCCAGAAGAGCTGCGCACCAGCCGCTTATCCAGAAGCCTCGCCTCGCAACGCACCGATGGACGCCGCTGGTGTTGCAGTGGATGCGCTTCAAAGCTAACCCAGGGTTCGCCGTCGCGCTTAAAGGTATGGATGTTATAGGCATGCAAACAGGAAGTTTTTGCTCCGGAGTCCACACGCGCCTTAATCGCCGGGATACCTAGCGCGGGAAATCCGCACCACTCCTCGCTGCCGACAATCAACTTCTTTTCCAATCAAGAATCCTCAAAGGAAGTTACAGGGTAACCGGTCGAGCGAATGCCACCGGCTTTTTAGTTTTACCCGCAAAAATGGCGGGAAAATGAAAACCACAAAATTTTCAAAGCGCCCCTGCAGGCGCTGAGATTATCTACTTGAAATCTAATTAGTTAAGACCCAGCACATCCCGCATATCATAGTGCCCCGGTGCCCGTGTAGTCCCCTCCTCCCCTATCATCCACAGGGCTGCGCGCACGGCACCGCGGGCAAAAGAGAGCCTGCTGCTGGCGCGATGACTGATCTCAACCCGCTCACCTTCTGCCAAAAACATTACCGAGTGCTCACCCACTACATCGCCACCGCGCACTGTGGCAAAACCGATAGTGTCCCTATCGCGGGCACCGGTTTGTCCCTCTCGGCCGTAAACTGCGACTTTATCCAGATCGCGCCCCAGAGTTTCCGCGATCACTTCCCCCATACTTAGTGCCGTACCGGAAGGCGCATCCACTTTATGGCGATGATGGGCCTCGACAATCTCAATATCGGCCTCTTCTGCCATTACCCGTGCAGCGGTTTCCAGCAATTTAAAACACAGGTTTACCCCGGTGGAAAAATTACTGGCAAGACACAGCGGCACCTGATCCGCATGGGCCAGTACCGCTGCTTTTTGCTCGCTATCAAAGCCCGTAGTGCCGATCACAATGGGGAGGTTTTTCTCCGCACAATAGGCAGTATTTTCAACAGTAGCTTGGGGGGCGGTAAAATCGATAAGTACATCGAAGTCCGCCTTGTCGAGACTATCCACAATAGCGAGACCGCTGCGGCCCAGACCGGCAACTTCACCGGCATCAGCGCCTACCAGACTGGAACCCGGCCGCACCACGGCTGCTGAGAGTTCGGCCTTATCAGAAAGGGACAAAGCCTCTGCTAATGCCCGCCCCATTCGACCACCAAATCCTGTCACCGCCACTTTTACCGCCATCTCAGCACTCCAGTCTGAATCTATAAAGTTCTGGATTCTACAACGCGCCAGATAGAGCGCATAGATACCAGTAAGCCAGTATCAGTGACTCTGAAATCTCCCGACCGCCCCCGAAAAGTAAAACAAAAAGAAATATCCACTTATTTTTAAATTACCAAGAGGATACTTGCGCAAAAAGCGATATCAGCGGCCACTGCTACGCTTTACTGAGAGGGGTAAATGGAGCGCCAATATGCGACTGATGATCCTGTCCAACCATCTACCACACATCCTGGTGGTAGTGATCTCCCTAAGCCTGGCTTTTGGCAGCACGCCGGCATCCGCCCAGCAGCAAAATGCCAACGCTGACTTTTGGGAGAAGTATGACGACATTACCGATTGGGTGACGCTGCGCTTGCAGCTCACCCCGGCACAGGAAAAAACCGTATTGCCCATTATGCAAAAAAGCTTTGCAGAGAAAAAAGCGGTATTGGAAAAGTACGGTCTACTTAGCGCGAATAAAGTCACCCTTACCCCCAAACAACGCGGCGAAATTGGCGCTCAGTTCGCGGCGATCAGCCTGGAAACACACAAAGAGCTCGAAGGTATTTTAAATAAGGAACAACTGCGTAAGGCACAAAAAATCCAACAGGAATTCCTGAGCGAATTCGCAGCACGGTTGAGAGCCAAAACTTCTCAATAGCCCCTTTTATTGGGAAGCCAAGCTTTGTTTTGAAATAAAAAAGGCCCGGAAGCCATGGCTCCCGAGCCCTTTTGAAACAGCAACCCGCAAAACAGTTTTGAGTTTTGCCGGTGCGATAACTGCAATTAAAGCTTCATATCCCCAAAGAAGTTTTTCACCCCTTCAAACCAGCCGGTCTGACGCGGTGAGTTTTTCTTTTCGCTGAGAGTATTGGCAAATTCCTGCAACAGGTCTTTTTGCTTGCCGGACAGGTTCACCGGAGTCTCTACAACAACGCGGCACAACAGGTCGCCGGTTGCACCACCGCGCACCGGGGTAACACCCTTGCCACGCAGACGGAACAGTTTGCCAGTCTGGCTCTCTGCCGGGATCTTCAGCTTCACCTTGCCGTCGAGAGTTGGCACTTCCAGCTCGCCACCAAGGGCTGCGGAAACAAAACTGATCGGCACTTCGCAGTAGAGGTTCTTGCCATCGCGCTGGAACAGATCGTGCTCTTTCACCACAACCTGCACATAGAGATCGCCTGCGGGGCCACCGTCGGGCCCGGCTTCACCTTCGCCGGAGAGGCGAATGCGATCACCGGTATCTACGCCGGGCGGAACCTTCACAGACAGAGTCTTGGTTTCCTCTACACGACCGCGACCATGGCAGCTGCCACAGGGATCGGAGATAGTGGTACCGCGACCGCGACAGTTGGGACAGGTTTGCTGAACAGAGAAGAAACCCTGCTGCATACGCACCTGGCCAGCACCGCCACAGGTGCCACAGGTTTGCGGAGAGGAACCAGGCTTGGCGCCTGAGCCGTTACAGGTGCCACAGGCCGCCAGAGTCGGAACGCGAATCTTGACCGTGGTGCCGCGCACTGCGTCTTCCAGGTCCAGCTCCAGGTCATAGCGCAGATCGGAACCGCGAGCAGGGCCGCCGCGACGGCCACCGCCGCCACCACCGAAGATATCGCCGAACACATCGCCGAAAATATCGGAGAAGCCACCGAATCCACCGGCGCCGCCACCGCCCATCTGGCCTTCCACACCCGCGTGGCCAAACTGGTCATAGGCTGCGCGTTTCTCGGAATCCGACAAAACCTCGTAGGCCTCATTGGCCTCCTTGAATTTGTTCTCCGATTCCTTGTCATCGGGATTGCGGTCCGGGTGAAACTTCATTGCCACCCGGCGGTAGGCTTTCTTCAGCTCTGCATCCGAAGCGCCGCGCTCGACGCCGAGGACTTCGTAATAATCGCGTTTCGACATAAAACTATGTTCTCTGGTCCGGCATCAAGAACGGCCAAACTCTCTTTCTACTTCTCGGTTTCTAACTAAGCCCCGGGTGCGGGGCGCCACCAAAACTGCAAAAACACGGCAAATATTGGTGGATACCTGAAACAACACAGGGCGCGGGCCTCTGAAAGTAAGGCGCCGCGCCCCTGAAGTTCTCCGGCGGCCACTTTAAAAGCTGCCGCCGGAATTGCAAGCGAACGCTTACTTACCTTCTTTTTTGTCGTCCTTAACTTCTTCGAACTCTGCGTCTACCGCATCGTCACCACCGGAGGACTGCTGCTGTTCACCCTGGGCACCAGCACCGGCGGCACCTTCAGCACCAGCGGCTTGAGCCTGTTCGGCGTACATCTTCTGGGCAACTGGACCGGAAGCTTCAGTCAGCTTGGTAGTAGCGGCTTCCATAGCAGCCTTGTCGTTGCCTTTAACTGCCTCTTCCGCTTCAGTGATAGCCGCTTCAATCGCGGACTTCTCTTCAGCGGTAGCTTTGTCGCCAGCTTCTTCCAGAGTTTTCTTGGTGGCAGAAATCAGGCCGTCGAGAGTGTTGCGAGTCTGCACCAGCTCTTCAAACTGCTTATCCGCTTCGGCATTCGCCTCAGCGTCCTGAACCATTTTATCGATCTCGTCCTCGGACAGACCGGAGGAAGCCTGGATCACAATGGACTGTTCTTTACCAGTGGCCTTGTCCTTCGCGTGTACGTGCAGGATACCGTTGGCATCGATGTCGAAGGTTACTTCGATCTGCGGCATGCCGCGAGGTGCCGGTGGGATATCGGCCAGGTCGAAGCGACCCAGGGATTTGTTCTGTGCAGCCTGCTTGCGCTCACCCTGAACCACGTGAATGGTTACCGCAGTCTGGTTGTCATCCGCAGTGGAGAAAACCTGGGACTTCTTGGTGGGGATAGTGGTGTTCTTGTCGATCAGCGGAGTCGCAACGCCACCCATGGTTTCGATACCCAGGGTTAGCGGAGTTACGTCCAGCAGCAGTACGTCTTTAACGTCACCGGACAGTACGGCGCCCTGGATAGCAGCACCCATGGCAACGGCTTCGTCGGGGTTAACGTCTTTGCGCGGCTCTTTGCCGAAGAACTCGGTTACTTTCTGCTGTACCAGCGGCATGCGGGTCTGACCACCCACCAGGATCACTTCGTCTACACCAGAAGCGGACAGGTCGGCGTCTTGCAGAGCGATTTTTACCGGCTCCAGGGAGCGGGTAACCAGCTCTTCTACCAGGCTTTCCAGCTTGGCGCGGGTCAGCTTAACAACCAGGTGCTTGGGACCAGTGGCGTCTGCAGTGATGTACGGCAGGTTTACTTCGGTCTGCTGGCTGGAGGACAGCTCGATCTTGGCTTTTTCTGCAGCTTCTTTCAGGCGCTGCATCGCCAGGGGGTCGCCTTTCAGGTCGATGCCCTGGTCTTTCTTGAACTCGTCTGCGAGGTATTCGATCAGGCGCAGGTCGAAGTCTTCACCACCGAGGAAAGTGTCACCGTTGGTGGACAGTACTTCGAACTGCTTCTCACCGTCTACGTCGGCAATTTCGATGATGGAGATATCGAAGGTACCGCCACCCAGGTCGTATACCGCAACAGTGCGGTCACCGCCCTGCTTGTCCAGGCCGTAAGCCAGTGCAGCGGCAGTCGGCTCGTTGATAATGCGCTTAACGTCCAGGCCCGCGATGCGGCCGGCGTCTTTGGTGGCCTGACGCTGGGAGTCGTTGAAGTAAGCCGGTACGGTAATTACTGCAGCTTCAACTTTCTCGCCGAGGAAATCTTCCGCAGTCTTTTTCATTTTCTTCAGGACTTCGGCAGAGATCTGCGGCGGAGCTTTTTTATCGCCTTTCACTTCTACCCAAGCGTCGCCGTTGTCAGCTTCAGTGATGGTGTAAGGAACCATCTTGATATCTTTCTGCACAACGTCGTCTTTAAATTTACGGCCGATCAAACGCTTAACCGCAAACAGAGTATTTTGGGGATTGGTCACCGCCTGACGCTTGGCAGACTGACCTACCAGAATTTCATTGTCGTCAGTGAAGGCAACAATAGAAGGTGTAGTGCGATCGCCTTCGGCGTTTTCGATTACACGCGCTTTGTCACCATCCAGTACCGCTACACAGCTGTTAGTGGTACCCAGGTCGATGCCGATAATTTTTCCCATCTGTAAAATCCTCTTTTGATGCGCGCTGCCAGCTCTGTTCTGTTTGCACCGCGCGAATAATTCTTGATGTCAGCTATATTGGTGCCGGCCGTTAAATTTCAAGGCCGCTTTACATTTCAGCCGTTACGGCGCTTTGCTGACCACCACCATGGCCGGGCGAACCAGGCGACCGTTGAGGCGATAACCTTTCTGAAACACATCCAGAACCGTGTTCGGCTCTACATCGCCGTTGGGCACCTGGGTCATGGCCTGGTGCAGTTCCGGATCGAAGGGCTCTCCCGCTGGATCGACAACTTCCACCGAATTTTTCGTCAGGGTTTCAACGAAAGATTTGTGAGTCAGCTCGATACCTTCGATCAAAGCCTTATTGGCTTCATCGGCCGTATCGATAGTCGCCAGCGCGCGCTCGAGGTTGTCCACAACAGGCAACAAATCCTGCAGCAGTTTCTCTACCGCAAATTTGCGTGCGCGCTCGATATCCTGTTGCGCGCGGCGGCGGGCATTCTGCTCTTCCGCCTGGGCGCGCAGAGCCATATCCTTGTGCGCTGCCAGTTGCTCCTGCAACTTGATAATTTCCTCGTGCAGGGCATCGGCACCTTCGGCCTCTTCCTGCAGGGCTTCCTCCGCGAGTTCACGCTCTATAGAGGAAGGGTCTTCAACCTCTGCTGAAACGCCCTCGTCTGTAGCTGGTGCGTGCTCCGCCCCCTCTTTAATCTGATCTTCTTCGCTGCGCTCTCTGGCCACTGCTTTCTCCGTCGCGTCGACTCTGTCAGTAATGTGAGTTGAGCCCGTCCTGCGGGCACTGGAGCCTATATGGGGACAACCCCGCACAGTTCAAGTGGTTTTTCGCGCTAGCGCACATCCTCAGAGTAATGTGACCCCGTCCCTATAGCTAACCAGGAACGAATACTGTATAAATAACCACTAATTGGGCCGAGTGCCCGCCGATTAGCAAGGACACAAGCGATCTCTATGCTGCTGCATCTGTCTATCAGTCAATTCACCCTGGTGGACCAACTGGAGTTGGAGTTTGGTCCCGGTACCAGCACCCTGACCGGCGAGACCGGCGCGGGTAAGTCAATCACTCTCGATGCCCTTGGCCTGGCACTGGGCGGTCGCGGCAGCGCTGAGCTTGTGCGCACCGGCGCCAATCGCGCCGATATCAGTGCCACCTTTGATATCGTCGAGCACCCCAGCGCCGCCAGCTGGCTTGAATCCCAGGAGCTGGATGCTGGGCAGGAAGTCATACTGCGCCGCACCATTGGCGCTGACGGCCGCTCCCGAGCCTATATCAACGGCCAACCGGTAACCCTGTTGCAACTCCGCGCCCTGGGCGAACAGCTGATCGATATCCACAGCCAGCACGAACACCAATCCCTGTTGAAGAAAGAAACGCACCTGCGCCTGCTGGATGAATATGCCCAGGCCCAGGAACTCGCCGCAGAGACCCGCAGCCGCTTCAAAACCTGGCGGGATCACTATCGCCGCTATCGCACCCTGGCCGACAGCGCCGAAGAAGCCGAAGCCCGCCGCCACTTGCTGGAATACCAGCTTAAGGAGCTGGATCAACTTGGCTTGAGCGAAGGGGAAATAGAGTCCCTCGAGAGCGAACAGCAACAGCTGGCCAATGCCGGGGAAATCCTCAGTGGCAGCTACCAGTTGGCCGCTTTCCTTTCCGGCGGTGAGGGCGATATTGCCGAGCAACTGCACCGCGCCCTCCAACTGCTGTCATCCATGCCCGGGCAAGCTCCGGCCCTGGTGGAAGTGGCTCAGATGCTCGACAGCGCGCGCATCCAGGTAGATGAAGCCGCAGCTACCCTGTCCCGGCATATCGATCGCTTCGAGATGGACCCGGAGCGGCTCTCCGAAGTTGAAGACAGGCTCAGCGCCATCTACCAGGCGGCGCGCAAACATCGAGTTCAGCCGCAAGAACTACCGGCACTACAACAGCAGTTGCAGGCAGAGCTGGACGATATCGGCAGCCCTGACGCCCTGGAACGCCTGGCCACTGATTGTGAACAACTGGAAAAGCAGTACAGAAAAGTCGCCGGCAAACTCAGCAATCTGCGCAGTAAAGCCGCAGAGTCACTGGCGGAGGCGGTGAATTGCCAACTGGCGGACCTGGCCATGCCCCACGCCCGTGTTGAGCTATCCCTGCAAGAGCTGGATACACCCAACAGCCAGGGGCTGGAAGAAGCAGAAATATTAATTTCCACCAACCCGGGCCAACCGCCTCGCCCTCTGGGCAAGATTGCCTCCGGCGGTGAACTCTCCCGGGTCAGCCTGGCAATCCAGGTGGTAACTGCGCAAACCTCCCGCACCCCCACCCTGGTATTCGACGAGGTGGATGTGGGTATTGGCGGTGCCACCGGTGATGTGGTTGGCCGTCTGCTGCGCCAATTGGGGGAAACCCGCAACGGCCGCAGCGGCCAGGTGATCTGTGTAACCCACCTGGCCCAGGTAGCAGCGCGGGCCCACCGCCAGTACCTGGTGGAAAAGCACAGCGATGGCGAAAGCGTATTTGTAGCCCTGCGCGAACTCACCAACGGCGAGCGCCGCGAAGAAGTAGCGCGTATGCTCGGCGGCGCACCTACCGCCCAGTCCCTGGCCCATGCCGAGGAGATGCTGGAGAGAACCTGACCTTCAGTATCACTCCGAGGATGGCTAAAGAGTTAGCCCTAACTGAAGCAAAGCTCCAAGACGTGAAACGTCACAAAATGGTAAAAATGGTGCATTTGGGCAAGCAATCTTGTGCCATAGATCAATAAATGACCGCCATACAATCCGGTAAATCACCCCTTTCGTCCGATATATGTGCCGAATTAGAACAAACGAACAAATATGACTGGGAGCGGCAGCTAAAGTCACCATATACTTGGCGGCTTGTTTTTCGATGTGTGAGTAGTCCTGGCCGAGGTTATGCAGAGAACGATTTTCAACACCCCCATTGTCACCCCGATCCTGCGCTTCGCTGCACGGGTGCTACTGAAGCTGCACGGTTGGCGTGTCAAAGCTGACGAACAGTCTCTTAAACTTAAGCAGTACGTACTGATCGGCGCCCCCCATACCACTAACTGGGACGGCTACTACTTTATCCTCGCCGCACTCAAACTGAAGATGACCCCACAGTGGATGGGCAAGGACAAGCTGTTTACCTTCCCGCTGGGAGGCCCCATGCGCTGGTTCGGCGGTATCGCTGTAGACCGCAGCAAGGCCAACAACCTAGTGGATGCCACCGCCAGGCAGTTCAAGCTGCGCAAAGAACTGGTTATCGCTATACCCCCCGAGGGCACTCGCGGTTTGGCGGAACGCTGGAAAACCGGCTTTTACCATATCGCCCGCAGCGCCAAGGTGCCGGTGGTATTGGGTTATATCAGTTTTCCCAAGAAGGAAGTAGGCATCGGCCCTATCGCACAGTTCGGGGAAAACCTGGAAGCTGAGCTGCTGAAGCTCAAAGAATACTATTCTGACAAAATTGGCAAGTTCCCAGAGCTTTACACGCCCCCCTGCCAGTCATAATTGCCGTTACGGGCATTTGAAGGGTGCGGTGAATACCGCACCCGGAAGATCTACTTCTCTTTTTCTGTCACATACAGGACCAGGCTGTGGCCAGTCAGCTCATAGCCGTGTTCTTCAGCGATCTGACGCTGTAGCTCCTCAATCTCTTCATTGTGGAACTCGATCACCTTGCCGGTATCGGTACAGACCATATGATCGTGGTGATCGCCTCGGTCCAGCTCAAATACGGAATGGCCACCATCAAAGTTGTGGCGCACAACCAGACCCGCGCTCTCAAACTGGGTTAATACCCGGTAAACGGTTGCCAGACCAACATCCTCTCCCGCTTCCAGCAACAGCTTGTACACATCCTCAGCACTTAAATGCTGCTCACTGGTGTTCTCGAGCAATTGCAGAATTTTTACTCTCGGCAGAGTGACCTTGAGGCCAGCCTTACGCAGTTCCTGGTTTTCGTTCGACATGAATCAATATTTCCTGACAGGATTTCTAAAAGGTATCCGTGCTTGCCAAAGCCCACTATGCCAATCTTCAGACGGTTCCTGACCCTGGAGTCTCGTCTGTCAGCGAGCCAACTCTTCAGGTATTATCCCATGCCCTACGGAGTCAGAGGAACCCCGGACTGCCACTAAGCGCAGAACTGGGAGCTGGAGGAACTTTTTTTCTCCACTTAAGACTAAACTGACTGCTTGTAAGAATTCAGCGAGAGCGCTGCCGTTTGAAACCGAGTAATGGAGCAATGAATGCCGCCTAGTCTGAGATTTCTCACCATCGCCTTCCTGTGCACCCTGTTGGGCGCCTGCACACTGGTAAAATTCCCCGGCGTACACCGTATTGAGGTGCAGCAGGGCAATATTATTACCCAGGACATGGTGGATCAGCTGAAGCCAGGGATGACTCGCCGCCAGGTACAATTTGTCCTGGGCACTCCACTGCTGGAAGACACCTATAACCCCAACCGCTGGGATTACGTGAACCGTCTGCGCGACAAGAAAGGCAAGATCACCCAGAAAACCTTCAGTGTTTACTTTGACGAAGACTCACTCGTAGCCACCAGCGGTGACTGGCAGCCAACAGGCTGGCCCTAAGTAGAGGTTCCCTCGGCACCTTTCCTCTTCTCAGCCATACGTTTGGCCTTCTCGGCGCGCTGTTTGCGCGCCTCTTTGGGATCGGCGATCAGGGGGCGATACACTTCAACCCGGTCCCCGGGTTGCAAGGCATAGCTATCCGCCGGCGGCAACCCCTTACTCCCCAGCACCTGGCCAAAAATTCCCATCTTTGCAGTATCTGGATCAACTTCGGGGTACTCCTTGGGGATTCCCGAACGAATCAACGCCTCCCGTGCAGTAGTACCCTCAGCCACCAACAGACGCATCAGCCGCTGCTCGTGGGGCAGTGCATATACCACTTCTACCGAGATCGTTTTCTTCTCTGTCATTGGGGCTTCCCGTAAACTTCTTCGGCGCGCTCGCACATAACCGCAACCATTTGGTTGGCCAGGTCACTGAAAATTTTTCCCGCTGCCGCCGCGATCAATCGGTTTTTCATCGAAAACGAAAGAGTAAAACTTACCTTACAGGCGTTTTCTGCCAAGGGAGTAAACTCCCACAAACCCTTGAACTGCTCGAAGGGACCATCTACCAAGGTGAGCGTCATAGTCTCGGGACGCACCAGCTGGTTGCGAGTCACAAAGCTCTGCTTGATGCCCGCACGGGACAAAACCAGGCGCGCCTCTAAAGTAGTATCGTCGCTGTGGATAATCTCCGTAGCGCGACAGCCGGGCAAAAACTGCGGGTAACTGGCCACATCATTGACCAGATCAAACATTTGTTCTGCGCTGTACATCACCAACGCGCTGCGTTCTATTTCAGTCATTCCTACTGTCTAATCCAGTCCATCAGGCAAAATTACCTGGGATTGCCATTGAAGGGCTAATTTTGCCAGCCGGCGCTACTCAAGCAAGACAATTCCTGTAACAATCGCATTTTTTACCGGTGGGCAGCCATTTGCCCCAGCCGCAGTATCAAAAACTACAAGCATTCAAAAAATAATAGCGAGAGTACTTATGACCGCAGTGAGAGAGCATTTTGGGTCAAGGCTGGGCTTTATCCTGGCCGCCGCAGGTTCCGCAGTTGGTATTGGCAACCTGGTTGCATTCCCTGTAGCAGCTACCAAAAGTGGAGGTGGCGCCTTCTTACTGGTCTACGCTCTCTTCGTATTCCTGATCTGCCTGCCGGTGATGATGGCCGAACTGGCCATGGGACGCCGCTCTGATAAAGACCCCGTCGGGGCCTATCGCGAGATTTCCAAGGGCTCCAAACTGTGGAGTATCCCCGGTTGGCTAGCCCTGATCACGCCCTTTATGATCGCGGTTTTTTATCTGGTGGTCACCGTTTGGGTAATGGGATACCTGGTAGAAATCTTCTCCGGCAACCTGGATAAGCTCGCCACCCCGGATTTCTTTATCCACTTTATCAACACACCCACGGTATTTATTTACCTGGTTATTCTGATGCTGATCATCAACGCCATTCTCGCTATGGGCGTTAAAGACGGTATTGAACGAGCCGCTAAAACCCTGATGCCCATGCTGTTTGTTATGTTGCTGGGACTCGTGTTCTTTGTACTGACTCTGGAAAATGCCGCCCTCGGTTTGCAGTACTACCTGGTACCCGACTTCAGTAAAATTGATGGTAACGTAATCAGTAAAGCCATGGCCCAGGCCTTCTTCTCCTTATCACTGGGAATGGGCATCATGATTACCTACGGCTCCTACATGAAGAAGAAGGACTCCATCCCTGGTTCTTCCCGTGCCGTAGCCATTACCGATACCCTGGTGGCCTTTACAGCCGGCCTGCTGATTTTGCCGAGTATTTTCCACTTCAATCCACAGATTGATCCCACTGAACTGAGCGATTCCTCAGCGGGCATGATCTTCCTGTTCCTGCCGAAAATTTTCCTCGCACTACAAGACAGCATTGGCTACCTTGGCGCCAGCGCCGTAGCAGCCGTGTTCTTCTTTCTGGTACTGGTTGCCGCAATTACCTCACTGGTTTCCATTATCGAAGTGCCTATCGCCACCCTGCGCGATGAGCGCAACATGGAGCGCAAGAAGGCCATCTATATTGTTGCAGCCGTTCAATTTGTGCTGGCCATCGCTTGCGCCGTATCATTCGGTATGGCCACTTGGTTCACAGAGTTTGTACAACTGGCCGGCGCAAACAAGTCGTTCTTCGATTTGGTGGAGATCATCTTCTACGACACCATCCTGCCTTTAAACGGCCTGCTGGTTTGTCTTTTCGTGATCTACAAATGGAAGAAAGCCAATTTTGATAAAGAGCTGCAAGAAGGTGACAGCGACTTTGCAGGCTCGTTTTCGCAAAAATACGTTAACTTCTCCCTGGGCACTTTTATCCCATTGATACTGCTGCTTATCTTTATCAATACCGTGGCCCTGAAGTTTTTTGGACACAGTTTTATATAGTCACTCGTAGTTTTCATGGCCAAGAAAAAGAAAGCACAAACATCCAATACCATCGCCCTCAACAAGAAGGCCCGCCACGACTATTTCATTGAAGAAAAGTTTGAGGCGGGCGTTGAGATGAAAGGCTGGGAAGTCAAAAGCTGTCGGGAGGGCAAAGCTCAGCTGACCGACAGCTATGTCATTTTCAAAAACGGGGAAGCCTGGCTGCTGGGTGCCAACATCCAACCCTTGCCCAGTGCCTCCACCCATTTTGTCACCGAGCCCGACCGCACCCGTCGCCTGCTGCTCACTAAGCGCGAGCTTTCCAAGCTGATCGCCGCTGTTGAGCAGAAGGGCCACACCGTGGTTGCCACAGCCATGTACTGGAAAGGGCATCTGGTGAAATGTGAAATCTGCCTGGCCAAAGGTAAGGCGAGCCATGACAAGCGCGAGACTGAGAAGAAGCGCGATTGGAACCGCGAAAAGCAGCGCCTAATGCGCTCAGCGCACAAATAGTGCACAGTGAACTATTAGAAGAATAATTACGGGATTTACCATGAGTGCACCGCGAGGACAGTTCAGCTCGAATATTGGCTTTTTGATGGCTGCGGCGGGTTCCGCCGTTGGTCTCGGCAATATTTGGGGTTTTCCGACTAAAGCCGCCAGTAACGGCGGCGCCGCCTTTGTAGTCGCCTATTTATTTCTAGCCTTTGCGCTTGCCTACCCGGCCCTGATGGCCGAACTCACCATCGGCCGCCACGCGCGCCGCAATATGGTGCAGGCGCTGCGCTCCATTTCCAACGGACCCATCAGCCGCTTTTTCGGGGGCCTGACTGGCTTCGGCGGCATTCTGGTAGCCTCCCTGATCCTGAGCTTCTACGCCATTGTCGCGGGCTGGATGGTGGCCCACCTGGCCGAACCTTTCGCCAGTTTGTTCGGCGCCCAAGAGGCGGCCCAATGGCTGGCCGGCAACAGCACCGGCCGCAATATGATCATGACCGCCATCTTCAGTGGCCTCACCATGCTGATTATCGCCAGTGGTGTTGAGAAGGGGATCGAGCGCTGGTCCACCCTGTTGATGCCATCGCTGATCATCCTGTTATTGCTGTTGATCTGCTACGTACTCACCCAGCCCGGCGCCCTGACCGGCCTGGAAGTGTACCTGATGCCCAACTTCGACCACTTCACCCCGGATCTGCTGATCTCCGCCATGGGTCAGGCCTTTTTCTCCCTATCTCTGGGTGTAGGCACCATGCTGATCTACGGCTCCTACCTGAGCCAGCAGGAGAGCCTGCCGCGCCTCGGCGCCTTGGTGACCCTGATTGATGTGGGCATCGCATTTACCGCTGGCCTGCTTATCCTGCCCGCCATGTACGTAGCCCAGGAAGCTGGTACCCAGATCTTCTCTGCCGACGGTTCCCTGATCGCCGGCCCGAGCTTGATTCTGCAAGTGCTGCCCGCGCTGTTCGACACCATGGGTGAAGCCGGGATATTCGTCGCCATCGCCTTCTTCGCGCTTATGGTCATCGCCTCTCTCACCTCTTCCATCTCCATGCTGGAAGTGCCGGTGGCCTTCTCTATCGAGAATCTGAATATCCCCCGCCGCATCGCCACCCCGATTGTTGGCCTGATCATCTTCGGAGTCAGCAGCGGTATCATCTACAACTTCGATGCCCTCTTCGGACTGGCAGTCAGCATCAGCACTGAATACGGCCAGCCCCTGCTCGGCATTGCCCTGTGTATCTTTGCCGGCTGGATCTGGCGCCGCGACCAGCTGCTGAGCGAGCTGAAGAAAGGCCATGAAGACATTGAGCAAACCCTGTTCTGGAAGATCTGGCCCTGGTACGTGCGCATCGTCTGCCCATTATTGATCCTGACCGCCTTCGTACAATCCGTTCAGTAATCTGTCTTCCCTCCCGGCGGTACCTCACCGCCGGAAACCCCCTTCCCACCTAAGCCCTCCCTCAAAGTGCCTGACTAAAGCGACCCTGATCGCTCAAATGCCAATTACATAAAATTTATTGCTAACGTGAATTTTGAGGTATACTTAGGTGACACACATGAGTGTTTCTTATCGGGGATGACTTGGATTCGACGCCGGTTACGAAACCTTGGGTGCATGCCGAGATGGCAGCGAATCTCGTAAATCCAAAGCTGTATTTTATTAGTTGCCAACGACGACAACTACGGTGCCCAACTCGCTGCGTAAGCAGCTTGTGAAGCGCTAACTAAGGGTTCGTCCCTTAGCAGTCTTCAGCAAGGTTCCAGTATCGCGCTGCAGACTGTTATACAGAACTGGATCGCCGCAAGCCATACCCGTGGGTAAGCGGTTAAACAACTTTCGGGATCGCCCTATACGTCCTGACCGCCGGGCTGTAATGGGTTAAATCAATAGACGGAGCTAAGCATGTAGAGCCTCTGGCAGAGTGCTGACGGACGCGGGTTCGACTCCCGCCATCTCCACCAAATTGCTGTCTCAGACAGCCCACGAAAGCCCCGTAAACCTAGTGTTTCCGGGGTTTTTGTTTATCTGGGCCATCCCAATTAATCTAACCCAAATCCAGCCATTTTTAGTGGGGTTAATTGCGGGGGCGAGCAGGTTTGCGCCACTGCCCCACCAAGAAAAAGCACCTGGCAGCAATTGCAGACCCTACTGAAATCGGGCGCCTACTAACTGCCATAGACGACCCCAATAGTAAGAGCAGCCCTAAAACTACCCCCTCTCTTACTCTGCCCGCTAGAGAATTGCGAAAACTTGAGTGGACGGAAATCAATTGGGATGCCAAGCACATAAAACTGCCCAACGAAAAAATGAAAATGGGCCAGCCACACATCAACCCTCTTGCTGAACAGGCTCTAGCCCTGGTCACTGGGCTATGACAATGAAACCATGACCGCCCCGGCTCCCGTACAATGGCCCGTACTCTATTAGACCGCGACACTCGGCAGATTTAATTTAGAATTCGCGTTTTCATCAAGCAAAAACCTGAATGTGGCACATTCATCTCAAATCAGAGAGGTGGAACACATTCTTCAATGGATTTACGAGGATAAAGGGATATGTCCATCAACGAACATGCAACCAAGATACAGGTGAGTCGACTGGTTAACACCGCTCTGACAGCGATTAAGGATAAAGATCCGAGATTTGATCAGACTCTGGTTCGCACCCTGGATCAACTCAACTTAATCAGCCGGAACCTGAATACCGCCAAACATAACGTACAGCACTTTGCTGGAATGATGGCGAGCGGCGCTCATGGACAAAACGCCTACCGAGTCAATCAATCCATGAACTCGAAGCTGAGAACCCTTTCATCACTTGAAGCCTTCCTCGCAGAAGAGTGGAAAAAGCTTGGTAAAGCAGTTGAC
This sequence comes from Microbulbifer sp. A4B17, assembly GCF_003076275.1. Lineage (NCBI taxonomy): Bacteria > Pseudomonadati > Pseudomonadota > Gammaproteobacteria > Cellvibrionales > Microbulbiferaceae > Microbulbifer > Microbulbifer sp. A4B17. Next base: position 4,196,121 of record NZ_CP029064.1, read on the forward strand.
GCATATAGGACACAGCTACCATGGGAAGGCAAGACCGAATTGGAACTCCTGGATATGCTTGCGGGAGAAATCGAGTCGTTCGATAAATTACTTAAGAAAAACGTCATTCAGGTTCCAAAGCACCAGACCAACCCACACCAAACGATGACCCTTCAAAGAGAAATCACGCAATTAAAGGCAATACCCGCTCATACAGCGCCAAGTATGCTTGTCTTAATTTCCATCGGCCTTCGTTTATTTGCAATGTACGTCGGCTCTAAAAGAGTGAATAGCAATAGATAATCTCGATTTCCCTTTTGGCAGCTCGCTAGGCGCTGGACGTTTTTCATCTGACAGGCTCAATGCCTGTCGGAACCTTCTAAATAAGCGGGGCAAATCAATATTGTGTTAGGAATACCCATATTTCTACCCATTAACCTGCTTAAAACAATACCTTAAAGAACCCACTTAGCCTCTCACCTCAAAAAGAACAAAGCCTCATCAATCATGTGATGCACTCCTTACAATACTCACGAGCTGCACCTATACACGAGAGAAAGGTTTATCAATAATCACGGAGGCCGCTCGCCTGATGACAATTGTTGACACCGATAAAGGTTTTTTTTCACATCAGTAAGAGCCCCGGGAATGCCTGCTGAGCCATGACGCTTAGAGAGTGCCTAGAACAGACACAGTTGAGCTAGATAAACCATACGCCAAATTGGGGATACTTTGCTCTAGTGGTGGGGTTATCTGTGGGGTATCGTGATTAAAGCAAATAAAAACCAAGCAAATTCGGTAGCTATAACCGATTATTCAACTCCGGCTATCTCCACCAAGTTGCTGTCTCAGACAGCCCACGAAAGCCCCGAAAATCTAGTGTTTCTGGGGCTTTTGTTTATTTGGACCATCCCCCATCCAGATCTGGTCTCAAGTTGACAGATTAATAGCAGTGTCACCCTCCACCCCCTCTAGAGGGGATGCCATGCCGCAGCCTAACAGCTAAGCGCGTCCTCAAGCCACCAGATAAAAACTCCATAGAGTCGAATGAGAAAGTGTTGGCTCTCGAAGTGACCCCGACCAGGCCTAAGTGTTACCTATTCCGTTTCCACCTACATAGCAAACGCCGGGAGATGACACTAAGCCTCTATCCAGATGTGAGTCTGGAATGTGCCTGTGAATTTCGTAATTTAGCCCAACAGAATATTGCCGAAAGCATCAGCTTTCTCGATACAAAAACGCATCCGCAAAGAGTCCGCCATAGAGGCCAACCGCAACAGCCTTGCCGCTGTAGGTAATGAGTGACTAGCTGCAAAGCTGGAAATGTAATCACGGCGAACTTTAGTAATCGTTAACGAAAGATCAAATTTCATCCCCGAAGATAGCTTCCTCCCTTGATGGCCTAGCGGTGAACAAAGCTTAAAATTAAAGGGGAGGGCATAGGCAACTCTATTCCAACAAATAACCAGCCAAATTTATTAAAAATTGAAAGGTACGATCAACTAGATAACTTACCAAATTACTCCTTACATCAAGAGTTTTGGTGAGAACACATTACTTAGGGTTAAATGTAACCTGTCTAATTGTCCCAATTTCTTCAAAACTCGACAGTACTGTGACACCGACCAACTTCGAAGTAACCAAATCTAATCTTGACAATTTTTTTAAACCGTAAAACTGCCTCCCTCTAAGTGAGTTCATAGAATCCTTCAATTGGAAGGGTTCCCCTTTCAATGAAAGCAAGGTCTCAAGCACACCATTTGAAAGCTGTAGAAAAGCCAAGAAAGGAAAAATTTTGACAAAGTTTATACAACACATAGATGGGCCTACTCACTCAGATCAAAGTTGAAAAATGGAAATACCAGTGAGAAGTACTAGTATCCACTTTTCGACCGGAAGAGCCCAAACATGACATTTTCATTTAGCTCGTCCGAAATCAATAACCAATCGGGGACAAAAGGTACTTACGGGTTATCGAGAAGGACATTCCGGCAAGGAACAACTAGGAGGACAGAGGGAAAACATATTCTACAAAAATGCTCACAACAGTCTTGTTTAAGTACGACCAATCACTATGGCGCTCCGAAGTAATTAGAAATGAATTCAGTAAGCACAAAAAGCCCTTTCCTGACTTACCGTTACAATGAAATTAACTAACCGGCACTGAAAGTTGAAGCTAAAATCACAAATATCAACACTAAAGTACAAGAGAAACTTATTTATTACTTACCCAGTGGATGGTAAGCTCGTGGCCAAAATTTTAACCGCTTTACTAAAACCTCTAAACATAACGATATTTATTAACGTCGAACTCGCATTAAAAAAGTAAAAAATACGAATTAATCTGCGTTTCTTTTACTACATATAGAATGGTTTAAGTACAGAAAATCGACAAATTTTCCGCGTTCTATTGCGGAAGTTGAGAAGAAAATCACCTGAGAGTCTTTTTCACACCAGTCAGGAAGCCTTTGTGCACTGTATGAGCGTAAGTTGAAATAACAGAAAAATGATATCAACAAAATATAAAGCTTGCACGAGTCACAAATATATTGTATCGCCAAGGATAATGATAAAAAAGCTGTATGAATATGACAGTAAAACCTCTATTGCCTCTACAGCTAAAGATAGCGTTATTCTAACTCCTGTAGATCACCAGAGAATAATCACGATAGCAAGACCTTAGATATAAGGATTAGCATGGCCAAAGAGATTTGATAGCCCAGGAGAGAGAGAAGGTGGCCGAAAGTGCGAAAATAGTTTCGCCCTAGCTGCATCAAAAAAACAATCCCTACCAGTGAGGAAAGAAGCGGATAAGTACTAGCCTAGAGCCGCAGTTAAGCTGTTAATTGATCACCAAAATATTGATTTTTACTATCAAGAAAATTCCCTAAATGTAGAGTGGGCGATGCGATCACACCATTCATTGTCGTATGCACCAGGGATTTAAGGAAATGGATAATTAAGGCACTGGAATCTTTTTATTTCACCCTAAAAAAGCACTTTCATCAACTTCATTAGCCTCTAATCCACTCGCGCTAACAATATGGCTTTGCATACAGTTTGAAAGCTGAAGCTAGCAAGAATGATCTCGTAGTCCCACGCCGCCCAGTAATGGACGTGGGTATTTGTTTTTTGTCAGGGTCGACTACTTAAATAGGAGGTTTACTATGCGTGTCAAACCGATTCTGCTGTATCTGGCATCGACCGCCTTGGTTGCATTACAGCAACCCGCAGCAGCCAACTCCGGGGAAAAAGCTTCAGAGTCTCGAGTTCCGCGATTAAGCGTACCCCACGAAGGCACACTTCAGGCGGAGCACAACAAGCAAGCCTGGCCAGAGGTGATCAGATATCGTCCGGATGAAGAGGTGCGCATCATCATCGAACTGCACGGGCCTTCTGCTGCGGAGCAGGCCGGCTTGCGTGCATCCGGCGCTATCGGTACACGGCGGGATATGCGCGCTTTCGTCGCCCGACAACAAGAGTTGGGCCTGCGCCAGCAGCAAATGGTCGCCAAACTTCAACAGCGCAAGCTGATCGCGGGCCACAGCCACCGCTTTACTCGTGCAGTCAACGCCATCAGCGCAACCGCCAGGGTGGACCAGCTGCCCGCTATCGCCGCCATGCCAGAGGTGCGCGCGGTAACCCGGGACCGGCAGGTGCGCGCTTTTCAGGCCGGTAGTCCACAGCAGGTCCGCGCCCCCGAGGTGTGGGCAATGCGCGATTCGCAGGACAGGGCCGTCAAAGGACAAGGGACCAGCATCGCCATTATCGATACCGGTATTGATTACACCCACGAAGACCTGGGCGGCTGTTTGGGCAGCGGCTGCCGCGTGGTCGGTGGCTACGATTTCGTGAACGGTGATAGTGATCCGATGGACGACGACTTCCACGGTACTATGGTGGCCGGCGTGGCTGCGGCGGTGGCACCCGAAGCCAAGCTCTACGCCTACAAGGCGCTGGATAGCTATGGCTTTGGTAGCGAGAGCGACATCATCGCCGCCATTGAGGCTGCGCTGGACCCAGACGGAGATCCGCAAACGGACGACGCAGTGGACGTGATCAATCTGAGCCTGGGCGGCGCCGGTGGAAACAACTCGGTTGTGTCCGTCGCCGCCAACAATGCCATGCGCGCCGGTGTCGTAGTGGTCGCCGCCGCCGGCAACGACGGCCCCCTTCTCAACTCCATTGGCAGTCCCGGTTCCGCAGAGGAAATAATTACCGTGGGCGCGGTGGATGGGGCGGGCAACCTGGCGGACTTCAGTTCTCGAGGCATGTTCGGTACCAGCCTGGACCTGAGCAGCAATAGCATCAAGCCGGAGATACTCGCACCAGGTGTAGACATCACCAGTACCAACCTGGGAGGTGGCCTCCGCACCGAATCCGGTACTTCTTTTGCCGCGCCCCATGTGGCAGGCGCTGCGGCGCTACTGCGCCAGCTGCATCCTGAACTAACCAGCGCTGAGATCAAGGCGCTACTGGTCAACCGCGCCTCGCCGGTGGCCGGCAAAATGGCCGAGGTGGGCAACGGGCAATTGGATGCCTTCGCAGCTGCAAGCGCGCGTTTCCTGGTCAGCCCACCAACTCTCTATGCAGGGCACTTTGGACAAGGTGCTCACAGCCAGAGATCCCTGCAGGTGACGATTAAAAACCTAAGCGCTTCTGTAGAATTCGCAGTTGCGGACGGGGGTACTTTCCCCGCTGGCGCCGACTTGGATCTTTCCACCGACCAGTTCGATTTGGAAGTGGGCTCGAGCAGAGCCGAGCTCGTCGACCTAAATGTCGATCACAGTCAGGTGCCCTACCACGAACCGTTGGAAGTCGCCTACGATTCGACACTTGAATATTTATCCGGCGATGAGCGGGTACGCCTGCCAGTGGCCTTCCATCGCGCGGAGGTGCTGAAGATGCGTGAATCCGAGGCGCCGGGAGAATACTGGTCCTATTCCGCATTTTTGTTCAATGAGGGCTGGTCTGCTCGGGAGCAGCTCTCCAATTTCGAAAGTGCTGAACCGGTCCTGCATATGGCGGTGCGTGACGAGCCTATTAATATTCTGTTCGGGACGGACGTCTTTGCCGATGGAGAGCAGTATGACGTCTGGCACGCGTTTGAGAATCGACACGTGTCCGATGGTGAACTAGTCGTGCCTGCTAGAGTTCGGGGGGCTGGTATTCCCCCTCTACAAACAGAAAGCGGCGAGACGCTCCTGTTTATGGATCAGGCACTTGAGCTCACCTACCCCGATATTCCCGAATTCGCCTTACACCTGAATTACAGTGGGGATGTGCCGATGAAAACCCTGCGCAACCTATCCGATAACTTCCATATTACCTATATAGGTCTGGCGGAAGAAGGGAACGCGCACCCACAGGACCGCAAGCTATATACGGTTAAGCACGGACAACAAGGCATGCCCGAAGATCTGCACTTCGATCTCAGTAATCCCGGTAGTGTGCAGTTGCTAATCGGCAACCCAATCTGGAATCAGGAGGGATATGCCATAGGTCACGGGCTTCCAATGTACGAGGTAGCTTTGAACTGGTGGACGACGCCGGGAGAGCTGACCCATAAATCGTCATTGCTTACCCTGCATGGCCACGAGGAGGATATAACCGCTTGGCCAGCATTTTTGAATTTGCATGTGCCACTGGGGGAAGATTGGGCCACGGAGACCCACAGCAACGATATTTCCATTGGTCGCACGGTCTACCGCAAGCTGCGACGTAGCGATGAAGACTTCACTACCCCCGAGGTAATACTGGAGCGGTCCAGTGGAATCATGCTTATGGGCCAAGGACCCATCTACTTTGCCGGGGGCTTGCGCAATGAGGAAGGCGATCACCGCTTGCTTCCCAGCCAAATCGGCAACATTTCTTCGAGCTGGATAATGGACAGCTGGGGCAATGGCTATAGACCAGAGTCCAGATACCGCGCCCTATGTCTGCCCGGCAATAATGAGTTGAGCAGCGGCGACTTTATTCCAGAGTACCTGTTCTTCGCCGACAGCCAATGTACCTCTGTGCAAGTGGATTTCGAGTACACCACGTATCTCGGTGAAGATGAATATACCTCCAGCGCTCGGGTGCAACTCAACAATCTGGACGGTGCCGCCGCGCCGCGCATTGCTATGCTGGAACTGCTGGACGACGGCGTAATTTCGCACTATGCGCGCCGCAACGCCAAGCTGTATTTGTCCTTCGAAAGCCAATTGCCGCTCGACTCTGTGACCACCGAGATGGCGCTGGACGGGGGTGATTGGTTATCGCTAGAAACCACACCAGAAGACGGTCGCTACCTTACCCTGCTGCCCGAAGTGTCGGAATCCTCCGTCGTCGACCTTCGCATTGCCGCCACAGACGATGCCGGCAACAGTGTTCAGAACACGATTCGCGGCGCCTTTGTACTGGGCTTGGATGCGGCAACGGTAGTGGATACCGATAATGACGGCGCTGTAGACAGCGAAGATGCCCAGCCCTTTAACCCCCGCTTCCAGCAGGGATCGAGTTCCGGTGTGAAGTTTAATTCGGGAACTGCGAGCGATCTCGAGGCAAGTCCCGGCGAGAAGGATGTGGTGGTACAGGTATTTAGCCTGGAGACGGACGTGGAATCGGAACTCAACACCCTGACCTTACAAGCATCCGGCAGCGGGGATGACGGACTGGAGATCGTCCAAGCAAAACTCTACCTGGATAAAAACAGCGACGGAGCCCTGAATGAGAGTGACACCATGCTTGCCAGCAGCGAGTTTGAAGCAGATGACAGCGAGCTGACTTTCCAAGTCGACCTGCCGGGACCGCTGGCGCTGAAGTCTGGCGTGAGCCATTTCATCGTCACTTACGATTTTGTGCAATGAAGGAGCGCAAACTAATGAACGGGAAAAACTTCATACTCAAATCTGCGGTCTCAGCTCTACTGCTATTAGCCCTGAGTGCGTGTGGCGGCGGGGGCGGTGGCAGTTCCAGTAGTTCCAATAGCGGCGGCGGTTCCGGTGGTTCCGAATCCAAAACCTTCTCTAGCAGTATTACCGCCGTGAATATTAGCCGAAAGGACAGCGGTGATTCGCTGCCGGTATCTGGATTGCCTAGTGAAGGTGCAGAAATTACGCTAAGCAAATGAATTGCTTTTGGGTATAGGGAGTCTGAAAACCCTTTTTGCCACCTACGAGTAAATGCCAACTATAGCGTTCCACTTTGGATTCTGTCGCAAACTTTGCGACAGAATCCAACAATAGTCACTCTATAACTTTGCTCAAAGATATCTTTAGCTGTTTAGAATTTCTTAGCCTTCTCACCACAGCTAGTTAGTACATCACAATCAAAGGCTTATTATTTCGTTAACCTGAGCAGAAACCTTATCAAAGAAGGGGCTTGGATACCCCAATTATTGGACCCGGCCAGCTCTCAGGAGCATCAGCCAATCAGCACCCTACACAACTCGCACCTGCACAAAAATAGCCCCCAACTCCCGTAGTTTGCTCTATTAGGTAGACTCATTAACGGGCTATCAAATGCACGAAACTTTCAACTTGTATTTACCAAAAAAATATTTTCAACCTTTAACATCTCCTCTAAAGCGAAAATGCCAGCATCTAGGTTAGCCTTTTTTATCATTTGCCTGTGCTATATTCCGAGAAAATACCCCTTCCTCTCGCAGAATCTTTTCGGTTAGCTCTTGTACTTTTTAGGTACAACTTAGCGATAAATTCCAGAATTAAATTTATTACCTAGGGTAAGAGCCGCACTAGTGGAAAACCCAAATCTACTAATAATAGACTTTGCCTTGGCTGTCAGTGATATATCAATAAAGCTCTACACTCTATACTTCAAGCGCCCTTAAAAAATTAAATAAAGGACTGCCATGAGAAAATCTGAGCACGAAGCGTTTATGCAAGCAGCCATTGAGGAAGCGCGTAAGGGCTTGGCCGCAGGAGGTGTTCCCACCGGCTGTGTAGTAGTGCGTGATGGAGAAATTATCGGCAGAGGCCACAATCAGCGTATCCAACAGGATAGTGTTATCAAGCATGCTGAAATGGACGCATTGGAAAAGGCTGGAAGGTTACGAGCAGTCGAGTATCAAAAGTGTACGCTTTATACGACCCTTTCGCCCTGCCCTATGTGCAGCGGAGCCATACGTCTATACGGCATTAGGAATATTGTTATCGGTGAAAACAAAACCTTTCAGGGAGATGAACTGTTACTCAGATCTGAAGGCATAAGCCTAACCATCCTAAATAATTCTGACTGCATTAATCTTATGAATAAATTTATCCAGCAGCACCCTGAAATCTGGCATGAAGATATTGGCGAGTAAAAAATATAAAAATATTGAATAAAAGTGGAATTAAATTAAAAACAACAAAATAATCATTGCCGCACCTAGAGAATGAGCATTCAACCCCTCGATTTTATGAGTACCCCACTATCCAAAGCCTCGCTACAGAGCGAGCTAGAAATACGTGATTAAAAGAAAACCCAGCTAACACAGAGTCGGAATTAATTAGGTCAGTATGTTGACTAGCTTCTACCAGATAGGCTTTAGATCTTTTCTTTTATCATTTAGCCCAGAGTCGTGCAGGTTTCCCACCATGAATATCGTGCCACATCGCATTTTCACCCCCAACTAAAAAGCCCAGTCTTATCCGGCTCATCAAAATCTGATAACAGCTTTTTGGCACGTTATTTAGCCCTCTCCTTCCTCCGCTTTTCATATCCAAGGGGACGTTCTTGATCTGTCACACAATACTCATCCAGTAGCAATAACCTCGAGAGCTATGGAAAAAGCCTTTGCTGCTGCAATAGTCCCGTAACTTTTCACCGAAAGATTCCTTATAGAACATCCCAATAACGGCGCAAAAAATGTTATCAAACAAAAGACATCAACATTTACCCTGATAATGCCTTCGACCTTGTTGGCTGGTGCCCTTTTGAAGAGTAACTTAGGGCGGGTGGCAATTTTCTAGTAGGCCTGATGTTCGATTGCCGCATCAAAGAAGGCTCGTGGTGTTACCCGGCCACTCGCCTTTTCAAAAAAATCAAACTAATGAAGATTACGGAGCATCATCATGGAAGAGACTCTCACACTCTCTCCCGACAGCCTGCAGCGCCGACTCAAAAAGCAAACCGCGTCCCTCACACTCTCTCCTGACGACCTGCAGCGCCTGCTAGGCAAGCAAGCCACACAATTAAATAATTCGACCTCTCTCTCTTTCGAATTCACACCAACATCTCAAACAGACCCACTGCGACGAGATCCCACCCTGAGCAACCTATTGCAACATGAAGCTCGCATGCTTGAGTGGCTCAGTGAATCTGAAGGCAATGCACGTCAGTTCGCGCTCGACCCAATTTCTACCTTTCAGCGGGTATGCGACCCGAGCCCCGAGCTGGTCGAGGAGCTGCGCGGCCTGTTTGACCGAGAAGAGCCAAGCGACTTAATTGAAGAAGAAATTGAAGAGCAGCAAGGTCTTCAAGAAGTTGAATCCTCGCCAGATCCGGACCTTTCACAAGGCTGGGACTTGATCGGTGCCTCGACCCAAGGAGCGGTCAACAATTGGATTAGCGAGATCTTCGAAGGCGACTCCGGCCAATGGTCCTTCAGCGGAAGTGTCGGCAAGGGCCCCGCCAAGGTTCGCTACGAGTTCGCATTTGATTGTCCCGCCTTCATCGCTCCCGAAGACCAAAAGGCGACGCTCGACCTGCCCATCACAGGGTTCATCAAATTCCCAGGTATCACAAGCAACATCGAAGATGCACAGGGCCAAAGCCCCGGTCACGCCCGGCTCGTTCTTGACCTCGACAAAATGCAAGCCAGCGCCAGCATCAACCACTATGGGCAAGTCACCGTGACCATCAAGAAGCCCAACTGGGACATGATGGAACTTGACCTCAGCGATATTCAACTTTCAAAGTCGATCAAGGGCCTCGACATTACCGACGCGATGAAAGGAGCAGTCGACCAACTCATCTCAAGTTTTGATTGGCCCATCAAGTACACGGTTGCTCAACACACCCCTCTGCCCGCCGGGAACCTGGATATCGGGGTGATGTACACAGCCTTTGATGGCAACTCCGACTCAAACCTGTTCGGACTTGGGATATGCCGTGGGAATCGCCAGCCAATAGACGCGCTTCTACCACAGACTGTCCCTAGCAACTGTACATCGGCACTCATCGTATCCAACGACATCATTTTGACTTCGGTGGCTGCGGCGATTGCTGAAGCAACGCCACTGACCTCATCGCAGCTGACGGTGACCGATACCTACCCCGAAAAAATGTACCTCAACACAGACGTCGAGGATGTGATTGAGGGTGCGCATATCAAAATCAAAGAAAATAACCTCCAAGCGGCGTTCAACAACGACGGCGATCTTGTTATCAGTGCCGACATCAGAGTGAAGCGTGGGGCCATGACCCTGTGGGTCTACCAGACCTTAAAGCTCTCTGCGACGATAAGCTTCAACGCCTACGACGATGTGCTCAACATTCAGGTGAAGACCAAAGCGAAGCTCCCCTTCTGGTGGGCATTCGTTCCGCTTGGCTGGGTCATTCAATTGATCATCTCAATTTTGAGTTCGAAGAAAGGGAGTGTCGACATCGCGATTCCCGGCTTTCAGGTCAAGAAGACGAATTCGCCCGCTTATCTCCAGGTTGGCGGTGACTGGGCCTATATGCCAATCAAGCTTCATTCCACCCCAATCGCGCCTCCGAATATTCAGATGATGCACATCAATCAGCAGCTGGATGAAAACGGCGGAAGGTTCCGGTTTGACTTCAGCAGATACGGCTCAGAAGTGACGAGCTTCATCGTTGCCGCCACCTACTGGTTCTTCAAATACGAAGGAAGTACGGACCACCAGACGCAAACGCTGGGCCTGTCACTAACCCAGGTTCACAACAAGAATGCCGTCCTCACCGTCACTCCTGACGCCACCTTGTTCGGCCAGAAGAAAGGTTTAAGCCCCTCAGACTCCCAATTGACATTGTCCTGCATCGCAGTGGTCGACGGTCCTAAAGACGGTGTGATCCTACCGAGAACCATCACCGATATCCCCGATGAATCAACCAGCCCATACATCCCCCTCGATGAGCCAGAGGCTTATGCTGCCCTTGGAGGCTGGGCGTGCGAGTACCACAAGGACAACGACCCGAGCGAACCCCCAAAGTCACACCACGTTCGCACCATTGAGCTCGATGCAACCACCGCGGTTCCTAACAACTACGAAGTGGGTATCCAATCGACTGCACAGATGCACGATGACTCAGGCAACAATGCCATCGCATCAATTGATGGCAATCTCATCGAGCTGAGCAAGAGCCCCCCTTTGATCGCAAAGTACGTGACAAACCTCCAAAGCACGAGTGATGACGTCCCTGTTGAGATGGGCCAGCCCATAAGCGACGCGGTAGTATTCCTGTCTGGCTATCGCGTCCACTACGACAGCAGTGACCACGACATCCGGCAAGTCGGCGGAGGTTCGGAAACCTATTCCACGTCAGGCTCGCAGGTCATACTGCACAATCCACACGCACTGATCGGCGACGGCGACTCGGGAAACAGCAAGCACACTCAAGAAAACAGTGAATCGCATGTGTCGTTCCTAATTATCGCGGTACCGGAGTAATTCGCGCGGTTGCTCGGGTGGCCACTATACGCCCGGGCAACCTATGCGGTTTCTGCGACGGTGTACGCGCCCAGTCTTTTTTGGATGACGCACCGTCGATGACCCATGACAAACCGTAGTGGCCCGCAATTTTTTAGCGAAAAGTAAGTGGTGTGCGAACTAAGTACTGTATTGAATACAGTGATTTATGTACCGCTTACTTTGCAACGGCGTATAGAGCCTTCACCCTCAAAAGCTTTAGGGGCTATCTCAGAGGTTGTATAGGAGTTCAGAGGCCGCTTTATCCTAGGTAGATATAAATTTTCTAGCAGGCGGTTTTTTCGCATCGCAGACATAAGTTGGCTTCAAGGCGAATTGTATCTGCAATTAATGAAGCACCACTGCAATAAATTATTGGGATAACCTACTGCGCTATTGATTCTTTTAATAATTACACTTGGGAGTCCACTCTACAATTTCCGCTAATGTCTCCAGACTGCCGCTAACACCATTCCATGAGGCCACATCTCAAACCCTTCAGCCAGTACAATGATCTTATCAAAATGAGCTATCCCGCATCGCATAAACTATTAATTAACATCGTTTAAATCCGGCTTCCCATCGGGATTATCATCCCGCATTGCATCTTTCCTCCCACTCAGTAGCCCTGTCTGATCCACATCTTCAGAACATGATAACAGCTCTTCAGCACGCTTTTTGGCGCGCTCCTTTCTCCACTTTTCATATTCAGGAGTGCTCTTTAGGGGGCGTTTTTCATTGGTCATACAATGCTCCCCCAACAGTAATCACCACAAGAGTTATAAGTGAAGCCCTTGCTGGAGTAATAGTCGCGTACCTTTTCGTTAACAGGCTTCATAATACGAATCTCATGAGCGCCTATCTGTTCTGCATATTCCTCCAATGCCAATAGCGTTAGAGGTAAAATCTTCGCACGCAGGGGGTGGTTATGTGGTGCCGCTTCGAGGGAGTCTAGCCGAAGCCGTGCCCCACTCCATGTGGGGCGCCCCAATGACAGTGCGCACAACTGATGACGATGCCAAATACTCAGCTCAAAACGCTTTGGGTTGGTAAATGAATACAAGTCATATTCCCTGGACCAGTCCCAATCCAGTTTTCTAAGTGGGCTGTCATTACAGGACTTGGCTTGCACCAACGCCCGAAAGTTAATTTTATTATTATGGGAATAAAAAAGGCGCTACAGCGCCTTTAGGTAAAAAATAATATTTACTCTCAATCTTTAAATTCTACGAAGTCATCGTCATCAGTGTCAGAGAGAGGATTCTTCTTTCGATGTTCTTCAAACTGTTTACGGAACGGCTTGCCAAAACTTTCTTCATCTTGTGCTGGCCAACCCACGTCTATTCCACCAAGCAGCTCCGCTAGAGGAATCCAACCTACTATTTCAGCACTGTATCCGAGTTGCCATTGGCCATCTACCCATGAAGCCACATCGTAAGCACCAAATCCATGAGGATAACGAACTGCAACAATATACTCACCAGATGTTGTTGGCTCACTTTTTTCTTGCCACATAGCTTGAAAACTACTGTCTTCGGCCACTGTTATTTCCTCATTCGAAACTGTTCAGCTTTATCGATCAACCAATTCATGTAATTGAAATCCCGCGCTTTCTGGTGGGCTCCGGCAGCAATAAAGTCGATCACATAGTATGTGTTAGGTGTCATCGAAGCTTCTGTATAAATCAATGCACTATCACTGGTTCCTGCACGAATATGTACAGTCTTTACTTTGTCAAGGATATGTACATGACGCAACTTGGCTCTTTCTGCGTAAGGTTTTGGGTCATGATATGGAACATCCTTACCAAAGTAGTGAACCGTATTTCCAGACTTCCAACGTTTAAAGTCACTAATAAGTGCTCGCAAATCGCTATTGGACTGACTTTCCTGATCAAGCTCTTTGCGGACGAATACTTTAATTGTTCCTTCTTTCACTATAAGGCCCAGCCGTTATCTATTTAACTTCCACGTAATCAAGGGGGCTGCTACTGTTCTTGGCCTTATCGGCTTTAGTTTTAGCACGCTCAAACCCTTTCGCAACCTTTTCCAAGGATGCCTTATTTGGGGTAAAGGCCTGTTTTACTCGCTTCCTTTCACTCATGCATTTCACCTTCGGACATTAAATGCTTATAAATTGTACGCCAGCGATTGAGAATATCTCAAGATTAAAAAGTACAAATATTACGTCAACTCCACCTGATGTTTCTTAAAGTTCTCCGCCTGCTCCAGAATCTCTTTAAACACATCATCATTGGCAATCGGTGGATAGCCGAACTCCGCTAACAGCAGAATCAGCTTCACTTGCAACTCAGCCTTAATATCTTCCCGCTGGTTCCAGGCGGGAAAGCTGGCGACACTGTCGACTTCCTGTTTGGCGCGCCTGGCGAGTTCGATAAGCTTGTCTTCCGGGTAAGAAAAGTCGTACTTCACCGAGAGAGACTTAAGGATATCGTAAAAGGCTTTTTCTTCGTAATTGATCCCCATATCTGCAAATGAGGTCATTTCAGTTTTGAGATCCTGGTAGAGGTCAATAATCTCGTTGGAGAAGTCCTCCAATACACTGCTGACCAGCACATCCTCTTCCTTGCGCTCGTTGTACTTTTCTACCAGGGCTTTGAACTTCTTACTGAAGTCGACACTTTGCATTTTATTGGTTTTGGCCACCTCGCCGATGGCTTTTTCCAACAGTTTCTGTAACAGCTTGATCTTGGTATTTGGCAGTTTGATTTTTTCGATTTTGGCCAAATAGTCTTCATCGAAAATATCGATGGGGCCGCCGCCCTTTTCTTCACCGAGTTTAAAGATTTCCTCTACCCCATCGCTGCGAATCGCTTCGGCGATCATCTCACGCACTTTGATATTCATCTGTGCAGTATCTGGAGCGTCACCTCGGGTGAGTTTGAAAATAATCGAGCGGATGGCCATATAGAAGTGAATCTGGTCCCGCTCGGTTTGTGTAATTTCCTCATTGCCACAGCAAATGTCATAGGCCGCCTTTAAGCGCTTGGCGATATCCATAAAGCGCTTTTGGGTCTTCTCGGTTTGCAGGGCATACTCGGCCGCTTCATTGAGGCAGTTAAGCTGGCTTACCGGGTCGCCGCTAAAGTAGCCGCTGCTGTCGAAGTGGTGAAACGCTCGGTTGAGCAAATCCAGATGATTGCGCACTTCTACAATAGAAGCCGCGATATCTTCAAAGTTGTCCGTATTGCTGCCGCCAAAGGTTTTCAGTGCTTTATTCATATTGGTTTTGATACCAATATAATCCACCACCAACCCTTTACTCTTGCCCTCAAATTTGCGGTTTACCCGCGAAATCGTCTGGATCAGGTTGTGCTTTGATACCGGCTTATCGATATACAAGGTATCGAGAAACGGCACGTCAAAGCCGGTGAGCCACATATCCACAACAATGGCGATTTTGAAGTTGGATTTAGCCTGCTTGAATTGGCGGTCCAGTTCTTTGCGATCTTCTTTGGTGCCGAGTTTGTCCCACAGCACCTTGTCATCATCTTTGTTGCGGGTCATCACCATACGGACCCGCTCGGAGGGTTTTAGCTCCTTGCGCTCTTTCTCGGTTAACTGCTCACCCTCGGCACAGGCCAGTACCTCAAACCACTCTGGGCGCAGGGCTTCCAACTCTTGATAGAATTGATAGGCAATTGGGCGGGAGCTGCTCACAAACATCGCCTTGCCGGCGACGGTGGAGCCCTCTGCCAGGCGGTTTTCGTAGTGGGCGACAAAGTCCTTGGCCAGGGCGCGGATACGATTCTCGTCCCCCAGTATGGCGTTCATACTCGCCATGGCTTTTTTGCTTTCGTCTATTTGATACTCGTTCGCGCCGTCTTTCTCACACTGCGCGTAGTACTCCTCAATTTCCTTGAGCTTGTCGTTATCCAGAATCACTTTCGCCGCGCGGCCCTCATACACAATGCGCACGGTGATTTCATCTTTCACCGATTCATTCATGGTGTAGCGATCTACCGTGGGACCGAAGACATCCAGGGTGGCGTCGATGGGGGTTCCGGTAAAACCGACATAGGTGGCGTTGGGCAGTGAATCGTGCAGGTACTTGGCAAAACCGTAAGTTTTCTTAACCCCTTTATACTCTCCCTTCTCTACCACTGTGATTTTTTGATCCAGGTTAATCTGGCTGCGGTGGGCCTCATCACTGATACAAATCACATTGCAGCGCTCAGTCAGCAACTCAATATCTTCGGTAAATTTATGGATGGTGGTCAAAAAGACACCACCGCTCTGGCGACCCTGCAATTTTTCACGCAGATCCGCGCGGGAAGTTACGCTTTCTACAATCTGGTCGCCAATATAAATTTTGGCATTGGTAAATTGCTGTGACAGCTGGTCGTCCAGGTCTGTGCGATCGGTAATCAACACAATGGTGGGGCTTTCAAAGGCAGCGCTTTTCATCAGCAGGCGGGTTAGGAACTGCATGGTAAAACTCTTACCGCAGCCGGTGGCACCAAAATAGGTACCGCCTTTACCATCGCCGCTGTAGCCCCCTTTGCCATCGGGCCTTTTTAGGTGTGAATAAATATTCTGGTAGAGCTTGGTGGCCGCGTAGTACTGGGGATAGCGGCACACGATTTTGATTTCCTGATGGGTTTTATCGGGGAAAAAGATAAAGTGGCGCAATACCTCGCGCAGGCGGCGCTGGTCGAACAACCCCTGCAATAAAGTGGTGAGTGAGTCCAAGCCATCTTTACTGAGGGTTTCCTCACCGGTAATTTTTCGCCAACCGTAGTAGAACTCATAGGGCGCAAACAGGGTGCCCATTTTATTGTTGACGCCATCACTAATCACACACAGGGCGTTATACACAAACAGCTGCGGAATATCCCGGCGGTAGCGGGTGCAGATTTGGGTATAGGCATGGTAGATAGTCGCTTCCGGCCGGATGGCACTTTTAAATTCAAACAGCACCAGGGGCAGGCCGTTAATATACAAAATGCCATCGGGGATACGCCGCTCGCCACCGCTGGCCGAGGCCACACCCTCAATTTCCAGCTGGTTAACGATCTTATAGATATTGGTCGCACCTGTTCTATAGCCTGCGCCCCCCTCTTTGACAGGTGTGGCTGGCAGTGTATCCACCTCACCCTCAGTGGGGATGCGCATCTCGGTCAGGTCGCTGTAATCAATCAGCTGGATATAGAGATCTTTTTGCGTGTGATCTTCCCGCTTAAACAAGAAGCCATCACTGAGCCATTTGCAGAACTTTTTATTGCTGTCATACAAATCACTGGGGGAGAGCAGCTCCAACTGGCGAATAATGCTCTCCACCTCGCTTGCAGTAATACCTTCCGCCGCATACTGCCTGCTCAGAAAACTGCGTAGATCTTCCTTGATCAAGACTTCCGTCGCCCCTCGGGGCCCATCGGTACTTTGAGAGAGCGCCTCCCCAGTAATATGGGGATAACCCTGCTGTCCCAATAGCTGAATTATGGCGTTTTCTAGTTGGGCTTCGGTAAACTTCATTGAAAATCCTTTTTCATTCTGCCTTTAGGCTACTGCATCACTCACTTCTGTTTCCAGATCTGGAATACGCAACTCACCTGAGATTAATTTAGGGAGAAGCGTGTCACGGAGTCTGGCTAATACTTGACTTTCTTTGCTTAAGGAAACTGCTTTATAAGAAAAATGCTCTAACTTTTTGTCGATCACGGCCAATGCCTCTTTACCAGGCACTAGGATTTTTTGTTCCGACAATATTTTTCGACTCAGTTCGGTCTGACCAGTGCTGCCTTCTCCCAGAGACTCAACATAGGACTCAAGTGAAAGCATCATTTGTCCAAAGGCAAAAATTGGATACACATCCTCCCTAGGCCGAACAACAGTAACATGTGAATCCACAACTGTTGTTTCGGGCAGATACTTAACCTGAGCCATCCGGCCTAAAGTGCCAACGCCTGTTGAATTAATTAGCATGTCGCCAATCTTTAGCTCTCGCCCAATTGTTTTTCTTAAACTGGGGTCATTTCTTCGTGAAAGTTCAAAATTAACCTCATGATTTCTAATACATTTCTGATTAAGTACAACCGTACCTTCCTCTTCAGTATATTTAGGAGATATACCACGGCGTAACTCTGTCGTAATTTCTGCAAGACTATTTATCCCCCACCCCTTCGGCACCCAACCCAAAGCCTCAGTTTGCTCGAACTCACAGGGAAAGTGCTGACGAATAGCTTCCGGCAGGGGTTTATGATCCGGCTTGGCCAGTTGTTGCTGGCGGCGTTGGGCGCGGGCTTGCAGGGCATCGGGAATGGGCTTGCCTGCCGCGAGGGCGTTATCGATAACCGGGTCAAAATCTACAAACCAACTTTTAAACAGGGCCTGGGCCATTTGTTCTAGGGTTTGGTTGGTTTGGCGGTTGAGATGAATTTTATTCTCGTATCTTTCTAGGGCTACACCAATTTTCTTTTGCTCATCTTTATTCTTGGTAGCCCAAACTAAAAATGGATATACTGCATTTCTATTTAACGATTTTTGAGCACTTCCAGAATTGAATTGATCAAAATCTATCTGAGATAATAAGTAATAAATATAGCGTTCATCATTTCCTTTGAAGTCTGTTACATACAGAGCTGTATTTAAAGGCCAAAAATCGCTATCTGAGTAACTAACAACTCCCATAGAGTTTCCGCTACGACCAATGACTATCCCTGGTCCCTTGCATTTAGCCTCATCATGATAACCAGTAAGACCTGAGGACCCCATAATCGGTATTTCCCCTTTTCGCCGGTCTTGTGATGGAAGGTCATGCCCTCTTTGGAGAGCTACGAGATCACCTAATGGAATTTTTCCCCACTCACTTGCCATAACCCAGCACCCCCAGATTCTGGCAAATAGCTTTATCCAACGCTTCGGCTTCACCCATCTGTCGATACAATGTCTGGCTTAACTCACGCATTTTCTCTTCGAAAGGAATACCATCATCTTCCAGCTCAGCAGCCCCCACATAGCGCCCTGGAGTCAAGACATAGTCGTTGGCTTTAATCTCTTCGAGGCTGGCGGCTTTGCAGTAACCGGCAATATCCTCATAGTCACCGTCTTTTTCTTCACCGCGCCAAGCGTGATAGGTTTGCGCAATTTTGGCGATATCGTCAGTGGTCAGCTCTTTGTGGATACGGCTGGCCATAGTGCCCATCTGGCGGGCGTCGATAAATAGGGATTCGCCTTTGCGCTCCCGGTAGCCATGTACCTTGTCTTCCCCTTTATTTTTGGTGAGGAACCACAGACATACGGGAATTTGCGTGGTGTAAAAAAGTTGGCCCGGCAGGGCGATCATGCAGTCCACATGGTCGTTATCGATAATCTCCTGGCGAATGGTGCCTTCACCACTGGTATTGGAACTCATAGAGCCGTTGGCCAATACAAAGCCGGCAGTGCCGCTCTCGCTCAGCTTGCTTAACATATGCAAGATCCAGGCGTAGTTGGCATTGCCGGTGGGCGGTACGGTATAGCCGCCCCAGCGGGGATCATCAGTCAGCTCATTATCTGCCCGCCACTGTTTCTGGTTAAACGGCGGGTTGGCCAGTATATAATCGGCCTTCAGGTCCGGGTGCTGGTCCTTAAAAAAAGTATCCCCAGCTACTTCTCCCAGGTTGCCGCTAATACCGCGTATGGCCAGGTTCATTTTCGCCAGTTTATAAGTGGTGCTGGTGTATTCCTGCCCGTAGATAGAAATATCTTTTTGGTTGCCGTTGTGGCTGTTCACAAACTTAATGGACTGCACAAACATTCCACCGGAGCCGCAACAAGGGTCGTAGATCTTGCCCTTGTAGGGTTCGAGCATTTCCGCCAGCAGTGCCACTACCGATTTCGGTGTATAGAACTCGCCACCACCCTTGCCTTCAGATGCGGCAAATTTACCCAGGAAGTATTCGTAAACCCGGCCCACCAGATCCTCTTCACTGATATGACACTCGCTGGCAAGGGTCTCGATATTGTTGATGGTATCCAGCAGTGCCGCCAGCTTACTGGCTTCCAGGCCCAGGCGGGAGAAGTAGTTATCCGGCAGTGCACCGGCCAGAGATTTATTGGCCTTTTCAATGGTGTGCAAGGCGGTATCGATTTTAAGGGCGATATCGTCCTGCTTGCTGTGCTTGATAATGTAATCCCAGCGCGCGGCTTCTTCCAGATAGAAGACATTACTCTGGGTGTAAAACGGCACGGTATCGACAAACGCCTCTTTGCCATCCTCAATCAGCGCCTGGCGGTGGGCCTCAAACTTATCGCTAATAAACTTGAGGAAGATCAGGCTCAGGACGATATGTTTGTATTCGGAGGACTCTACTGAGCCGCGCAACTTATTGGCGCTGTCCCAGAGGGACTCTTCAAAAGAGACGGTTTGCTTGGGTTTTGCGGACTTCTTGGCCATATACAGCGTATTCCTTGGTGTTTTCGCCCTCCCCGGCATCACTATTGGGCAAGGCGACAGATCTTATTGCGCCTAATTTTGCCCGATTCCGGGGGGACTGTCGCCCCGCACAAAAGTCAGTCTCTCCAGTCATTAAGGCCCTACTTATCGCCGCGCAGTGTTGGCACATTGGTACCCAGTAATAACCCATTAGCCAACCGCAGCTTTTCAGGTTTATCGCTTCCGACTAATACAGTTAGCCATGTGCCGATTGTACAAATTTTCGACAAAATCATTTCGGCTTTTACCCATGGGATTTGCCTGATTGGTAGCCACTCACATTTAACCCACTTTTAATTTCGGGCCAGGCTTCGCCCTTGACACGCCTACAGCGAGTTTCAATGATTGCAACCACCAGCGGCCAGTTCAGCCTCCGCCCCTGCGCAAGCCATACAAAAAGCTCAGCGGGACGGCCAACGAGTTAAAAAATTTAAGCAATAGGGAATCGAAGTATGACCAACGCATGGATGATCCGCGCCGGGCGCGGTGGTATTTACAGTGAAGACTTCGAGAAAGGCTTTGCCGCAATCGGTTGGTCACAACTGGGAGACCTAAGCCAGTATTCAAGCACCGAGCGCTTGCGGGACGAATACATCAAGATTTACGGCAATGACAAACCCTCGGCCACCGCCAACGCCCTGGCTATGATCCTGAAGTTTCGCGATCAGATTGCCGCTGGCGACTATATTGTGAGCTACAACCCGGAGACACGGAACTACCTGTTGGGCGTCGATAAAGGGGAGTATCTCTACCAACCGGATATTATCGGCGACTACGCCAACTTACGTAAGGTGGAATGGCTCGGTAAAGTCAGCCGTGACCAGCTGCCCCAGAAAGCAAAGAACTCCCTCGGCTCCACCCTCACCCTCTTCTCCTTAAGCCAGGAAACCATTGACGCCTTCCTAACCATATTCGAGGGCCGTACGCTAACGCCGCAGGAAGACGAAGCCGCAGAAACTGATAGCGCACAGCTCAAAGATGAAACCGTGGCCCAGAGCCACGAACTAATCAAAGACAAGATCGCCGCACTGTTGCCCGAGGAAATGGAAGAATTGGTTGCGGCGATACTGCGCGCAATGGGTTTTAAGGCCAAGGTGTCCCCCAAAGGCCCTGATCGCGGTGTCGATGTGATCGCCTCACCGGACGGCCTGGGCCTTACCCAGCCGCGCATTAAAGCGGAAGTGAAACATCGCGATGGCTCCATGGGTGCCCCTGCCATACGCGGCTTTATCGGCGCCCTGCGGGAAGGGGACTCGGGCCTATTCGTCAGCACTGGCGGCTTCACCCGCGAAGCCCGCTACGAAGCCGACCGCTCCACCTTCCCCCTCACTCTGGTGGACCTCGACGACCTGGCCGATCTTATCGTCAGCCACTATGAAAGCTTCGATTTGGAAGGACGGGCACTGATGCCTCTGGTGCGTATTTACTGGCCAGTGGATTAAGACAGGCGGGCTAGTACCGTGATCGAATATCGCTATCCAGAAGAGAAAACCGTTGCCCTGTTTTTTGCTGAAATACTGCAAGATGTAGTGGCAATGGATATTTTAGAGCGTGGATATGTAACCTCTTCAGAAGAAGCCACTCATCTCAGCAAGTTCTTCTGGGCCATGGTTGATAAATCCGCTCAAGAGCCAGAGCTACCTTGCGAGGCCAGCTCTGAATACTGGCTAGAAAAGCTGTATAACAGCTTTGGCGGACACCTTTTCGAAAAGGGTTATGAGCAGCAGTGGGATGAAGAAATTGATAATGCTTAAAATCCCACCCATTTATGTATAAGCTGAAAAATGGGATAGCCGAAGTGACATATAAAATCAGCTTTAATTACACGGACTTCTATAACTTAGATTTTAATCTTGAAGAACTTGGGGATACTCTTGATGAAACTCTGGGTGAAGATGAGTTCTACAGTTATAGCTGGGACAATATCTCTCTTAAAGAGTATTGGGTAGATATAGGCGCAAAGTTTGTAGATGTTGGGCTTAACAACAATGCAAATCCCGATATTACTACATGGAACGGCGCAAACTTAGTATTATCGCCGCATGCCTATGGCAAACTGAAAAACCACCTCAGACCACTGGGGGAGTTTCTACCACTCACTATCAACAATCAGATTTATTGTGTTTTCAACTGCCTAAATACTGTGCAGGCGGACAAGCGTGTAAGCAAAGCAGACATTGTGGATAATTTATGGATGGGAGTGAAAAGCATAGGATTTGATGAACGTAGTGTTAAAGACAATCTAATTTTCAAGAGCAAGTTTGACCGCTGTTCAGCGCTCTATTGTGGAGACAAGTTCAAAAGTTTAGTAGAAGAGCTAGGCCTTAAGGGGCTTATATTCAACAAAGACCTCCTAACCTCTTTCTAATTTGTACGTTAGTGGCACAATCAATTGGAAAGTTAATCCGTACAAGATAATTAGTATATTGAGCAAACTTAAAACCTAATATTTGCAAGCGATGATTGAATTTAGCGAGCACGAAACCACTATCAAGGGTGTGGTATTATATTATTCCAGAAAATTAGAAAATCAATTTGCCGAGGATCTCGTACTCGGAATAAATGATATCACTTCCGCTAACGAAGCCAGAAATCTCACCCAGTTTTTCTGGGACATGGCAGACCAAGCAGCTGAAGATTACCAGGTCGACAAAGAGTTAGAGTTTGAAGTGGATCTTGAGAGCTGCATGGAAAAGCTAATGAATATTTTCATCGGACATATCAAGAAAGCAGGCTTTAACCAACAATGGGTTGAAGAATCCAACAGAATTAACGGCGCGAAAAATAGTTTGCAAAATTGATATTTAGCGATTCTAGCTGTCAGGAATATTGGTAGATCTAGATTAATCCTAATCTGGATCTACCAATTTAATACGCCTCTTCCGCAAGCGCTCAATAAAACCTGCTCTTCAACTCATACGGCAAACCTACCACACCTCCTTGCCCTTATATCTCATTGATATGACCACCTTAATCATTATTAATCTCCAGAATCTCGGATTGGGATGCCATCTAGACAGAGCAAAGACGATAAATATTCCCTCAGATTGCCGCTAAAACCTTTAAAATCTGCATTTTCCATATAAATCAGTTAGTTAGGCTATTAAAATCTCTTAACTTAAAAATCAAGAAGGCTTAATTGGAGACCAAATGCCCGTGAGAACACTGTAATTACCACTCTCTCATTGACGAAGCCGCCAGATATTAATATATTAATCAACGTGAGTAGCGATAGTCGGTGTCCCTTTGGGGTAGCTCTCATGGCACCAGTTAACACTGGTTTCCACCAAAGTGTGGTCATAATCAAGACGCCCGACAGTGATTATGCAGAGCCCCGGTTTTCCGGGGCTTTTGCATTTTTGATGCTTATAATCGTTTTCTGAGATATTCCGACAAAATCATACAAAAGCGTTTACCGCCGTGCCCCCGCACATCAAACGGACGATTTCTCCGCCAGTGCACACTGCGAACCCAAAGCTCCAACTGTGGATCGCGCTTACTTTTGAAATTTAAACGCATACAGATATACCAACCCTGCTGCTCCTTAAACCCAGAGCGACTTTCTTGCCGATAAATAATTTCCCTACTTCCCCCTATAAGGCAATTTCGGTATGTCAGGTCACGAATAATCTCCGGTAACTGTTGCGAAAAGTCCCATCGAGCAGGGCAAAAAACTCTCTCTTCCACATTGCCGCCACGCTTTGATTCACGAACCATTACGTGACTATCTAAGTCTTCAGAATTTCGTGACCGCGTAAAACAATGGTTGGAAAAAATAACTCGGCAAGCAATATCTGTCGCAGGCTCTCCCTTTTCCATCTTCACACCATATGAAGTCTCGAATTCCTGTGTGTGCTTTAGGTTGTAGATATTTCCCGTATCGGGACAAATCCATTGCCATTTTTTCTTATCGTACATGGAGGCTAACCGGCAAATTTAATAAGTAGACCTAAAGGAAAATTCATTATCCTGCACTTACCAACTAATTCAATATCAAATAAATTATGACCGGATAATTCAGTTTAAACGTTTAATCAACACATAAAGCCAAACTCAATTTAACCGGACACATCCAATAAGAAATTGATACCCACAAGACAGGTGGAAAAAATATAGGCGCCCAAATAATCTTATTGGATTTTATTCAGTTTTCTTCGGCGTCAAAGCTGCGTAGAATCGAGTGATATTTATCAACATTTTGGGCAGTGATAAAACCGGCTTCTACAAGCAAGCAGCCCAAGATAAAACAAGAACATCAATAATTTTCTAAAAGACCCATTCTCAAAGGAGAACGGTAGCGTGACGTAAGAATAAGTAAAAGGCGCTGACCCAAGGTGCGGCAACACCCGGGGTCAGCTAACCAAATTGATAAATACCCTATCAAAGTGGCTACATGAATGGTACGCTAGAAACCCTCTCGTCTTCAATAAAAGGTTGCAAATTCAGTAACCTGAGGCGATTCCCCAAGCACAGGGAGTCTAGCGCCCGCCTTTTCTTCTTTTACGCCTACCGTTCTCGCGCCCCTCCTAATACCTGCAACCGATATTACTTTCCTGGCCTTCCCGTTGCGGGAGGTTTGCCAATGCATTGCGTCTCATTAGGAAACCAATATGTTGATTTTAAACCGCCGTACAGGCGAGAACCTCAGGATTGGGGAAAACGTCTCAATAACAATATTAGAAGTTAAAGGTAATCAGGTGCGGGTAGGTATAATCGCTCCCAAGACCTTACCAGTTCACCGTGAAGAGATATATAGGAGAATCAAAAGACAACAGAGGCAAGACAATGGGGGGATAAAAAAACAGATTCTCCTGTAGAATGAGTCCTAACAATCCTGCTTAGGCCCTACTGCTCCAAGGACGATAACAACCGCAACCCTTGTATAATCGAACAATCTGTCCAGCATTTAGGGTTTCCCTATTCCAAAGGCCCTAAATACTGGACAGAAAACTTTTACAGTTCCTAGGTAAGATCAATTAATATAGCAATTTACCCAGCTGTACCACTTAATGCAGACGATGCAAAAGCCGGCAGAATACGTTGCTCTATCAAACCCAAGGTTTTGTCATCATCTCCGCGACCGGTGATCGCAATCACTAAATCCAGGTCTTCAATGGAGATCACATACTGGCCACCACCGCCCCAGCCAAACTTTGCGACATATTTATTGTTACCAACTTTCAGTGGGGTTCGCCAGAAGAAGTAGCCGTATGAAAAATTGGTATAGTCAAATTCATCATCTGTAGGAATAGCCACTTTACCAGTAGCCTTAGCAATATATGCCTCCGGAATTAACTGGTAGCCGTTCCATTTCCCCTTATTAAGTACCAAAGTGCCCCACTTAACCATACTGCGCGATGTCATCATGGCTCTAGACCCCGCCTGGGGCACGCCGCTTACAGCTTCCTTCCAGTGATAGATATCTATCCCCATCTTCTCCAGCAGCTCTTTTTTAATAAAGTCGCTCGCGGAACCGGGGACTACAGCATCCAGAACCAACATTGCAATCATTGGGTCCGAGCCTTGATATAAATAAGTTTGAGAATCAGAAGTGATCGGCTTACTGTGACTTAGATAGATTTGGGCTAGCTTTTTCCCGGTTAACTGCTCTTTGTTTTCCAGTAAGGCATCGAGTTTTTCCTCATCAATACGGATCCCTGACTGCATGCTCATGGCATGATTCAATGTGATAAGGTCTGCGCCTTTAACAAGTTGCTTCCTGTCCAGCCCTTTCAAAAAGGAAATGACAGGCTTATCCAGGTCTGCCATGGTCAAATAACCTAACTGAATTGCCCGTCCAATTGCCAGGGCTGTATAGGCCTTGGTGGCAGATGCTTGCGGGTGGGGCAAATTGACACGGCCAAGAGAGTAGTAGGATTCAAATACCAGTTTATTATTTTTGGCGATTAGTAGGCTGTCGTAAGGTGTATGTTGGTTATCCGCTATTTCCTGAGCCAACTGTTGCAAGCTCTCTTTGATTGTATCTATCTCACCAACAGAAATACCGTCTTTTCTATCCGCCGGGGCTGTATCAATAAACGCTTTTTTTAGCTTTGGTGTGGATCTCTCCAGGCTCGGGAGGTCACTACGATAATCGGCCATATTTATTTCTGGTGCCTGCATGTCTCCTGCGCTTACAGTAGCGCTTATGCCGTACATTAAGCCGATTGTGATTAGTTTCTTAATAATCATCTTATATCCTCAATTTATTTTTGAAATATCTATAAATATGGCTGGATATACTATTGATTAATGTTTCAGCTTATCGGAAAGCCAATAGATACTGCGAACTGACAGCTTTGGAAATACCGTAGTATGATTCGCCGATTCAATTACCGCCGGTTCCAAGGATAAGTTGGCCAGTTTTTGGTTCTTTAACTCACTAACGAACCTTTCTACCGTAGCGCCCAGTTCCTTCTCTAATGCACCGTAAGCAATAAATACATTGGTTTGTTTTGGTAGATCCATCAATGGTTTATTGGGTTTTGATTCAAGTCGCGAATCCATATAAGTGCCTATCAACCTTGATGGGCTACCGATAATGTAGTTCTGAAAAGTATCTGGTTGGCTTATTAAGGCATACACACCAAAGAGCCCCCCGAATGAGTAACCGAAATAAGTACGATTATCTGGATTCGCGCGGTAATTGCTTTCGATATACTTAATAACGTCATTTCTTATAAATGCGAGATGCTTATGGGCCTCTCCTTTATTAGAGCCATTATCTATATTGTCAGAGGCGAATGCTGGCTTAAAATCCCGATATCGACTCGACCACTCTTTTTCAGTATCTGCTATATCCTTCTGCCAGCTGATACCAACTAAAATGGCATCTTCCAGTGCGTATTCAGTGGTGGCAGATAGCATTTCAACTGCCCACAAAGCATCTGTATAGTAAATAACCGGATGCTTTTTAGTATCGCTCTTCTCATACTTCTCAGGCAGTTTAACGAACAGCTCATATTCTCTGCCATTACTGGAATCCTGAATGGGTATTACCTGGATTGTGGATAACTCCAAGGCCTTATGCTCACCTGCTTTAAGGGCCGTTATAGGTAGCAACAAGAGGAAGGCTACTAGTAAACGCTTTTTCATATCAGTATTTACACCGTTACATGTGATCGGAGAAGCGCTCAATCTAAACAAGAAGCCTATGAAACACCTGAAGTGCTCCTGACTTTTGAATGACTTTTTGCTGTTGCCATTAAATGCTTATTTATCAATGAGTTACAAAGTACGCTTCAGCTGTAATCAGGGTTTATGCTAGTATCGACTGCAAAAATTCAGCTCAAATTTTGTTCAGGTAGATACATCAATGGCTTTACAATATTGGGTGGGTGACTTCTTTGTTGATTTATCCAGAAACCAGATCACCCGAAGTGAGCAATCGCAAACTATCCCCCCAAAAGCCCTTGCCGTCTTAACCCACCTGGCAAAGCATCAGCGAAAAGTGGTGAGCCAGGATGAGCTACTGTCTGAAGTCTGGCCCGATACAATAGTCACACCAAATACGCTGCAAAGAAGTATTGCGCAACTTAGAAAAGCCTTAGGCGAGGATCGAAAGCAGCAGTCTTATATTAGAACTCACGCCAAACAGGGTTATAGCCTGGAATGTGATATTGTTTGGCAAGATGGTGATTCTATTCCACAGGATAAGACAGCACCGGAAGAGGAAGCTCCCTCCCCCACTCCCCCTAAGCATGAAATAGATATAACACCGGTTAATCCAAACCACCAAACCCAGGCGATTAAACCAAATCGGTTTCCAATCTTTGCACTTGTCGGGTTGGTATTATTAGTATTTGTTGTATTTAAATACTCTCCACCCGAACAAAGCTCTCAGCTTGTATTTGATCGATTACAGGCAGTAACTGCAACTGACCGTAAAGAGTTTAGCCCCTCTTATTCGCCAGATGGTGAATATATTATTTTTAATCGTTATTTGGATAAGCTCTGTGTTAATAAAATCTGGGCCAGGAATATACATACCCAGAAGGAGACGGAATTAACTCCAGAATGGGGTACTTATGGCCGCCATACACTATCACCAGATGGCAAGAAACTGGTATTTATTTCCGAAGAAGACTGCACCATACCGCTAACCCAGAATACCTGTTACAACCTGGTAAGCCTGGATTTTCAAAAGGCATTAGTCAGCCCACAGCAGCCAAATGTATTAATGCGCTGTAAGAACTCGGCCATTAAGAACCCCGTATGGTTAAATAACAATGATCTCGCTATTCTGCATAAAGAGACTGACCGTTGGCGGTTGATCAACTATTCAGTCAAGGATAATACCAGTCGAGTCCTTTATGATCTGGAGAATGGAAATCTGGCCTACTTTGATTACTCAATAAACAATGGCTTAATAGCCGTAACCAGCCATCATCAAGATGGCCAGCTTTATATCGATATGTTGAATTCCAAGGGAGCGCTTTTATCCAGCCACCCGGTAGACTATCCAGATGAAATCCCTCAGCGCAGGACTATATCCCCTAACTTTTCGCCGCTTAAAGATGAGTTAATCTTCAGCACAGGACGACGACTCTTCTCTCTCACTTACAATGGAAAGGTAAGTAAGCTCGATTTACCTTTGGATCAATCTGCCAGCACACCCGATTTCCACCCAAATGGACAGAGGGCGCTCCTAATTAAGGGCCGATACGATAGTGATATTGCATCAATACCGCTTAACCAACCTGAGTCCATCGATACGCCTTCGGACGAAGATGTCAGCGAACTCTACCCAAGCACAACACGGTCGATTTTGGGAGAGGATGATGGCATTTTCCAACCCAATGGCAACTTGATTGCGTTTACCTCCAGGCGCTCTGGTGAAGATCAGGTGTGGATAACTGATGGCAGCGATTTACGGCAAGTTAGCCAGTTTCCTATGGATACCAATATCTACGGTATTAGCTGGTCTGCCGACGGCAAAAGCATACTGGCGAGTGCCAATCAGATACTGACTAAAATCTCCCTAGACGGTAGCAGAGAAGCCTTCTCACTAGCCCATCCAATTGACCGACTATTCCAGTGGGATAGTGTGAGTAACCTCGCGCTGTTAACTTTAACGGTTAAAGGCGTTACAAAGTTTGCAGAAGTAAACTTGGATAATCTTGAAGTTAGCATTATCAACGATACCCAAGTTAACTGGGCCCAACGAAGCGAGGATGGCCGACTGATCTATATGGATCATATGAACCGCTTCTGGCAGCCCGGCCCTGCGGAAGACCATCTAATCGAAGAGCTGGTTCATCAGGGCAGTGAGAAAAGGTTTGTGCTCAAAGAGAATGTGATTTACTCAATCAATCGAGATGATCAGTTATGGTCTTACGACCTCGACACCAGTAACTTTTCTATTTTGAGAGCAGTGCATAGAGATATCGATTATTTGACTGATATTAATCAGGAAAACCTAATGATTACCTATGTTGTTGCCGCTAAAAAAGAAGTGGCTGAGTTATTCTTACGGGAATAGAAATACAGTCTGTTTTAGTTTTAAAAAGTAAGATGGTTCGCTATAAACCATCTTACTTTCCCACCGCGATCTAATTCCAAATATTATTCTTTTGTATACTTCTAACGCTCAATAAAGGAGCCAATTAGTTACCCAATAGGCTACTTAAAAAGTTTCATAAGCTGTTCAACCATCCACATATGAAGCTGGCTATGGTTAGATCGACTATGCCATGCTGCTATAACCTCAAATTTTGGTGTTTGCGTGTCCAACTCAAGAGGAATAACTTTTTTGTTGGGTAGTAGTCTTGAGGGGTAGAACGCAATTGTGTCTGTCGCAGCAATTATATCTGGAGCGGCGGAAAAGCTGGGTATCGACATAACAATATTGCGTTTTAGCCCCTGCATCGCAAACCATTCATCGTGTGATCCTTTGAGGTTTGCCCTTGATGGTGAAATGATCAATTGCGGAAGCTCGGCCACGTCTGCCAACGTTAATGACTTACCCTTCAGCGGAGACTTTTTTCCCGCGATACAGACATGCTGCTCCTCAAATAGCAATTTGTATGGTAGGTCATCCGGAATGAAATCAGGAAAGGTGAGCGCTAAGTCGATCTCACCAGCCACCATTAACTGATTGAGATTATCTGTTTCAAAGTCCCTGACGATAACTTTAAGTTCCGGGGCAGATTTACGGACAACCTCTAATAGCTGGGGCAGTACCGATTGAATCGCGTAATCCGTGGCACTAATACTAAAAATCCCTTTATAAGTTGCCGGATCAAACGCTATTGGGGTTAGCAGTGACTCTACATCCTTCAAAATACTACTGATCCTGCCTCCCAGCTGCTCAGCAACAGGGGTGGGCACCATACCGTTGCCTTGCCGGATAAACAGACGGTCATCAAACACTTCTCGCAGCTTACGCAACTGTTCGCTTATCGCTTGCTGGGTTAACCCCACCTTTTCGGCTACCCGGGATAGGTTTCTCTCTTGAAGCAGTGCTTCCAGTATACGTAGCTGTTTTAGGTCCAGGCGGCTTATACCATTCATAGTTGTAACCAAGACAAAGAGTAGTTGTTTCAAATTGTATCCTTGCCTACCTATCATTCCCACCATCCTAAGTCAGAGCTAAATCTGGCTGGGGCCGGACAGCTGCCTCCGCCAGTACGCTTCTTATTGTTTGGAGATGGATATGAAACAAGCTTCTAAGGCCTTTGCTCCACAAGAGTTTTATCAACTGTTTATCGGTGGTGAGTGGATTGATAGTGCCTCGGGCCGTTCGATGGATAGCCTCAACCCTGCTACAGGGGAACTATTGACCCGCATCCCACTGGCCGATTC
This sequence comes from Microbulbifer sp. A4B17, assembly GCF_003076275.1. Classification (NCBI taxonomy): domain Bacteria; kingdom Pseudomonadati; phylum Pseudomonadota; class Gammaproteobacteria; order Cellvibrionales; family Microbulbiferaceae; genus Microbulbifer; species Microbulbifer sp. A4B17. Next base: position 4,226,978 of record NZ_CP029064.1, read on the forward strand.
TCGGGATATTGATGCAGCAGTAAACTCAGCAGAAAAAGCCTTTCTCAGCTGGAAACATACATCTGCTGTTGAGAGGCAAGATGCCCTGCTCAAAATTGCCGATATGCTCGAGGAAAAAAAGGAGTTCTTCGCTTACTTGGAGGCGTTAGAAACCGGCAAGCCAATCCGCGAAACCTCCAATATTGATATCCCTTTAGCAATTGATCATTTTCGTTATTTCGCGGGTGTAATCCGCTCCCATAGCGATGAAGCGGTAATGATCGATGATAAAACCATGAGTTTGGTTTTTAGCGAGCCAATGGGCGTAGTTGGCCAGGTAATTCCATGGAATTACCCTCTTTTGATGGCTGCCTGGAAGATTGCACCAGCACTTGCAACCGGAAACACAGTGGTTATTAAGCCATCTGAAATGACCTCATCCAGTTTGTTGGAGCTGACAAAGATTTTCAAAGCGATATTGCCCGATGGTGTAGTGAATGTAGTTACCGGCATAGGTCCAGAGGCAGGCCAGGCTTTACTGGATCACCCTAAAATCGCAAAGCTGGCTTTCACGGGATCAACCGGTATCGGCTATAACGTGGCCAAAGCTGCCGCTGACAAATTAGTACCGGCAACTCTGGAACTGGGTGGCAAGTCAGCCAATATTGTTTTCCCTGATGCGAACTGGAAAAAAGCACTCGAGGGCGGGGCCCTTTCTATTCTGCTTAACCAGGGACAAGTCTGTGAATCTGGTGCCCGCCTTTTTGTCCACGAAACTATCTTCGACCGTTTTACCACTGAATTAAAAGCCAAATTTGAATCTGTAAATGTCGGCGATCCCATGGACCCCAGCACGCAGATGGGCAGCCAGATCAGTGAAGCTCAAATGAACCGTATTCTTGGTTACATCGATATCGCCAAAGAAGAAGGTGCAAAAATCCTGACTGGTGGTAAGCGATTACAAAGGCCGGGATTAGAACAGGGTTTTTATATTGAGCCGACAATCATTACCCATGCCGACAACGCAATGAAAGTCGCTCAGGAGGAAATCTTTGGCCCTGTTGTAGTAGTGATCCCATTCTCCTCTGAGGAGGAAGTTATTGCGATGGCCAACCAGTCCGATTACGGCCTGGCAGGTGCTGTTTGGACTCAGGATATCAACCGTGCACTGCGCGTTGCACGAGCTGTGGAAACCGGCCGCATGTGGGTAAATACCTATCACGATCTTCCAGCCCATGCACCGTTTGGCGGTTACAAGAAATCAGGTATCGGACGTGAAACTCACAAATCGATGATTGATGCCTACACCCAAAAGAAAAATATCCTAATCAGCCTTAATGAAGAACCACTGGGCCTTTTTTAAGCCGCTCACTTTGGTTAGCTTTTAGCAGGAAAGTAAGTATGAAAAACGAAGCTCTATTTAGTGAAGTCAATCTGGGCCCATACACCCTGAAAAACCGTATTGTTCTGCCACCGCTGACCCGATCACGCAGTAGCCAGCCTGGTAATATTGCCAATGACTTGATGGCTAACTATTACTCACAGCGTGCTGGTGCTGGGTTTATGGTTACAGAGGGCACGCAGATCGAACCCAGGGGCCAAGGCTACGCTTGGACACCTGGAATCTATTCAAAGGAACAGATCGAAGGCTGGAAAAAAGTGACCAAAGCCGTGCACGATCAAGGCGGTATTATCTTTGCCCAGCTCTGGCATGTTGGGCGTGTATCCCACACTTCATTACAGCCTGACAATGCAGCGCCCGTTGCGCCATCTGCTATCCGTGCAGACGCAGTTAAGGTATTTATCGAGACAGGTCCAGGACAAGGCGCCCTGGCTGAACCCAGTGAGCCTCGTGCGCTGGCAACAGAGGAAGTTAAAGAACTGATTCAACTCTATGCCCAGGCCGCGCGCAATGCCATGGAAGCCGGCTTCGACGGCGTTGAGCTACACTGCGCCAACGGTTACCTTGTGAACCAGTTTATTTCAGAACATACTAATCATCGCGATGATGAGTATGGTGGTAGTTTAGAAAATCGTCTGCGTTTCCTTAAAGAAATTGTTGCAGCGGTATCAAAAGAAGTTGGCAGCGAACGACTCGGTGTTCGGTTCGCACCGCTTTTTGAAACTACCGATGAGGATAGAGTCTACCTTGGGCTGGTAGAGAGTGATCCCCACAAGACCTATATCGAAGCTATTAAGCTGCTAAATGAAGCCGGAATTGCCTATCTATCATTGGCCGAGGCGGACTGGGATAATGCCCCGGATTTGCCTGAGAATTTCTATCGAGAAGTACGTGAAATCTTTGACGGGCGTATCATGTATGCAGGAAAGTATTCCCCCGAAAAAGCTTTGCGAGTGCTTGACGCAGGTAACGGAGATATCTTTGGCTTTGGCCGACCTTTTATTGCCAACCCGGATCTTCCCACGCGTATTCGCAATGAATGGCCACTCAATCAGGTTGATCCGGAAACTATGTATGGCGGTACCGAAGTGGGGTATACGGACTACCCTGTATACCAGCCGTGATCTGGTGTAGGTTGGGCTCATTCATTATGAATTGCTAGCTGTAAGTGGCATTTCTATAAATATTTCTAAAGTCCCATGGGCGCTAGTCAAAAGGCAAATGCACTTATTGATTAGAAATAGATAGCCTCAGAAATCTATTTTCTGGGGCTTCTTTTATGCTTTCTTATAACTTGGATAGAGTAATAGGCTAAAGAATTTTATAAGCTTAAGATTCACAAGAGACTTGAAGCACTACAGAACTATCAACATTACTAACTGAACTGCGATATTATTTTTTGATTGCCAGGCTATCTTAAATAGAGGTAAAGCAACATTATTTGTCGCAGTTTCCGTAAAAGCTTTGCAAACTAAGAAAGGCCCCCAATACCAATTCAGAATCATCTTGTAGCTCCAGTGCTCTGTGCAAAGAGCCCCATATTTCTACATAGAAATACGGGGCCTCTTTTGATTCCAAGCCTGGCAGGCAGTTATTTGGAAGCTAATGCACGCTGCCCCGAACGCAAGTCAATAACAACAACTCCTCCCTGACCGCTATCATAGGCAAAGAGTCGACGGCCATCTTCGTCGATAGTCATGGACCTTAGACTGCCTGCCCAAATCTGACAAAATGAAATAGCACAATTCCTGCCACTGGATAGTATTGATTGGAAAAAGTCATCCAGACTGATAGCTATCAGATTCTCACTGTAGGTACCGTAAAGGCCGTCCGTGCCCACCAGAAGCCGATTGCCAATTGTATCCAAGGCTATGCCTGTAGGGGTCTGCTTTCTATTACCACCATGTACCGTCGCAGCGAGTGTGCTCTTATCACCAGTAGCCAAGTCTACTTGCCAGATGCCACCGGTACCTCTATCGCTGACGAAAGCGCGGTTATTAGCGAGATCTAGCGCTAAGCCGGACGGATAGTCAAAGAAGGGGGGGTCGCCGAGGGAGTCATCGCAAATAATTTCCCTGTCGCCGGTGTCCAGGTCGACACTTATCAACCCTGTGTGCTGTAACAAAACCATACGATTGTTGGTGGCATCCAGCTCCATGGCCTTCACGAGACCGAAGAAAGCGGGGCCTTCACCAACTCCAGAACCAGAGATTACCTGAGGCTCACCACTTTCTATGTCTACCTTAATCAATCGGTGGGGGGAGCTCTCATCAAATATATAGGCGTAGCGACCCGAATCGTCGGAAACGATTGTAGATGGACGAACGTCCTTTAAAGGAAAAGCGTTCGAGTCAAAGTCAGTCACGATAGTTCGATTGCCGTTCTGCAAGTCTATTTCCATAGCTATGGCATCATCATCATCGGAAACCGCCAGTAACCTATTGCTTGAGTGGTTATAGCTTACATAGTCCCAAATGTAGCTGGGTCCCGTCCCGACATGATTGGAGGAGATTTCTGTTCGATCACCGGTACTGATATCGACTGACATAATCACCGGATCAAAGCCAATTCCGGACACCAGCAGGCGATCGCTGTCTGGCCCTCGACTAATTGACCAGGGATTATGAAGCTGAAACCCTTCGCCTTTAGTCCAGCTAGTTACAACTGATCGATTGCCGCTTGCTATATCTATTTGCAAGATATCCTGGGCATTGCCGTTGACAACATATATTTGGCCACTGTCAATATCGAGGGTTAAATCCATTGGCATATAAATGGAGTTGCCACTGCCAGTACCATTACCGCTTATTGTCGTTCTATCGCCGCTAGCGATATCTATCTTAAGAATGGAATCGGTTTTTTCATCACCTACGTAAAGCTGTCCATTCACCTCATCTAATGTAATACCCGCCGGAGATACCATATCGGGGCCGGTGCCCGTCGGAGATGATGAATTGGAGCTGGATATTACGGAGTGATCCCCGTTCAAAAGGTCAAACCTAATAATCTCACCATAACTTCCCGCAGCTCTTGTAGTGTAAGCTTCATGTCCGGAGTCCGTCAGGGTTAGTGCATTTAAGTCTGCAGGAATCCATGTGGTCAATTGCGTACGGTCACCAGTGGCGCGTTGTACAGAGTAGATACTCCCGTTATCATCTAATACGACAAAGTAATCATTCGTAGGATCGCTGCGTACTTCTGGGAAGTTTTGCTCCATATCAATCGGCTCTAATATCGGACCAGAACCGATTGATGGTCCAGAAATCACTCGACGCGAATTGCCTATCTCAAATATCATGCCCAAAATACGATCGGCGAAATACCAGCCTCTATAGAAGTTGTCGTAAGACACACCGACCGGTGATTTGATTAACAGTTCATTCTTGACAGTATGTGAGTCTTGAACGGTCTCACCAGTGAAAAACTGAGCAGAAAGAGCGTAAGAGTCTCGACCTTCATTTATTAAACTATCGAGATACCAAAGTGATGAGGAAGTTGCATCTACAGTTGGCGACTGACTATCGAGAAAGATAGTGGCCAATTGCTCGGAGACATTTTCACCACTTTCCAGATCAAGGACCCTAGCAGTGAGGGCGAGGCTGGAAAGCCCTCCGCCCATATTAGCCCCTCCCGTTGGGAAGTCGATACGAGCTGTAGGTCTGATCAGATTAACCACGGCGACTTGTAGCGAAAGCTGGTTGGCAACTCCTTCACTATCAGCAGCGCTGATTGATAGTTGATAATAATTATCTTCGTCACTATCCGCAGGAGACTCAAAATCTGGGGCAGTGTTAAAGCTAAGTTCACCGCTAGCAGAATCAATAGAAAACAATGCAGTATCAGCATCGTCGCTCAATGAAAATGTGACCTCATCTCCATCTGGGTCCTGAGCCGTAGCGGTGTAAAAAACCCCGCTTACATCTTCTTCGACAGTAACTTCAGTTGCAGATGAAAACTCGGGAGCGCCATCGTTGACATTAGTAACTGTTACCACAATTTCCTGGCTCGTCTGACCTCCGTTGCCATCGCTAGCCTCGATTGTCACCTGGTAGATATTATCTCCATCTGCGTCGGCAGGATTCTCGAAGTCTGGAGCAAAACCAAAGCGCAACTGGTTACCGTTATCTATCAGAAAACGGGACTGGTCTTCGCCGCCGATAGTGTTGTAACTAATGCTGTCTCCATTGGCATCACTAGCGGATAGTGTAAGTAAAGTACCGGTACTATTTTCCTCCGTAGTGACTTCACTTGCGGAGACAAACTCAGGGGCACTATTAGTTGAACCACTAGACGAACCACCCGAGCCACCCGAGCCACCTTCGTTCGAACTGCCACCGCCGCCTCCACCTCCACAAGCGGAAATGGCAATGATAGAACTGAGGCACAAAACTTTCTTAAAGCTGCTCACTAAATGATCTCCCCAAGAGTCTTTAACAAAATCTTTTTTTTGGATTTTTATGGGTGCAACTTTACCAAAGAAAATTATGGACAGAATAAGGATTTTGATAAGATTTTATACTTGAAGCGTACCAGTTTGATTTGTGACCGCTAATTCACTTTAAATACATACGGACAAAGTGTATACCTTAATCCTAACTAGTAATTTTGTTTTATATATTTAATAAATTACTTATGAACCACTAATTCAGTAATGGATTAGCCTCCCTTCTTTGATAGCGCAGAAGCAATATTTTCTACCGCTGTTTCCATAGATACTTCACCATCCAGGTAAGGCTTCCAATTCTGGTCAAGCACCATCTTGTAGTCCCAGCGTCCAGTATACAGACCTCGAACTTCAGCATAAGGTACATATTCAGAGACGTCCTTGGATATTACTTTCTTAACTACCTCCCCAACTGTATAGAACTGTATCGGATGCCAAATTCCTTTGTGATTGTCCAGACCCAACCGGCTAAATTCTGTACTAATAATCTGCTGCAATTTACTATTTCGACCCACACTATTAGCATGAGAGATCTCATGGAAAAACATCTCCAGCGCGTACCAATCACTATAGTCAGGATAGGTGCTGTTAATAACGGTTTGGAAGCTTCTCCCAGAGGTAGTGGCGCCCTGACGCATTCCTGGTTTATAGACAATATTTACCGTATGTTCATCAGCAACCAGTTTTTCATCAAATAGCGCCTCTAAACTGCTGGAAATCGTATCTCCATAGATATCTAGCTTACTTTTCAAGTCCAGATACCACTTAAGGTTTCTCTCATGGTGGAGTTTCCAGAGCTTAGTTTTATAAATAATAGAAATTTCATTTATACGTGCATATAGGATATTGTCCACAGAATCCGGGCCAACTGGATTGCTTACTAACAGGAGCGCAGTTAAATCTGCAATCTCAGAATCTGATCTAAGGATATGTATATTTTTGTTAGCACCATACTTTCTATACTCGCTGATTGCATGATCAAAAAGCGCTTGTTCCTCAAAAGAAAGGCCTCCCTCATCTTTTAAAGTATCATACAAGTCTTCATCTCTCGCCAACTCATATAAAAAGAGGTGCATATTTAATTGTGGCTCACTTTCAAAATTCACCGAATGCCATTTTTTAAGCCCACTGATATCTTGATCCTCCGCCAGGGCAGAGCAAGATAGAGCGGAAATTATCAGAGCTGAAAATAAAGACCGACGCATAATAAGCTAACCTGCTATTTTAAATATATTTATATTTCTCAGGTTATCCTGACACTAATAAAAATAAATGGTTCTAAATGTTAACCTGAATATCAACATGCTTTTAATTAACCAATATAGATATTCAAGCAGCTACATTATGGACAAAAGCTTACATCCAGCAGTTGACACTTTCCAAAATTGGATGTTTTTTCGACAGTGAGCTATAAGAACGATAAAACGGCTTCCCGACAAATTACTTCTACCTACATTCTCAGTTGGCACGCCCCCAACAATTAGATTCAATTTTAACCGATTGGATCATATAATGAGCCCCCCTATTCTATTCTTACCTTCACAAGAGCCTCTTTGTAAGACCCATTACAATTCTTCATGTAAAATGCCCTGATTATTTGCGCGGTACGCCAAGTACGCTGTGCCGCCTTATAGAAACTTATAATTTCCAGAGTCCAAAAAAAGAAATGAAAAAATTCTTAAGTATTATTGTACTCGCCATAGCAACCACTTCCTGTATGAAACTCGAGGTACAACCTGGCAACGTTATCGGGGATACCGTAGATGCGGGTAAAGACGCGTTCCAGAGCATCAAGAGAAGCCGTAATGGTGAAGAGGAACGAAACTTTTCTCACAAAATCAGCTATGACGCAGCCAGCTCCAATGCAATCAATATCACTAACTGTAAGAAAGAAATGATGGAGATTATCTCTGCTTCTGAACTTACAGTATCGCAAATCTTGACTGAGTCCTCCGAAGTTATTGAGGATGAAGGTAATAAGAGCGTACAGTGCAGCGTAAAAGTGGTAGTTACTAAAAACGGCTAAAGTACCAAATTACAGGCATTCTACAGTCCAAGACTTCAATCGCCTCTAGAGCCCCTCGGGGCTCTATATCAATTCGCTTCAGTCTACTTGTAAACTACTACCTTTATATTCCATATCCAAGGAATGGGAAATGATTAAAAACCTCTCAAACTTACTTACTATTACCCTCCTCAGCATGTCCTCTACACTGGCACAGGCTGACAACACTAGCAGGGAAATAGATCATCTGATGGGTTTTGTCACCAGTTCAGAGTGTACTTTTATCCGTAACGGTAGCAAGCACAGCAGCCAGGAAGCCGTAGAGCATATGGAGAGGAAATATCAGTATTTCTCCAATAAAATTGAAAGCGCTGAAGATTTTATTAAGCTAAGTGCCAGCAAAAGCACTTTCAGTGGCAAACCCTACCATATCCAATGTGCCGATGAGCCCAAGGAAGAATCCCAGAAGTGGCTTTTAGATGAATTAGCACGTTACCGTGATAACTATACAGTTAAATCACAATAATAATTATAAGTTAATAGTCTGATAAACTCAGCACGATGAATATCGTCACCGAATGGTTTGGCTCCGACTTCAGCAAACTACATCCCCAACCGCAACGCCTGCACACCACAGGAGCAAAGCTAACCGGAAAGGTTAATGTTCAATTTGGCTCTGGACTAGCAGGTATTATTGGCAGGCGAATTGCCGGAAAAATGGGTATCCCAAAGTATACTGAGGAATCTTTTTTTTCAGTAAATATCCAGCACTCCTCAGATAAATTAATCTGGTCTCGCACCTTCGCAGAAGGCCATACGATGACCTCAGAGTTTGTACCTGTGGGAACGAGAGGAGAGGCCGGTTACTGGATAGAGAAAACAGGTATAACGAGTATCCACCTGGGTGTTTCTATAGAACAGGGTAATTGGTTGTGGATTCCTTACACAGCTTCTATTTTTCATATCCCAATTCCCTCTCTATTAAGGCCTAAGGTATCTGCAGGTAAGTCAATCGTTAACAGTCAATATCACTTCGAGGTATCGATTTCCCTACCCATTCTAGGTTTTATATTTAGCTATTCGGGCGTATTACGTGAACAGTTCACTCAAAATGCATAGTTTTGCTATTAGTCTTTTAGAAAGGTCCTTCGAATGCCTTGATTGCATATACTTGTAGCCAAGTACAACGAGAGATATTCTCACTAAAAAAATAGTGAACGATATATGGAAAGTGAACTGCGATCACTTCGCGCGGAACTGGCCCTGCTGGAGCGGGACAATCGCCGCCGTCTTGAGATATTCGAACAACGATTAGCGGCTTTAGAAGCACAGATACAGCAAGATAAGCCGGAACAATTAGCAGCCCAGCTCTCAACAAGGGATGATCCTGAAGATGAGCTGGCCCAGTTAATGGGGACGCATCCTTCCAGATCCCCCGTTCCAAAACTGGCTACCCCCTCTCCTGAGGCTCAAGCAGAGCCACAAGGCACCATAGCTACACCAAGTCCCGAAAGAGTGGGCAAACCTGGTAGACAGGCCAAATGGATATCAGAGGAACTGCCGAGCCTGCTGGAACCAGCTCTGGAGCCGCTCAACCGGGTATGGGGATCCCTGGTGAGCTTTTACAGACACTACCAAAGCCAGGGGAAAGCTCCTGTATTTTTTATGACCACTGCCGGTATCCTGGCTCTAGTGTTTGGCTTTGCTTACCTTTTACAGTTTTCTTTTAATGCCTACCTGGGCCCCGCCGGTAAGGTGGCCCTGGGCTTCCTGGTAGCAGCGGCAACGACTGTCGGTGGTGTAGCGTTCAGGCGGCGCAAGCCCAATATGGCGGACTATGGCTCAGGTCTGATTGCTCTCGGGGTCATACTGCTTTACCTGTGTGGTTACTTTGCTGGACCCTACTATCAGTTGGTCCCGGTCCCTGTCGGTGTCGGGTTGCTAGTAGCAACGACCGGGATATCCTATTTGCTCGCCCTGCTATTTGAGACCCGGGTTGTTTCCATGGTGACTCTGTTGGGCGGTGCTACCATGCCATTGGTGGCCAATCATTTTGATCCATCCGCGCTTATTTACCTCAGCTACTTGCTCGTACTCTCACTCGCCATGCTGCGTTTGTCCAAGCTCATTCATTGGCCGCAGCTGGCGGTAGTCACTATGGCACTGAGTGCGGTTATGTTCGAGTTCTCAGTAGCTAACCTGGGGGAATCTACTTCTGCCTGGGGCCTGCTACTGATACTTCACGGCTTCTTCTACGGCTTTGCTCACTACGTTTTAGGTGGGCTCAATGGCGGTGGATTGGATAAAAAGCGCCTCGGTATGCTGGTAGCGAACCTGGTGCTATTTATACATATAAGCTGGTCTCTGGCTCCCGCTGCAAGTGCGCTGGGTATGATTTGGTTGTTCAACCTATTACCCTGGGCACTGCTCACCATCTACTCCCGGCAGCTGCTCGGCTATGATGCGCATAGTGATTCTGCCCGCAGCATCCTCGCTGTGGCTTTGCTTCATGGGGGCTTACTGGCCGGACTAGCTGTTCTGGCGCTCTGCAGTCCTCAATTATTGGGCATCGTGTGGTGTCTTGAGGGGCTCCTGCTGATTTATCTTGGAGTTCATTTCGGTTTTATCAGCGTACGCACCGAAGGTTATATTGCCTTATCCCTAGCGGGGATAACCTTGTTTATACAGGCCCTGATATGGGTGGCTGAGAGTCTGGTGCCCGCACCACTTCTGCTCTCCCTGGAGGTCGGCGCGGGCTGGCTTAACTGGCTTACCCTCTGCGCGGCTGCTTTTGCGCTTACCCAGCTCTTACGCCATAGTGCCGATAAAATCACTCCCGCAGAACAACATTTCTCCTCTATCGCGGATAATGCTTTCGGGCTGCTTTTATCTGCGAGCTTCCTGCTATCGGTGGGCATTATCTGGCCGCAAGGGATGTGGTTGCTGGCACCAATACCTATGGTATTCCTGATCTGGCGTAGCCAGCATATAAATTCAGCATTTGGCGAGTGGCTTGGGCTCTGGCACTACCTTTTGCTGTTTGTCCCATTGTTGGCCAGTGCTTCAGTTGTGGGCAACCTGCATTTTTATGATCAAATCCCCTACGGTAAAATCGCCAGTATTGAAGCTTTCCTGGGACTTTGGTTACTCGCAGAGCTTTATCACCAGCTGAATATACAATCACCGGGTCAAAAACTGGCACTGGTACTGCGTAAACTCTTCTACGCTCTAGTGCCCATTATCGCCCTGCCCACCATACTGTATAAAGCCAGTGACTACTTCACCATCGCCTTATGGTTCTCATGTGGTATTTCACTATTCCTCTACACATGGCTGCGAATGGAACATCTGAAACACGAAGTTCGCATTTTGATTTCTGCTGCGAGCCTTATTGCTATCGGCGGTTGCCTCCTGCAGGAATTTGTCGATTGGCAGGGCCTGGCAATGGAGGGACTGATGCTGGGGGTCGTAAGTTTCTTAGGTTTTGCATGGCTCGGTCAGGGCCTAAAACGATACCCCTCAGACAAGGGTTGGCAGCAAATTATTCACTGGGCACTGAAACCTATATTCCCGCTGGCCTTCTACTACTTTGCTGCGGTATTGGTAGTTATCAGCTACGCCCTGAGCGGTGACTTCGTACTGTCATTACTGTTGAGCCAGCTCTATTTTGCAGGCCTGTTCTTCACTGTGCCCAGACTGGCGCCATTGCGCAACCAGCTTACGCCGTTCTATATGCTGACACTGGGTATATTTGAATTGATCACACTGATACAAGTCGCAGCTGTTATTGTAAAATCTCACAATGCCGAGTGGATTGGGAGCTACAACCTGATCTCGCTTGGCATCGCATCCCTACTGGTGTATCACAAATCCCTCCCCACCAGGGCCGTCTGGTCCGGTCATCGAATGGCAAATTTATGGCTGGTGCATATCACTGCGATCATTGTTTACATCGCTTTATTGGCACAGCTATTTGACGCCATGTGGCTACCGGCAGTCTCCTTCGCCCTTGTTGCCCATGCAACCCTGCTACTATTCCAGACATTAAACCCCGACACCCAGAAGTTGCTTAAGTTGTCGCTGATTATCTATGGCGTAGCTGCACTGAAGATTGTGCTATGGGATATGCAGGACTTCTCGTTGATACAAAAGATAGTCGTTTGCATGCTAGTTGGACTGTGTATGCTGGGTGCGGCATACCAATACCAAAGATTTTTACCGGGCAAAAGGCTGCCTAAATAGGCAGCCTTTTGTCTATGGCAGCACAAGTTAACGGGCATTCAGCATAAATATTGGCAATTCTTATTCTTTAAAAGCAGGTACCATTAGATCCAGGAGCGCTCTTCGAACTTCAACTGCCAGCCAGTTGTAATTGCATAAGCTAAGACATGAACATGCCCATAGATTTCAGCAGTATTTCCAATCAGCTTCCCGCCAACAGTCTGGCTAGAGGGAAAAGTTATTTCCGAAATGGTCATGTAGAAAGGTTTAATATTTCTCAGGACGGGAAAACTATCACCGGAAAGGTAAGAGGGTCATACGCTAGCCACTATCACCAGTATATATCGATAACCGAAAATCCCATTATGGGAATATTCGGAATTGATGGTGAATGCTCCTGTCCAGTGGGTTATAACTGCAAACATGTAGCTGCCGTGCTAATGGCAGTAATCAATGAGTATAAACATCCATCGGAGCAGATCTCGAATAAAGGTACCTGGGAATACTGGCGAAAAGGTATAAAGGAAAAACAACATGATATCGAGCAGGACTCCTCATCAAATAGAGATCTTCTATATACCTTAGATTGGAATGATCAATATACTCCTGCTCTCCCCCGAGTTAATGTATATTCGGCCCGGCGTCTCAAAAAAGGCGGTTATGGAATACCTCAACGAGAGTACTTCCATATCAACAGCAGCCTTGCCAGTTCAAAAATTGATCAAAAAATATTTGGCCTTCAGCAGCTGCTTTCACAATCTACCTTCAAGAAAGCCATCTCGGGAGAGGAAGGTGCTCTTCTATTGAAAAACCTAATGCACACGCAGCGTTTTTTCAGTGATATCGATGCACTAACTCTCATTCATTCGGGTGAGGCAGTCCAGCTGGATCTGCACTGGAAGGAAGCGAAAGGCAGCTCAAAGCTGACACTGAATGTGCCGGACCTTCCCAAAGGCTGGAAGCTGATCCCCACAGAGCCACCTTGCTACTATTCGCCACAAACCGACACCATTGGTCCAGTTGTAGCTCCAGTAAGTGGTGAGGCCCTAAACGATCTTACCTCTATGCCCGCCATTTCTACCGATAAAATGGCTGATGCTGTAAATTTTCTCAACAGTCAATATGGCAGTAAGAACCTGCCCACCCCAAAATCACTTCCAATTATTTCTATCAATGACTCTCTACGGCCATGCTTGATCCTGAAATCTATTGCCGTTCCAGAGAGCTATAAAAGACTACATACAGCCAGTTTTTATATTCAATATGGCCCAGTAGTTATCAGTGGAGAGGAAGTCCTGGCGAAAAATCACTCGGAAAATAATATCTACTCTCAAAAAAATGAACTTTATAAATTAGAGCGAGATTTTGTACAGGAAGCCGATAGATTACAGGAACTTTTACAATGGCAGTGGGACCTTGTCACCAATGATACTGGGGAAGCCACTCTGGTTTTTTCAGAGGAAGATATCAGCCAGAATACCATTGAACATTGGCACACATTTCTTATTGAAGGCATTCCGAAGCTTGAAGAAGCGGGCTGGCTTGTTGATATCCAAGATAACTTCTCCCTCAAAGTACATGAAATTGAAGACTGGGATTGGAAAGCCGAGCCCTCTTCCAACGACTGGTTTTCCCTTAGCGCTACTGTTGATATCGAAGGTCAACCGATACAGTTGGCACCGCTACTTTTGCAATATTTGGAATCCGGATACGCAATTTCTGATGACAATGAGGTACTGTTACCTCTCGATACTGATCAATACATTCGCCTACCCAATGCTCTATTCCGCAATTTATGTGCGATTTTAGAGGAATGGTACAATAGTGAATCCCAAAGCTTTAAGGTGCCCAAGTTCGCCATTCCCGGCCTGCCAAATGCTGATTCAGCCTGGCAGAGCAATAAAGACTTAAAAGCCCTGGCTAAGAACCTGCAAAAAGGCCCGCAGAATGTAAAACCGCCCAGGGCCCTAAAGGCACAGTTGCGCCCCTATCAGCAAACGGGTTTTGAATGGCTGCAACACCTGCGTAAGCTCGATATGAACGGCATTCTGGCCGATGATATGGGGTTGGGAAAAACCCTGCAGGGATTGGCTCATGTCCTTAAAGAGAAGGAGAGCCGCCGCTTAACAAAGCCGGCTCTGGTGGTTGTCCCCACCAGCTTAGTGGGCAACTGGCTAAGCGAAACGCAACGCTTTGCCCCGACATTAAAGCCACTACTGCTTCACGGCAGTGATCGACAGGAAAGCTTCTCACTGATACCTGAATCTGATCTGGTCATAACCACTTACCCGCTTATTGTACGGGATAGTGAAGTATTAAAAGAATACAACTTTCATCTATTAATTCTCGATGAAGCACAAGTCATCAAAAACCCTAAATCAAAAGCAGCACAATTACTCCGCACATTCAATGCACAACACAAGGTATGCTTGACAGGAACACCACTTGAAAACCACTTGGGAGAGCTTTGGTCACTCTTTGATTACCTGATGCCGGGTTTTCTGCATGGCCAGAAAAGGTTTAACAGCCTTTATAGGAACCCAATTGAAAAACAAGGCAATGAACACAAACAGCAGACCCTCAACCACAGAATCGCTCCATTTATTTTACGCCGTACCAAGCAGCAAGTTGCCAAAGAACTGCCACCGAAAACCGAAATCATCCAGTGGGTTACCCTTGATACCGCCCAGGCCGCACTTTACGAGACGGTACGTGCAGCGATGGAGAAGCGCGTTAGGGACCTGATGAAAAAGAAAGGGCTCAACCGCTCACATATTGAAATCCTGGATGCCCTGCTGAAATTGCGGCAAATTTGCTGCGATCCAGGACTGGTCAAACTGGACAGAGCAAAGAAGGTTAAACATTCGGCCAAGTTGGAAGCACTGATGGATATCCTTCCGGAAATGGTGGAGGAAGGCCGCAAGATACTTTTATTCTCCCAATTTACCGAGATGCTGGGAAAAATTGAAACCGCCCTGGATAGTCATGCAATATCTTATGTGAAGCTAACCGGGCGCACACGCAAGCGCCAGGAAGCGATTGACGCCTTCCAAAATGGCGATATTCCTGTATTCCTGATCAGCCTGAAAGCCGGTGGGGTGGGTTTAAACCTCACCACCGCTGATACAGTTATTCATTACGATCCCTGGTGGAATCCAGCTGTGGAAAACCAGGCAACCGACCGCGCATACCGTATCGGCCAGGATAAACCAGTCTTTGTGTATAAATTTATTTGTGAAAATACGGTGGAAGAAAAGATTATCGATATGCAGGCCCACAAGCAGGCTTTGGCTGGTGCGATCTATAGTAAAGATGGTAAAAAAATAACTATGGATTCTGAACAGTGGTTGTCACTATTTCAGGAGTAAATTACTCAACAGGGGCTCCAATGAATGGAATATAACAGCCATGGAGCCCCATCATTTCAATAAATTTATATTTTTTCTGACCAGAAAACACTTATTATTCAGCTGACTTCTGCCAGTGAGGACACTCAGATGTCTTAAAAAGTAAGGCCTGAACGAAATTCAGGCACAACCTCATACTCCGCTATGCCCTCTACTTCGCGAAAGAATAGTTAACTCACAAGTTTGCTCAAATCAGTTTCTATTGTATTTTCCCTAGATTTCTCTTGATTTAGAAAACCCACCACAGACTTAATCACGTCTGTATCCCAAACCATTTTCCGATGCCCCACACCGCTAATTTTGATCATCTCTGCAGCAGGCCAGGTTTTATGAATTCTCTCACCGTGGAAGATAGGTACTTCATCGTCTTCCATGTCGTAAATCATTAGAAGCGGAGTATCTTCCGGTGTATACATTTTGCACTGTAACAACTCCTGCCAAGAAAAGCCTATCTGCTTGGCAATTTTGTCCTGGCATATCTCTGTCGTTTCAGTGCTTACCTTAAGCATCTTTTTCATAATTTCGATGATCGGCAAGGGGGCACTCGGTGCACCGAGTATCGAATAGCACCGGGCTTTAAGCCCAAACTCCCGCGCTCTCATCGTCATCATGCCACCCATCGAATGTCCGACAATGGCAAAAATTTCCGGAAACTGTTGAGCGAGAGAGCAAATATCTTTCGCCATAATATCAAAGTTGCAGACCTTACCCTCGGAGTGGCCGTGGGCAGTTGCATCAATCGCAACGGCTTGGAAACCTCGCTCGGCTATTGCCATCGCCAGAGTTGCCATTTTAGTGGCCTTGGCCTCCCAGCCATGGCAGAGGATCACCACCGGCCCCTCCCCCCATGACCAGGCTGTATTTTCTGTGCCTAAAGCACCACGATAGGTAATCTTCCTGGCTTGAGCCAGCTGCGACTTTTCACGTTCTGAATCTGGATAACGCCGTGGCCGGGAAGACATATGCATTGCAATTTTTGCTGATAACTTTGGGGATAGACGCCCTGTGAACTGCATTATTCCCTGTATTATCTTAAGCATGTTATTTAATCTCTAACCTTGTGTCCTATATGATCCTTGATTGCGATATTGACTGCTATAAAGAAAAATACGCTGATCAATGATTGCTGATTGTATATCAACGTAAAAATGCTAACTAATACAGGGCAATTTCATCCAAAAAGTTATCCGATTCGATAACTTTTCTAAAAGATAGGAAATTCATCTCACCTCTGCGTTAAATTTGCTAAAAAATAAGAATTTAATCCTATAAATAGAATTTCATGCTAGATCAATAAAATACTGCGTCACGATTTAGATTACACACAAACTCAGATCACCAAGAGATCTACACTATTAGTCTGGTCGTAAAATACCGTACCTATTTCACTATCCGACCTCCCATTTAAAAGCCCTATTTTTCCATCGAACCTTTGGAAAGTTGGACATGAAAGGAATCAATCTGACAATAGTTTTTTGCATTGTACTATTGCTTACCAGCCAGTCAGTTGCGGACTATAAAAAGGGAGACTTTATCGTTCGCGTTGGTGCAGCAGCGGTTGACCCCAACGACGATTCCAGCCGATTGCGTCTGAATGGCACTCCATTAGATTACACCCGGGTTTATGTGGATACCGGTTACTCCGTAAGTATCACCGGCACCTGGTTGTTCGCAGATCACTGGGGGCTGGAATTGCTGGCAGCTGCACCTTTCAGGCACGATCTGGATGTCCGGGGCTTACCAGACCCGGATACCGGCGAGCCCCTGGGCCGAGTATCCCTGGGCGACATCAAGCACCTCCCACCTACACTCAGCGTGCAGTGGTACCCGGTGTGTACCGAATCCTGGATACAGCCCTATATTGGCCTTGGAATTAACTACACGCATTTCTTTGATGAAGATATCAGCCGTACGGCGCAAAACTACTTCGACACTGCGCTCAGTGCTGACTCACGGGCATCTTTGAGCTTGAGTAACTCCTGGGGCCTGGGTGGAGAGGTGGGCATAGATATTGCCTTTGGCCGCAATAGTAATTGGCTTTTTAATGCCGCAATCTGGTACCTGAATATCGATACCAAAGCAAAAATCCGCTTTCGTACGGAAGATAACGAATACAGCCGCATTGATGTGAATGTCGACATTGACCCTTGGGTCTATTCATTGGGTATCGGCTATCATTTCTAAGCTGGCATAATTTTCCACACTAATACTATAACCCTGCTTTCTTTCGATTTTCTCGAACAGTTTGGTCGAATTTAACTAATTTTCATTCTATCGCACCTCTGTAAACTGCCTCTTATCCACAGCAGCTACCAAACAGTAGCGATAAATCCCCAGTTTAAGGATCGACACAATGAGTACTTCTACTTTATCCACAACCCCCAATATCTCCAGAAACTCCCTACTCCCAGCAATTGCTGATTTGGGCGGACGTATTAGTCTTGCAGCAATCTTCTTACTCGCAGGAGTTAACAAGATCCAGAATTATGAAGGCAGCGCCCAGTACCTTGCCCATGGTGGTCTGCCTGAATTTCTGCTTCCGCTGGTGATCCTGTTTGAGATTGGCGGCGCGCTGGCCCTGATTGCAGGTTTTCAGGTTCGTTTAACCGCTTTAGCATTTGCCGGATTCAGTTTGCTCACGGCGATCCTGTTCCATAACAACCTGGGCGACCAAGTGCAGTTTTTAATGTTTTTTAAGAACCTGGCTATTGCAGGTGGTTTTCTGATGGTAGCAGCTCATAATGCTGGACGTTTCAGCTTGGACGGTAGAAAAAGCACACTCTAAATCCACCTGGAAATTATCACAGGGAAAAAACGATTAAGGAGTAAGACATGGGACTGTTAATTAATGGGCATTGGCGAGACCAGTGGTACGATACCAAGAGTTCAGGCGGTGCATTTAGACGGGAAGACGCCCAGTTACGCAATTGGATTACTGCTGACGGCAGCGCCGGCCCCAGTGGTGAGGGTGGTTTTAAGGCGGAATCCGGTCGCTACCACTTATATGTATCCCTGGCCTGCCCTTGGGCCCATAGAACCCTGATTTTTCGCAAACTGAAAAAGCTTGAAGAGCGTATCAGTATCTCCATTGTGAGCCCGGATATGCTTGACCAGGGTTGGAGCTTTAATACCGATGAGGGTAGCACTGGTGATTCGCTGTTCGATTACGACTTTCTACATCAGGTTTACACTCACAATAAAGCTGATTACTCTGGTCGTGTCACTGTGCCGGTACTATGGGATAAGCAGCAAGAACGCATTGTCAGCAATGAGTCGTCTGAAATTATTCGCATGTTTAACAGTGCATTTAATAAAATCACTGGCGATACCCAAGACTTTTTTCCTGAAGAGAAAAGACGGGATATCGAATCTATAAATCAGTTGGTCTACGAAAATATCAATAACGGTGTTTACCGCTGTGGCTTCGCCACCACCCAGTCGGCTTATGAAGACGCTTATCAAAACTTGTTTAATACCCTGGATAAAGTAGAAGAAATTTTAGGAAAGCAGCGTTATCTGGTAGGTGACAAAATTACCGAGGCAGACTGGCGAATATTCACCACACTGATTCGCTTTGATTCCGTCTATCACGGCCATTTTAAATGCAACAAGAAGCGGCTGGAAGACTACCCTAATCTACGAAATTATGTCCGCGAATTATATCAGTGGCCACAAGTTGCAGAAACAGTAAATTTTCACCATATCAAGCGCCACTACCATTTCAGCCACAAATCCATCAATCCAACCCAGATAGTGCCAGTGGGACCTGCAATTGATTACAACAGTCCTCACAATCGGGTATAAAAGCAATTCTCTTTTATCCGGGGGCAAGTAATTTTATAAAGATTGTTACGGTCTTGCCCCAGACATTTACCCACAATGATCGGCAACATATCAAGGGCCCACCTCATGCAGAAAACCACCCTGGAACAGTGGCGAATGTTTAAATCTGTAGCAGATGCTGGTGGTTTTAATCAAGCCTCTTCACAAGTGCACAAGAGCCAGTCGAGTATTCATAATGCAGTCAGTAACCTGGAAGCAGCACTCGGGATCAAGCTATTTGAAGTATCCGGCCGCAAAGTGATGCTCACAGAAGCAGGTAATCTCATGCTCCGCAGAGGACAATACTTACTGGATGAAGTCTCTCGTATCGAGGATATTGCCAACACCCTTAGTAAAGGCGTTGAAACAGAACTACGTATCGCTGTGGACGGCGCCTTCCCTCAAAATGTGGTCTTCCAGGCACTTGAGAAAGTTTCTGCGATGTATCCCCAGGTAAACATCGATATTGTTGATACCGTTTTATCAGGCACTAATGAGTTAATCCAGGAGGGGTTAGTGGATCTGGGTCTATCGGCCTTTCGCATGAACAACGCCCTCAATGACGAGATCTGTCGCATTGAATTTATCGCTATAGCCCATAAAAACCACCCTCTGCACCAGCTGAATAGCGAGCTAACTTACGATAACCTAAAATCATATCGTCAAATAATTGTGCGGGACTCAGCTTTACAGACAAACAGGGATTCTGGCTGGCTGGGAGCTGAACAACGCTGGAAAGTCGGCAGTATACGTGCATCTTTGGATCTTATTACACAGGGCCTCGGCTTTGCCTGGCTACCGATGCCAATGATTTCTGAATTAGTTGACGATGGCACCCTTAAACGACTCCCCTTAAAAAATGGCAGTCTGCGCTCCAGTAGTTTTTACCTGAACTTTAAAGACCAGGATAAATTAGGCCCTGCGGCGAGGGAGTTTATTGGTGAACTTAGGTTACTTACCTTGGATATGCCTACTTCTGAAGAGCACTAAGCATTCTCTTTATACGAATAATCAACTCACCTTTATCCAATATTCCTTAAGATTCTAGAGGTCTATCATAGCCGCTATACTTTTTACCGATAAGGAACTGGCTATGTACTATTTCAGACCATCTAATGAACGCGGAAAAGCCCGCTTTGGTTGGCTATACAGCCAACATACTTTCTCATTCGGGCACTATTACGACCCAAAATATATGGGCTTTTCTGTACTACGGGTTATTAATGACGATACCGTAAAACCCGGAGCAGGATTTAACACTCATGGACATCGGGATATGGAAATTATTTCCTATATTCTGGAAGGTGCTATCGAGCACTTGGATAGTCAGGGAAACCACTTTGTAGTTCCCGCTGGGGAGATCCAAAAAATGAGTGCAGGTACGGGTATTACTCACTCAGAGTACAATCACTCAAAGACTGAACAACTCAAGTTTCTGCAGATCTGGATTCAACCAGATCGAAAGGGCATTCAGCCAAGTTACGAACAAAAAAGTATCGCTCAAGCAGGAAAGCTAACTCCTCTGGTAACACCTGAAGGTCGTGATAATTCACTAAAAATTCACCAGGATGCCAGCTTATTTCGCCTGCAGTTAAGTGCCGGTGAAAGCCTAAAGTTGGATGCTCGGGAACGTCCTGGCTACCTTCATATCATTGACGGTGGTGTCAGTATCAACGGTAAACATCTATTAGAGGCGGGAGATGGATTAGGGCTTTATAAAGAGCAAATAGAGTTGGACGCTCATACGAACGATATTACTGCACTGTGGTTTGATCTGCCAATAATGGAGTAATAGCACAGAGAATTTCTCCAACACAAATATTATAACTTCTCAATTGTCTTTAGTTTTTACTGCAAATCTGCTCTAACCATTTAGTGAAAAAATGAATAATCACTAAAATCCCAAATTACTCCTAAACTATTAGACCGATAATTCTCGCCAAACAAGATGTCTGTTTCACCAAGGATAGAGTAATGGGATCAGCAGGTGACATTGAGAGTCACACAGGCGATAAACCAGCGCCGGGGAGATGGATCTCCCTACTGGCCCCGATTCCTCCGGCCATTATTGCCTTGACACTGCTCTATCATCTTCCTGATATTTCGGCCGGCAGAGAATTTTCCTTTGGCTTTAGCTGGGTTCCTCAGCTGGGTGTATCCCTGCGCTTCTATATCGATGGTTTGAGCTACTTATTTGCCTTGCTAATCAGTGGCATTGGTTTTTTTATTACCATTTATGCGGCTGAGTATTTACGCGGCAACCCTCTATTGCGACGCTTTTTCCTCTATCTCTATTTATTTATGATCGGGATGCTGGGTTTGGTTCTGGCATCTGATCTGATCACCCTATTTGTGTTTTGGGAGATTACCACGGTCGCAAGCTACCTCTTGATTGGCTTTAACCACGCCAGTGCTGTTGCGCGACGCTCGGCATTACAGGCTTTACTGGTGACCGCCTTAGGGGGCCTCTGCCTACTAACTGCTTTCTTATTATTGGGACAGATCGTAGGCAGCTATGATCTGGAAGAGCTTTTAATCAAAGGGGAGCAAGTTAAATCCAGTCCATTCTATCTACCCATTTTGATACTGGTGCTTATCGGGGCATTTTCTAAGTCAGCACAATTACCATTCCATTTTTGGCTGCCCAATGCCATGGCAGCCCCCACACCAGTAAGTGCATACCTTCATTCTGCCACTATGGTCAAAGCCGGTATCTACCTGC
Organism: Microbulbifer sp. A4B17; assembly: GCF_003076275.1. NCBI lineage: Bacteria > Pseudomonadati > Pseudomonadota > Gammaproteobacteria > Cellvibrionales > Microbulbiferaceae > Microbulbifer > Microbulbifer sp. A4B17. The sequence continues at coordinate 4,248,980 of NZ_CP029064.1, forward strand.
TCGCCCGTCTACATCCTGTATTGGCCCACAATGAATACTGGGAGTGGATCCTAACCTGTACCGGTATTGCCACCGCCGCAGTGGCAGCAGTTGCTGCCCTGCGCCAAACTGACCTGAAGCTGGCCCTTGCCTATACCACCATTATCGCCCTGGGCACTATTACTATGTTCCTGGGCTCCGATGCTTCGGCAGCCGTTGCCGCCGCAATTACTTTTTTACTGGTTCACTCTTTCTATAAAGCAGCGCTGTTTATGGTGGTTGGCATTATTGATCGACAGACCGGTACTCGGGATTTAACCAAGCTACAAGGTCTGGCGAAACTTCTGCCTTTTGCTTTTGTTGCAGCCCTGGCCTCAGCGTTATCTATGGCCGGTTTTCCACCGTTTCTTGGGTTTATTGGCAAAGAGCTTAAATATGAGGGTGCCTTGGCAGTAGCTTCGGAACCGGCGCTGGTAGGTACTGCTGCAATTTTTGCCAATGCAGTGACCGTAACAGTGGCAGGAATGGTAGCAATCAAACCCTTCTTTGGTCCCCTTCCCCAAAATGCCAGCCGTATCCGCTGGGCGCCTCCCGGCTTGTGGATAAGCCCACTAATTTTGAGTGCCTTTGGCCTGACATTTGGTTTAGCGCCGGACTTGGTCGGCGGCGGACTGGTGGAGCCGGCGCTTACCGCAATACTCGGCCTACCCGAAACCATCGACCTGAAACTCTGGCACGGTATCAATATTCCACTACTGATGAGTATTCTTACCTTTGTGCTCGGTGTCATCATGTACGTCAACCTCAAGCGCATGCGCGCCTGGTTAAACTGGGACTTTACCCATGCTCCAACCAGTGCCGATTTAATGTGGGATAAATCCCTGGAGTTACTGAAGTCTTTTGCCGCACTGCAAACACGTGTACTGCAAAACGGAATTATGCGGCGATATCTCACCGTTATTTTCGTTACGCTGTCGATGGCACTGATTTACGCCTTTGTACACACCGGTCGCTTCTCGCTGGAACTATCTGCACCACGGCTCAATTTAAAAGAGTGGGCGGCCATACTGCTGACAGTAGGGGGCACTTTTACTGCCGGCATTGCACGCAAACCACTAACGGCTATTTGTGCACTCGGTGCTCTCGGTGTTGGCATCGCCCTAATTTATCTTTTCTTTGGTGCTCCGGATGTGGCCATTACCCAGATTCTGGTGGAAACCTTATATCTGGTGTTAATTGCCGCAATACTTCCGCGTTTACCCGTATTTAGTCCCAACAGGAAAGTGGGTTTCCGCCCTCGAGATGCCATGTTGGGCGCCGCTGTCGGAATCTTGTTTACCATCAGTATTTTGGTTGTCTTACAAACCCAGTTCGATAGCCCGGTGAGTGAGTTTTACAAGGAAGCTGCTGTACCACAGGCCCATGGACGCAATATTGTCAATGTCATTCTGGTGGACTTCCGGGCTCTGGATACTTTCGGGGAAATTATTGTGGTGTTTACAGCTGCAATTGCTGCGGTGACGCTGCTGGGACATCATTTAAGACGGGGCAAGCAGTGAATTCTATTATCCTACAAACAGCAACCCGGGTACTGGTAGCCCTGATCCTGGTCTTCTCCATTTATATGTTGTTGCGTGGGCACAATTATCCCGGCGGCGGATTTATTGCCGGATTAATCGCTGCTTCAGGTTTTGCACTGTTTGCTATGGCCTGGGGAATGGAGGCTGCACAAAGCGCTTTGCGTATACCTCCTGGGACACTCGCCGCCTGGGGAGTTGTCATTGCCGGGCTATCGGGATTAACGGCATTATTTTGGGGAGATGCGCCCTTTTCCGGACAGTGGTTTGCTGTGGCGGGCAGCAAGGAAACTGGCGGGATTATTATTAGTAATCTCCTGTTTTTTGATATTGGAGTCTACCTGACAGTACTAGGAGCCGTTCTTACATTGATTTTTGCCCTGGAAGAGGCCAACTGATATGGAAGGTCCCCTCGCCGTTGTCGTCGGTATTCTGATCGCTACCGGCGTATACCTTATGCTTGCCCGCCACCTGTTGCACTATCTGTTTGGCTTGGTACTGATCAGCAACGCTGCAAACCTGGCGATTTTTATCGCCGGACGCTTGACACGCGCTTCTCCGCCACTGGTTCCCAAGGGCCAGGAAGCACCACAAATTATTGTCGCCAACCCCTTACCTCAGGCCCTGATCCTCACTGCTATTGTGATTGGTTTCGGTCTGCTGGCATTTGCCCTGGCCTTGATTGCCCAGGCTTACCGAGAGCTGGGTACATTAGATGTTGATAGCATGCGTATTGCTGAGCCCGTTAAGCCCAAGAGGAAGAAAAGCCCTTGAGCTGGTTACTGGCCCTGCCATTTTTAGTTCCCATCACCACGGCGTTAGTTACCTTCCCCGCTCGCGGTCGTAGATATCTGTCCTCCGGCATTTCCATACTGGGATGTCTTATCACGCTCGGAATCAATAGTTTTATTCTTTTTTTGGTAGAAGTGCACGGCCCCCAAGCCGGTCAGATGGGAGATTGGCCAGCGCCCTTCGGAATCACCCTCGTCGCCGATCGACTCAGTGCAGTGATGCTGATGATCAGTGCTATTGTGGGATTGTGTGTCGCCCTTTTTGCAATTTCAGATATCAACAAGAAGCGAGTGAAACTGGGCTTTCACAGTTTCTTTCAACTGCTATTGGCCGGCGTCAGCGGCAGCTTTATCACTGGCGATTTATTCAATTTATATGTGTGGTTTGAGGTGATGCTAATTGCCTCATTTGCTCTGCTGGTATTAGGCGGTGAAAAAATACAACTGGATGGCGGTATCAAATATGTGGCGTTAAACCTGGTATCCACACTGTTGATGCTTACCTCTATCGGCTTGCTTTATGGCCTCACCGGTACCCTTAATATGGCACAGCTGCATATTTCCATGGCCGAGGTACAAAATCCCGTCGCTATTTCAACTTTGGCGGTTATATTTATCTGTGCTTTTGGTATCAAGGCAGCAATTTTCCCACTGTTTTTTTGGCTGCCGGCTTCATACCATGTCCCACCTGTCGCCGTAACTGCTGTATTTGCCGGACTCCTGACTAAAGTCGGCGTCTACGCACTGATTCGCACCTTTACTCTAATATTTCCCAATGACTTGGAGTTTACTCGGGATATTTTATTGGGTGCAGCTTTACTCACCATGCTAACAGGCGTTTTAGGTGCTGCCGCACAGTATGAATTCCGCAAGATACTTGCGTTTCATATCATCAGCCAGATCGGGTTCCTGGTTTTGGGGCTGGCCCTGAACAGTCCCTTGGCACTGGCTGGGTCTGTGTTCTATATGGTGCACAATATTGTGGCCAAAACGAATTTATTTCTGATCAGCGGTACCGCCCAGCGTCTTACAGGCAGTTATGAGTTGAATGAAATCGGTGGTTTATATCGTGCCAGCCCGCTCCTTTCTACATTCTTTTTTATTGCTGCATTTAGTTTGGCCGGGTTCCCGCCGCTATCCGGGTTTTGGGCAAAGCTGCTGCTAGTCAAGGCGAGTCTCGATCAAGCCGCCTATTTCGTCGCTGCTGTCGCATTGATCACCGGGGCACTTACCTTGTTTTCAATGAGCAAAATATGGGCGGAAGCTTTCTGGAAGCCACACCCCCAGGAGCACTGTAGAAATCTCTATAGCCTCAGTGGCGCAGAGCGCTACCAGCGGCTGTTACCGGTCGCGCTACTCGCATTAATTACCTTAACTTTAGGATTAGTTCCTGAGCCTTTTATTGAGTACTCCCTGGGAGCTGCCGGGGAATTACTGCAGCCTGATGATTACCTGAGAGCAGTGTTGACTGACACCGCTCATTAAATTTGGAATGGGTAAATAGAAATGCGCATTTTTCTATTAAACTTGCTGCTCGCCATCAGCTGGTCCGCCCTGACCGGCAATGCTTCCATGGCGAACTTTTTCTTTGGCTTTCTTATCGGTTTTTTGGCTCTTCGAGTATCTCCTACATTGCCCGGAGCGCAGAGCTATTTTACCCGCCTTCCACGATTGACCCAGCTGTCATTTTTCTTTCTGGAGGAGCTTGTTTTATCCAGCCTGCGCGCAGCCTATGAGGTATTCTCTCCCCGACTGCAAAGCCAGCCTCTTATCGTGCGCGTGCCGATGGAGAGATTGGACAGAAACCAGGTTTTTATTCTCACCAACTTAATCTCCCTGACACCGGGCACGATGGTATTGGATGTCACACCCAATAATGATGCCTTAATCGTACACACCATGTTTGTCAGCGATCCAGATACATTCCGCAAGGAAATCAGGAAGGGATTTGAAAAGCGGGTCAGGGAGGCTGTTTCCTGATGCTTCTCACCATTATCGACATTCACTCACCCTTGGTCACATTGGCAATTAACATTGCTTCTTTCCTGCTGCTACTGGCCCTGGTGATGTGCTTCCTGCGTATTGCACTGGGACCCACTCTCGCGGATAGGGTTGTCGCTCTCGATGTTCTGAATATTCTCGCGGTAGCCTACTGTGCATTACTGGCTATCGCCTCGGGACAGCCTGTATACCTGGACGCCGCCATTGCCCTGGCCCTGGTGGCATTTTTGGTGAGTGTGGCCTTTGCCCGCTTTATCGAAAAAAGTGGCTCACGAACAGTGACCAACAGTCATGGAGAGCATAATGACAATTGATGAGGTATTTATCGCTTTGATAATTCTGGTGGGCAGTTTCTTTGGATTTAGCGCCGCTTTAGGACTATTGCGAATGCCAGATTTTTACACCCGGATGAGCACATCCGGCAAGGGCGCGACTGTGTGTTGTGGGTTATTGCTGGCAGGTGTGGCACTACTATTTAGCGACGCCCAGGTAACTGCCAGGGCCATAGCCGCTATTTTATTTTTATTACTGACGGTGCCTATCGGTGTCCATATGATTGCCAGGGCGGCTTATAGGGCCGGCACCCCCATGTGGCGTGGTACCGGCTCCAAAATCAAGTTCAAGAACCCGATGCGCAACATTCAGTAAGTGCTAAATCTTTTCGCCGTAAAGTTCTTCGATAATGCTTTCACTGCGCTGGCGCAAATGATCCATATCCGGATCCTGTAGGATGACATGACCCATCTTGCGCCCAGGGCGAAGTGCTTTGCCGTACAGCCAAACACCATCGTTATCCTGTTTAGGGGCCACATCAACACCCAGCATATTGACCATCGCTACCGGCTGTGGACAGGCGGTATCCCCCAGGGGCATGTCCAGTATCGCGCGGATATGGTTGGCAAACTGGCTGGCCTCGGGTCCAACAAATGTCCAGTGGCCGCTGTTGTGAACTCGCGGTGCCACCTCGTTAACAATCAGACCGTCCTCACATACAAAGCATTCGACTGCCAACACGCCCACATAGTCCCAATCCTTCAGCAAGGTCTCCAGGTAGCGCTCTGCAGCGCTGAGCAGCTCCGGGTTGTTATAGGGTGCAGTGGACAGCAGCAGAGTGCCATTTCGATGACGGTTTTCAGTCAGTGGGTAGGCTTTGATTTCGCCAGATGCCGAGCGAGCGCCGATAATGGAAACTTCACAGGTGAAATTCACCCCAGCTTCGACCACACACTCCTGGTCCCCGGCTTGGGGAATCGCAGCATCCAGGTCCGCAGCGTTCTTCACGCACCACTGGTTCTTGCCATCGTAGCCATTTTCACAGCTCTTGATGAAGGCCGGATATCCCAGCTGCTCCACGGCTTCCCGCAGCTCTTTCTCGCCCCGTGCCGCAGCGAAAGGCGCTACAGGCAGGCCTGAGTTTGTTAGCGCCCGCTTCTCTCTCAGGCGGTGCTGGGCCTTCTCAGTAATATGTGGGTCAGGGTATACCGGACAGAAGGGCTGCAACGAGCGCAGCAAGTCCACACTCACCTGCTCCCGCTCACTGGTAATCACTTCCGGGCATCCCAACGCCTGATACAGCGCTTCCGGGTCCTGTCCAGGTTCCATCTGTACGATAGTCCCCAGTCCTTCAACACAGTCGGTATTCTCACCGTGCTCTGCCAGGAAACTGAACTCTACCCCTAAGGAATGGCCCTCTTGGGCCATCATCTGCGCCAACTGTCCACAGCCGATAATGGCGACTCGTCTCTTGCTCACAACTACCTCTAATCACTCAACAGTGATGGGAACCTGCTCAGTCTGGCGCTCGCGCCAAGCGATCAGGCGCTTCTGTAATTCCACATCAGCCAAAGACAGCATCTGCGCAGCCATCAGTCCAGCATTGTAGGCACCGGAGGCACCAACTGCCTGGGTTGCTACCGCCACACCGCGAGGCATTTGCACGATGGATAATAAGCTGTCCATTCCCGTCATAAAGCGGCTCTCTACCGGCACAGCGATCACCGGTAGAGGGCTCATGGCAGCGATCATACCCGGTAGATGGGCAGAGCCGCCAGCACCGGCAATAATCACTTCGGTGCCGGATTCATGAGCGCGACTGGCAAATTCCACGAGGCGCTGGGGAGTTCTGTGGGCTGATACCACAGCCGTGGCAAAAGGCACTTCAAGCTCTTCCAGGGGCTTGGTGGCATTGCTCATGGTGGCCCAATCTGAGCGAGAGCCCATTACGATGGTGACTTTTTCAAAGGGAATCGGCTTCACTTGCGATTAACTCCAGTATTGAACAAGCGCCAGGTAGGCGGGAATCGCCACCAGCACATTAAACGGAAACGTAACTGCCAGGGACAAGGTAATAGACACACTGGCATTTGCCTGCGGCAGGGCAACGGACATAGCCGCAGGCACAGCGATATAAGACGCACTACTACCGAGTACTGCGAGGAGGAAAATACCGCCGGGCGACAAGCCTAACAGACTCCCCAGGATTCCGCCCGCTGCACCACCAATAAGGGGCATAAAAATACCAAAACTGAGCAGGAATGCCCCCTGTCCACGCACATCGGCGAGACGCGCCGCAGCAACACGCCCCATCTCCAGCAGGAAGAGTGCCAATATTCCGTGGAACAAAGTGCCGAAGAAAGGCATTACAGAAGCGGTCCGCTCACCCGCCCAGGCCCCGATAACAATTCCACCGAGAAGCAACAGTACTCCCTGGTTACAGGTAACCTCGTGAAATACCTTGCGCTTGCCCGAGCTGCCCATAGATTGTCGGGCCAGAAGTATCCCGACAATGATCGCCGGCACTTCAAGCAGGGCTACAAACAGCGGGAAATAGGCTTCGTACTGAATATTCTGAGCCTGTAACAGCGCCACAGCAACCGCGTAAGTGGCAACACTGACCGAGCCGTAATGAGCCGCCGTTGCCGCCGCATCCACACGGGACCACTTTCCGATCCAGCGCAGGATAGGGAAAGCCACCAGTGGTAACAAGGCCCCAAATGCCACCACCGCCAGAGACTGGGGAATCAGGGTGGCCGCGGAATAAGCACTTAAAGCAGCGCCGCCTTTCAACCCAATAGCAATCAACAGGAAGATAACACAGCTTTGGTACAGCCCTTTGGGCAACCGTAGATCACTGCGAACCAGCTGGGCAAAGGCCCCCAGAAGAAAAAAACCAACAACTATATCGAGCTGCATCTCTAGCGCTGCTCCCGGCGCTGCCTGGAACGTTTAGCGGGGATACGAAGCTGCTTGGGAGATTGCCCCATTAGCCAATAGGCGACATTTGCCAGAATAGTTGCCAGCCCAACAGCCATCAGAGGAACACCGTTAATACCTGCAAGGTTTATTGATAGGCCAGCACAAAGCACCAATAAGCCTACGACGACACCAAAATAGAGTTGTGATTTCTGCATCGATAATGCCCCACCGGTTGTTGAAGTGGCCGCATTATCAGTATTGCTATTGATAGATAAAAATAGATATTTATTATGTAATCTATAAACAGGAATTTATACAGGTGTTTCAGTGCCACTCAGCCGAGCCCATGCCCGAATTGGAACCGTTCGCCAACTGGAGATCCTGCTCTGTGTTTACGAGTTGGGCAATATCAGTGCGGCCGCCAGGACCTTGCATCTCACCCAGCCGAGCGTATCAATGCAGCTGGCCAAACTCTCCGATGCGGTGGGATTACCACTCTATTACTCTGTGGGCAGGCAACTGCAGTTTACAGAGGCGGGGCTGACCTTAGTAGAAAGTGCCCGTGAGATTCTGAAGAGTTATGAATACCTTGACCTGAAACTGGCTCAGCTGCGGGGACTGGATACCGGTAGCTTGCAGCTGGCAGTAGTAACCACCGCCAAATACTTTATCCCCCACCTGATCGGTGAGTTCTATCAGCAGCATCCGCGACTGGATATCCACTTCAGGGTAGGCAACCGCCAACAGATCATCGATTACACCGGTAAGGATGAAGATGATTTCTACGTTTTCAGCCACCCCCCCAAAAGTCAGGACCTGGAGCTGGTAGAGTTTCTGCCCAACCGGCTGCTGGCTATCGCACCGGAAAACCATCCCCTGGCTTCCCGTGAGAAAATCTCCCTGCATGAATTTGCAGACTGTCAGTTCCTGCATCGGGAAGAGGGCTCCGGCACCCGCCATGCTATTGAGCAGTTCCTGAAAAAGCGCAATGTAGACTTTAAGCTCCGTATGACCATTGAAAGTAATGAGGCTATCAAGCACGCCGTTATGTCTGGCTTGGGCGTCTCTATCCTATCAGAGCACACTCTGGCATTTGGCGGGCGAGCAGGCTTATCAGTGCTCGATGTAGAGGAACTTCCCATTGTCACCCACTGGTATTTGGCTCGGCGCAAGTCACGCCCACTGTCACCGGCTGCACAGGAATTCCTGGAATACGCCCGTAACCTGGAAAAGGTACCCTTGGGTAAACTCCCATAACCCAGGTTTATTTTTCCTATATAACGATCTATCTCTGATGTAATTTCCCCCAGAATCCAGCCTTTTACGCATCCGCTCCCAGCAGGCGGGCTAAATAATTTAGGCCTCAAAATTTTAAAAATTTCCTGCGGGCTTTCTCAATCCTGCTACTTTTTGGGGTACTTGGCCACTGCACTGCCAATGTTTATCAACCCAACTCCCTTATGGCAGAAAAGCTGTTTTTGCCTGTGTTCGGATTTTCAGAGATGGATATCGCGATGATCGCAAAAGTAATTAATAAAGGAATTATCACCCTAATTTTTACTTTCTCAGCACTTACGACACAAGCGCAGGATGATTGGCGTGAAATCGAGTGGGGAGAATTTATTGTTCGCTTCGGCCTGACTTATGTCCAGCCGAACGATGAGGGTACACCGCTTAAATACCGGGTTTTGCAACAGTGGGATTTATACAACAGCAGCTGGCAGATTGATACAGCCCACGCCTGGCAAATATCAGGAGTCTGGCGGCCCAGCGATCGCTGGGGTATCGAATTAATGCATATTAACGGTGCAAACTACGGCACAAAGCTGGACAATTTCACCGGCAACCCCGGGCGAAACCAAATACAGCTCGGCGACTTCAGCACCACAACGACAATGGTATTCGGCAACTGGTATTTCCTGGACCCATCCTATCGCACGCGTCCCTATGTAGGCGCGGGGATAAATTACACCAACTTCCACACCGTTGAAATTAGTCGTCAGTTTAACGAGTACCTTTTGGATTCAGGACTCTCTGTCTCTCCGGGATCATTGAATATGGGACATTCCTGGGATTGGGGGCTGCAAGCTGGCGTAGATTATAATTTTGACTTTCGCGACTGGAGATATCCGGTCCTGCTCAACTTATCCACGGTTTACTACCTGGCAGATACCAATGCCACTGTGGATTTCCCTACTGAATTAGGCAGAGATCGCCTCTATGCCCATTTTGATTACAACCCATGGGTCATAAACTTTGGCGTGGGAACAAAATTTTAGTAAAAGATTATACAAAGTTGGGCGGCATCGAATACCGCTTTCTTTAGGTTAAATCCGCGGCCATTTAACACATCGATACTCTAGCGCCCAACTTTTTCTGTGCAGTTAACGCTTTAATATTTATTGCAATTATTTGGCACGATAAAAGGAATAACTGTGTCTTCCCAAAAAGCTGGATGCCCTAATCCTTTCGCAAAGACTATAAAACTGGCTTTGCTGGCTCTGACAATTCCTGCGCTATTTATTTTCAATAGCAAACTCTTGGCACAATGCAGTCCCGGCAACAGTGGTACCACTGGCGCGGACCAAATCACCTGTGACGATGATAATGATCCCGATGGTGCAGATATAGAAACCTTCGCTGGTGACGATACCATCTACCTGAACGGCGGCACGGTAGAAAATGTGCTTGCTGGTGAGGGTAACGATGAAATCAAAATTACCGGGGGAGTCATTAACCTATTAGTCGATGGTGGCGCCGGCAGCGATACAATTACTCTCGATGAGCGCTCCAGTGATGTGGGGGATTATCTGAGAGGTGGAGGCATTGACGGTGGAGATGGAGATGACAACCTGATCTTACTCGATGGATTGTCGTTTCACGTCTGGGGGGGAGCAGGTGACGATACTATTACCCTTGATGGCGGTTTTATTTTTAACTACCTGGATGCCGGTAGTGGCGATGATTATATCTACTGGGATGAGGGAATCAGCAACGAAGTTCGGGGCGGCTCTGGGTCAGACACCCTGCTGATCGATTCACACTCTTTCGATGGCGATGTACTACTGGATGGTGGCGATGATCTCAGTTCCGATGATGGAGAAGTCGACAACCTGATATTTAAACTGGACTATTCCGTAGATGGGACACTTTTAAATAACTGGGAAAGAATCGTTATCTGGGGCAGCTCCAAAATGATATTTACCGGGAGCCTGGTTGTCGGTGGCGGTTTCGATTCAGAGGGCGACTCACTTGGCCTCGATATTCGTTGGGGTGGACAGGCGTTTTTTGACAGTGACAGCTTTGTAATTTCAGGAGATGTATCCAATAACGGAACCATCGACTTATCCAATAATAAATTCAATACCCTCACAATAAGTAAAGACAGCGATGGGAATTATGGGCAATATCGCTCGGACAATGGACGCTTATGGGTTGACGCTGTCCTAGAGGATGATTTATCCCAGAGTGATCAACTGATTGTGCAAGGTGACAGCTCCGGCACTACGACTATTTCAGTCTTTAACCGCTCCGGTAAGGGCAGGCAGACTGTGGGGAATGGCATTAAAATTGTATCTGTCGAGGGCGACTCAAATGCGCAATTTACCCTGGCCGGGGATTTTGTCAGCAAGGATGATCAACAAGCAGTTATCGGCGGCGCCTATGCTTATACGCTGCATCAGCACGGCGTAACGGAAAATAATGATGGCGACTGGTATCTGCGCTCAACCGTGGATAACTCGTCCGAATTTCCCGCAGGCGGAATGACACGCTGGCAGCCCACCGCGGTGCTCTACGAAACTCTCCCACAAATTCTCAGGACACTCAATATCCCCTCTTCATTGCGTAGCCGCTTGGGCAATCGCTATTGGGTAGGTACCAGTTACTTGGATTTAGCCAGCAGTGAGTACAGCGATGCCCAAGAACAAGCGATTGATAATCGCGGGCTATGGATCAGGAACTCCGGCAGGCACATTACCCTCGACCCCAAGGAATCCAGTACCTGGGCAAACTGGAAACAGACCTATTACCAGGTGCAAGTAGGCTTTGACCTACCTATCGAGGTCTCCGTATTTGGAAGCCAGCTTATTGGCAGCGCAGCACTGCACTATGGCGATTCCAATAACGATGTCAGCTCATTTTTTGGTGATGGCTCAATCGATGCCAGTAACTATGGCGTCAGCGCATTTCTCACCTGGTATGGAGGAGATGGCATTTTCATCGATAGTCAACTGAAATTGAGCTGGTTTGACTTTGAGATGGATGCCAGATCATTGCGCGAGCTGAAAAATAGTAATGAAGCATTCGGCTATGCCCTGTCTATCGAGGGAGGAAAAAGCTTCAGGCTACAGGACTACTATTCCTGGACACCTCATGCCCAATTGATTTATACCTCCGAGGAAACCAATGACCTGCAGGATATCTATACCGTACAAGCCACAGATATCAACAACAATGGCTTCCTCCTGCGTCTGGGAACCATCTTTGAAAAGCGCAAGAGTCAGCGTAAAAACAGTCGCAATATGTATGGTTCAATTCCCCTGGAAAGATTCTCACTGTTTGCAACACCAAGCCTGATTTACAATATCGACCAGAGGACTAACTTATTGGTGTCTGGAATCCGACTCAGTCAAGAGCCTGATACCTGGTATGGAGAATTACGCCTGGGAGCCAGCTACGATGAGTGCGGGGATCACTGCTCTATCTATTCAGAAATTTATTACAGCAGCAGTCTGCAAAACCTGGGGGATAGCTTTGCTGGAGGCCTGGAGCTTGGCTTTCGCTACAAGTGGTAGCACGGTTTCAGATAATAGGAAGTGCGGGAACAGCTAAATTTTATTCACATGGAATATTTATCAACTTACTCTAATAGTAATTGGGATAAATTGTATTCAGAAAACACTCTGCGTATTTTCTTATCGTTGCCACATTTCCCCTTTAAATTCCGTTTCTTTAAGCCGCTAGCCTGACATCCCGGAATCGTTAAAAATCTATCCCGCCAAAATCGAACATCCGGTACCCGAGCACATAGAGTCCCCTGCCTCATACTCATCGCTTTAAGCCAGATATCATCCGCTATAGGGCACAACTCTAAGAACCTATCTTTATTCAGGACATCGGGGTGTAGTGCACCGGGGTAATATAAAACACCTCCAACTCCAGTGGGAAATACCCTATAGGAAGGTTCAATATTCATATCACTTTTCCAGGTTTCCCGCGTCGTTCTCCACTTATTGTAAGGTAATATATTACCCTTTTTATCGATACCAATCCTGTGAGCGCGATGGCAGAAAATACAAGATGGTTCTTTTATATATGCCTGATATAGCATATCGATGGTATCTGCTGGGTAGAGGATATCGTCATCTACCGTGATAATCAGACTATCGGGGAATTTTTGAAACGCGTAAAAGTACTTGGTATATGGACCGAGATCTTCATCGACAAACTCAACTATCAACCCCCGATCCACTTGCTTCATCAAGAGACTCGGTAATATCTGGTCAGGAAATTCTTTGAGTGACAGCCAGAGAACAATCAAATCTGCTTTTAAGGATTGCTGGAACAAACTCTCAATACATAAGTGGATATCATTGATACGCTTCCCGTAACTCGTCAGCGAAACAATTATGTTATGCTTTGCCGCATTACCTACCCCAGAATCATTACCACTTAAAGTCGACTGCTCTAAAATTCGCTTCCAAACCAAGGCATCTAATTTTAGATTATTATTGATAGTATTTTTCTTGCTGCGTTTTACCGAAAAGCCCTTAAACATAAAGTGACTTCAAAATCCTTCAATTAACACAATTTTAGACTTGCGCACTGCTATCAATACCTAAAGAGCTCCAAGGCAAACCTCAAATGCACGTAAGAATATAGAGTTCCCGATGCGATATAGTGAATTGGTATAGTTGAGTTCAAATTGTCTGGACCGACCACACCCTTAATAGTAAAGGTATGGTCTAGTTTTCGGTAAATGCAACATTGACTACCCTATTTCACCAGCCTCACCCGCTCCGGGAACAGATTTCCTCTCCACTCCGCGGCGACCATATAACGCCAACAGAACACCTGACGGGAACATCAACACACCGTAAACTGCTGAAGGTACCGACATCTCACTGGAATGTAGAAGGGTCAGGGTTACCATCATCCCGATAGTGCTGTTTTTAATGCCCAGCTCCGTCGCAACCGCAACGCCCTCGCGTTTTGGCAAGCCGACAACTCGACTGACAAAGAGCCCCAGTAGCACACCACACAGATTCAACAGAATGACAGACGGTCCAGCTTGAACCATCAGGTCTGCAAGGCGATCGCGAATCCCCCAGATAAGCCCTGCCACCAGTGCAAGTAGCACAACCCCGCCAAAAATACTGACAATTCCCTCCGCTCGGCGAGCCAGGTTTGGCTTCCATGCGCGAAATAACATCCCGATAACGACAGGAAAAAGAACAATGCCGGATAACATCGCCACGGTACTGGCAAATGGCAGGGTTATTGTCTGCCCAGCGCCAAAGTAGGTTCGAAGCGCATAATTTGTAAAAAGCGGCAAACTGGCGATAGTAATCAGGCTGGCAGAAACCGTTAGTACAATCGAAAGTGCAACATTGCCGCGAGCCATTAGAGTAAACAGGTTTGATGTGGTACCGCCCGGACAGGCCGCAATAATGACTAGACCGACGGCAATAGCCGGAGGCAGGTTTAAGCCCCAACAAAGTGCTATTGCGATAGCGGGCATCAGGAGGATTTGAGTAAAGGTTCCGACGATAAGGCCAACAGGTTTTACTGTTACCTGGTGAAAATCCCTGGCAGTCAGGGTCATCCCTATACCCACCATAATGATAAATAGTGATATAGGTAAACCGATCGAGATAAGGGGCCCTGACTCCATGACTTTCTCCATTATCAGTCACTGTAAGAAAAATACCCGACAAGGACCAGCTCCCAGTACAATAAAGCTCGCTCTGGAGACAGATGGCGACATCAAGACAGATACTCCACTACCGGGGGAGTTATTTCGATATCGATAATTCGCTGTTTCTATAGAAGCTCGAGTAGATTCTTAAAAGTGTAATTATTATTTTTAGTTCAGATTGTGAGATATCCACAGACAACGCTGGAGGATTTCACCGATCTACGTTGTAATTTAGGAGTCACTAAATTATTTCGTGAACCACTCCTAGAGCCCCATGAAGCGGGCCTAGAAGAATATAGCTGCTGAGTTGGGCTAAGGCCACTCCCGGCGAGCTGCGCCTGGCAGTGCGGACTTGTGAAGACCAGCAGATACATTTAGGGCTCACTCCGAGACTCCTTTAGCAATATACAGAACTTTAATGACTCAGGAAACGATACAAGCGACCATGATTTCCACCCTGATAAATGGGCAGATAGATAACTGGGACAACTTACTCTGGTCTGTGGGAAGTATAGATATACCCGCTAGCGAGGCTTCTGTTGCAGGTACCAATGCGGCAACCCTGCTCCCCTGGCTTCCACCTTCACGGCGAACACGTCTATTGGAGTACTTTTCCTGCGCCGACGTAAGAGAGGAGTTATCCCCCGAGCTGGAAATCTACCTGCACAAACTCAATCTCAATAAACCAAATAATCGCTTGGGCACTTACTTTGAAAGGCTCTGGTCATTTGTATTTAGTAAACACCCGGACTACGAGCTGCTCCATCAGAACCTCCCCCTAAGGAAGGACGGCAAGACGACATTGGGCGAGCTCGACTTTGTCGTGCGATACCTGCCCAGTAATCACTGTGAGCACTGGGAAATTGCCGTAAAGTTCTACTTACAGGTTACCGATAAATACTGGGTCGGTCCCGGACTAAAGGATCGGCTGGATATCAAACTGGCGAGAATGGCAGATCATCAGCTCCCTCTGATTGAGATACCCACAGTGAAATCGCTGTTGGAAAATCACGGGCTAAACATAGATCGCCAGTGGGCGCTAATGCCTGGAAGACTGTTCAAGCCCCTGGATACTAGTCGACAGATCCCCAATCATCTGTTCTGGTGGGTATCCCTGTCCGGCTTTCGGTCATTCATCGAGTCTCGGGCGAAGCATAATACTCTCGGATGGCTGGCACTTCCCAAGCAGGCCTGGCTGGCGCCACAGGGGAAGATCGCCGGTATGACTGCAGAACGCTTACTGGAGACCCTACTCTCCAGCAATTTTACCCACCCCCTGTGTATCGCAGCGATTAGCCGGAGCGGCGAAGCCAGTAGAGGCTTTATTGTGCCAGACGACTGGTACCAAAACGCCAAACAACGCTTGGGCAAGTAGCCTCCAAATCCCCGTGCCTCTCCTACCAGGCCAGTGGCGACTCCCAAAACCTCTAGTTTACCTCTCATCATTTTCTAAATTGGTGATTGACATAGATCAATTTATATTTACAATTTTCAGAAATTTCTGAAACTTAAGAAGTAAATGAAACTATCGAGTCAAGCCCAGGCATTCGTACTGCACTTTGGTGAAATGGGTAGCCGCTGGGGATTCAATCGCACGGTGGGGCAAATGTTTGCCCTGCTCACCATTCATCCCACGCCACTCAATGCCGAGCAATTGGCCCAGGCCCTGAAGATCAGCCGTGGCAATGTCAGTATGGGGCTCAAGGAGCTACAGGCCTGGCGCTTGGTTGAGCTGCATCACCAGCCGGGAGACCGCAAAGATTATTTCACTGCAGCGGGGTCAATCTGGGACCTTGCCCGCACAGTCTTTGAAGAGCGCCGCAAACGGGAGCTCGATCCTACTTTGAGCCTGCTTCGCCAGCTGCTACTCAATGAGCCCCAGGATGAGCTGGATGCCCAGGCGCAGGAAAAAATCCAGGAGGTATACAGCTTGCTGGAGCTGCTCGAAGAATTTGCCAACACACTCAGCAAGCTAGAACACCAGGACCTGCTTAAATTGATGAAGCTGGGCTCCGGTATCGTCAAGCTGCTGGAACTAAAAAGTAAGATGACAGGTGGACAAAGCTCCTCAAACTAGCCGCCCCACGTGCTGCTTCGAGGAAAATACCGCTGCATTAAAAGCGTAACAACCACGTTCATCGAAAGCGTTTTTCCGGGGCGAAGTCCATAGGGCCAAATCCATGGCCGAAAGTCCCCGGCACATTTTTGATCCGGTAGCCCATAGTGCTGGATTAAAACGGCACAAGGCCGTGCCGCTGCCGATCCAATATCGGCTCCTGCAGGATGGTATACGCGGGAACATAAACCTGCCTCTATATTTTCTTGCAGTGCCGATTAGCACAGGAAGTGCTAATCGGCTCACTGGTTCAAAGATCTCAGACCAGCAGAGGCTCTCATGTTAGATACCCTGATCCTTTCCAGGATACAGTTTGCCGCAAACATCAGCTTTCATATTCTATTTCCAACAATCACCATTGCACTCGCGTGGATCGTTTTCTTTTTTAAATTACGCTACGACCAAACCAATAATCCGGTCTGGATGCGCGCATATCGTTTCTGGGTAAAAGTCTTTGCCCTGACATTTGCTCTCGGCGTAGTGAGTGGCATCACCATGTCATTCCAGTTCGGAACAAACTGGCCCGGCTTTATGGCCCAGGTCGGCAATATCGCCGGTCCGCTTCTCGGATACGAGGTGCTTACCGCATTCTTTCTTGAGGCCACCTTTCTCGGTATTATGCTGTTTGGCATTAATAGGGTGCCAAGCAAAATACATACTCTATCTGCATTTATTGTGGCGACGGGAACCACCCTGTCCGCCTTTTGGATAATCGCTCTCAACTCCTGGATGCAAACACCAGCCGGTTTCGATTTGCGGGATGGGGTCGCCTACCCAGCCAGCTGGATGGAAATTATCTTTAACGCGTCTTTTCCCTACAGGCTCACACATATGTTGTTAGCCTCAGGCCTGACCGCTTCCTTCTTTGTCGCGGGGATTTCCGCCTATCGAATTCTCAAAGGAGACCCCAAGCGTGCCCCCAGACTTGCCCTCAAAACTGGACTGATTCTCGCAGCCATTTTTATTCCAATTCAAATCTACGTAGGCGACTTACACGGCCTCAATACTTTTGAGCACCAACCGCAAAAAGTCGCCGCAATGGAAGGGGTTTGGGAAACTGAGCGAGGAGCCCCCCTGCTACTTTTTGCAATACCCGACGGAGAGGAGAAAACCAATCACTTTGCAATCGGTATTCCCAAAGTAGCCAGCATGATCCTCACCCATGAGTGGGACGGTGAAATCAGGGGCATCAATGAGTTTCCTGATAATCACCCGCCGGTCGCACCTGTATTTTTCGCATTTCGCATTATGGTGGGTATGGGCATATTGATGCTGCTTACCGCTTGGGGGGGGGTCTACCTATTGCGCAAAGGAGAACTGCCTCGCTGGATGCTTAAAGTCTTGGTGGCAATGACATTCTCTGGCTGGATTGCCACCCTGGCCGGTTGGTATGTAACGGAAATTGGCCGGCAACCCTGGCTTGTTACAGGAGTACTGAGAACCGCCGATGCCGTTACGCCGGTCCCCCCTTCCCATGTGGGGTTCTCCCTGACCCTCTATCTGGTTGTCTACGTGATACTGCTCTATGCGTATATAAGAACACTGAAAGTTATGGCCTTGAAATCAGTAAAAGTTGAGGAGTTTGAAACCCAGGAACTACACGCCGGTAGCAGCTTAACCAACCTGCCCAAAGACACTGAAGAGAAAGACAAAGGAGAAAGCAAATGACCAGTAGCGCCTCTGCTGCGGCCTATTGGCTGCCCGTCGCATTTGTCGCTCTTATGGGCTTAGCGGTATTAATCTATGCGGTTCTGGATGGCTATGACCTGGGCGTCGGTATATTGCTGCCCATGGGGGAGGCCGATGAATCGCAAAGGGACACCATGATCGCATCCATCGGCCCCTTTTGGGATGCCAACGAAACCTGGTTGGTACTGGCTATCGGGTTACTGCTGATAGCATTCCCGATTGCGCATAATCTGGTTTTAATGCACCTATATATTCCAGCAGCGATTATGTTGGTCGGCCTTATCATGCGAGGTGTGGCATTCGACTTTCGTGCCAAAGCTGCCATCGACAAAAAATTGACCTGGGACCGAACCTTTAAAGCGGGGTCGATTATTACCAGCCTGGCACAGGGCTACATGCTGGGACAATACGTTATCGGTTTCAGGCCTGACTGGTCCGCACAACTGTTTTCCGCACTCAGCGCTCTGGGAGTTACCGCCGCCTACTCTTACATAGGCGGCGCCTGGCTGGTTCTTAAAACTGAGGCGGAACTGCAAAAGCGGGCTATAACTTGGACTCGCTACGCAGGCAGGGCCACCCTGCTTGGTGTGATAGCGGTATCAGCTATCAACCCACTGGTAAACCCAACAGTATTCGATCGCTGGTTTACCTACCCTCTGGTTATGTTTGTGCTGCTGGTACCCACCCTGTGTTTTCTTGCTTTTGTCTCCAATGACATTTTGTTGGCCCGAATGCCCAAGTCAGAGGACAGACACAAAGCAGTTCCTTTCTTCACCGTGGTTGTTATTTTTCTGATGTGCTTTATTGGCTTGGCTTTCAGCTTTTTCCCGGACATTGTTCCCGGTCAACTCAATATTTGGCAGGCCGCCAGCGCTACGGCATCTTTAAAATTTATTCTTGTAGGCGCGATCATCGTAGTGCCCGTTATTCTCGCCTATACCGTTTTTTCTTATTACGTCTTCCGCGGAAAAGCGACAGAGCTACATTATCACTAGTCGCATCCCCACTCGGCTGGCAGAAAATATCTGCTAGCCGAATTAAATTAATTAAAGTGGAACTATCCCACAAATCAAACAAGTTCTTCTTGCTCGCCTGAATTTGGTACGATTATAATAATCAATTCCAAAAGACAATTTTTTACATGGAAGTAAAGCGTATGCTAGCCCATGGCCAGTGCCGCTTGTCTATAGGGGGAGGTAATTTGAACCAAATCGATCGACGAGCTATCAGCCGGCGCGACACTGCCAGTCCGCGCAAACCACAACGTAAAAATGGTAGAGAGAAGTATGAAAAGCTTCTTGATGCCCTTGAAGTATTAATCACTGAACAAGACTCTACGGATATTAGTCTCGCCAACCTAAGTCAGGTTGCAGGTGTTCCGGCAGCGTCTGTTTATCACTTCTTTCCAAGTGTAGATGCCAGCTTAACTGCCTTGGCCGAACGTCACTATAAATCCTTTGGTGACGTGGTTTTGGGCCATTCGGATTTTTCTCCGTCGGAAAGTTGGCAGGATATGCTGAACCAGCTGTGCGATCTTGTGCGCGGCTACTATGAAGAGAATCTTGCCGCACTAAAAGTACATTTTGGCCCCCAGTCCAGTTGGGCTTTACGCCAGCTACAAATGGAAAACAATTGGCGTCTTGCGGATACTCTGATTAAGAACCTGTCTCGGGAATTTGAGTTACCGCCATCCCAGGATTGGCGAGACCGGTTTATGTGTGCCATCAACATCAACGACTCTTTCTGCTCCCAGTCTTATTCCCGTTTTGGGAAAATAACAGAAGACGCTGCAGCAGAGGGTAAACGAGCTGCCGCCGCCTATCTCAAGCTCTACCTCGGTGAGCTTTTACAACGGCGTCAACTGCGTTTCGCCCCTCTGGAGGCTTCAGCTTAAGCAGAGCCCTAAGGCCGTTACCAAAAAAACCCGGCAAAAAATTGTCGGGTTTTTTTGTGCCTGCCACATTCATTAAGTGGCCCCCGTCTTTATCCCCCACCTGACTAACAATAACCACTAATCAAAAAAAAGTGGTCAATAAAAATTTGCTAATTGAACAGCTTCAACTTTTATATATATCTAATAGTTATAAATAGTTGTTTATTCACTTCACTTTATAGCTATGGTGATGATGGAGAGCAGCGCTAAAATTGCATTTTTGTGACTGGTAAGACCGAACCTACACTTCCTCTAACTGATACCGATTGTGGAGGTCCCTCATGCCCATTGCTTCACACGAGCTCTCGGTGGATTTCCCAGAATATGCAGACACAATCAAGCAACTTCTCGAAGATGACATCCAATTCAAACTCGAAAACGATATCTACAGCAAACTGGATAAACAAATAAGAGGCCTTCAGGATAGTGGCATTGGCACAGATGATGAGCACTATTCCAGCCTCAAAAAACAAAGAGCCTACCTCAAACAGCACCTATACAACCGCATTACTTCTGTAATTACACACCACTGAGGTATGTTACTACCAACAGCAGAACAGCACTGGGGCTGGAGATATTAACGAGGCAGATAGCCTGAAAGAGCTTGGTCTATGCAACTGTACTTGACCTTTTCTTCACCTTTTGCACGAAAGGCCCGCATTGTTGTACAAGAACAAAATCTGCAATCTGTGGTAACAGAGCACTTTTCTCACCCCTTTCACAATGAAAATGAGCTGATTTCCAGTAACCCCCTGGGAAAAGTACCATGCCTTACACTGGGTAATGGCTCCTCAATCATTGATAGTGAAGTTATTTGTGCGTTTCTTGATAAAAGCCTGGGAGATGGACATCTCTCTGCACCACTAGATAACAATTGGGACCTATTCACATTTCACAGTGTCAGCTCTGGCTTAATGGATGCGGCTGTACACCTACAAATGGAAAAGTTGCGCGCGCGGGAAAACCTTCGATCTGATTTTTGGTGGCAGCGTTACTTCAACGCAATCGAGAGATCCCTGAGCTATCTGGAGCAGCACCTGGCTATATTGCCCGACAATCTTAGCCTCACACATATCAACCTGTGCTCAGCATTGTCCTACCTGGATTTTCGCCATGAAGATTTTGACTGGAGAAGCGATCACCCCAAATTAATGTCTATGTCAGAAATCCTGGAAGAGAATGAAAGTCTGGCTAAGTGCAAGCTGCATGAGTAGCTAAGGGGTATATAAAAAGGAGCAAGGGTAAGTCGGTCAAGCCATCTATTCTGAACAAGTCATGTTTTTGAGTTACTTAACCGCGACTCGATAGCACTGCTACAGTCTGATTTATTAATATAAATGCCACACTTTTCTACTAGCCTGATCGCTTTTGGAAGACTCCCATGGCCAAACAACCGAAGAGTACTCTTTGGATAATCCTGCACAGTGTGGCCATTGTTGCAACTTTATGCAGCCTGCTAACGGGACTTCGTATCTCAACCCTGACAAAACCCAGCATTGGCCATATCGAAGAATTATTGCCCCAGGGGCAGGTGCACGATTTTCACTTCTTTTCAGCAGCTACTCTTTCCGCCATTCTTATCTGTTATTTGCTGTATAAAATAATAGCTAAACTTCAAATCACCACCTTATCAAAAGTATCCCACAAAGCCTCGATTGGCTACCATAGAGTAGTCACTCGCATTGGCACGATTTTTCTTGTAATCATAATTGTCAGTGGCTGGATTCTGTTTATTGGCAACGACTATGCCTTTACAGTTCGCCAAGTGCACTTTTTCTTAGCATTAGGGATTTTAACTTATATATTCCTTCACGCCGGTGTCTATCTCACAAGTTATGGCTTTAAGACTCTGGCCTATCTTGTTCCCAGTGCAAAACCAGGCTATCGAATCCCCATTATTTCCTACCTATCAATCGCCTGTGCCATATTACTTCTGTGGCTTCTTGTTACAGAGAAAAGCCATCACAATCTTACAATCAAAAAAATTGATCCAAAAACATTTATAGAAATTGATGGTTTAGCACAGGAATCCGTGTGGTCCCTCCTCTCGCCACTGAGAATCCACACCGATGGAGGTGCCAATTTTCATGATGGTAGCTCAACAGTAAGCTTAAAAGCTGTGCACAACCAGCAGGAAATATTTTTCCTCATAACCTGGGAGGACCCCACCGAAAGTCTAAAGCATCTACCAATAAAAAAAATGGATTCCGGCTGGAAGATACAACAGCAAGGGTTTCAAAACTTCGACGAGACCCTTCATTATGAAGATAAGTTCGCTATCCTGATCTCCAATTCCTGTGAATTCGGTGCCTCGGGAACCTCTCACCTGGGCCGCAAGCCATCAGCTCAATTGCCTTCAAACTGGCATGGAAAGGGCTACCATTACAGTTCGTCTGACGAGGTACACGATCTCTGGCACTGGAAAGCCGTTAGAACCAATAAAATGCACCTGGCTGATGATAACTACATTGGTAAGCCCGATATTGTAAGGCCGGGATCACGTCGCTATACCGCGGGATATTCCCAGGATGGTAAGGAGTCCGGGGCATATTTGTTAAACTGGAAATGGTATTCCCCTCATAAAATCACGCCGAGGCGACTACCAAAAGATACTTCTTCCCTGGCCTCATACCAAAATGCAAATACAGTTAGAGATTGGACAATTTCCTGGTTTGATTTCCAACCCTATAAGACTGTATATGACAATTATCCTACCAACACTTTAATGCCATCAGTTCTCTATACCTCTAATCGCTTTGAAGGAGATCGAGCTGATGTAAGAGCCTATGCGGTTTGGCAAGATGGTTACTGGTCCATGGAAGTCGTTCGAAAGCTGGATACCGGATCCACGCTGGATGTAGCTATTAAAGATGGTATCTGTCTTTGGGTTTCTGCATTTGATCACTCACAAATTGCTCACACACGCCATGCCCTACCAATAAAGATTAAGCTGGCAGATTAATGATGATTGCGCGTATATTTTGGATATTTATCCTTCCTTTATTCACTGTCTGTGCAGCTATCCTGCACAGTCCATCGGCACCCATTCCAGAGCCATATCACCTTATCAAAATAAATAATCAAGGCGAGGCTATCGGAACTTGGGCAGGGCCCTGGTCCTGTGTCTGCGACACCAATACGGGACTTCTCTGGGAGGTAAAAACCGACGATGAAGGCATTCACGATGGCAGGTGGACCTACTCATGGTATCAATACGAAGAGGGTATAGAAAACAATGGGGATTGCTATTTTGAAGAAGACCGATGTGATACTGAAGACTTGATCCGCCAGACCAATCGACAGCAGCTGTGTGCAACACAAAACTGGAGGCTTCCCGATATTACAGAACTTCGCTCTATAATCCTAAAGGAGAGTAAATCTGGACGGCCCAAGATAGCAACTGAGTATTTTCCAAAAACTCAACGAGGTGACTATTGGACCCAAAATTCTGACAGGCCTTTATACGGCATTTATCAGTACCTGAAAACCGGAGCAGGAGCTGTCAATTTCATGAATGCAGAAACCGTCACAATCCCCTATAGAAATGCTGCTTTTGTGCGTTTAGTCTCCAGCCATTCAACGACCTGTAATAAAGATCCACAATAATTTCGAAGCGCCGCATCCAGCTTTTACAACTGCTCTCTCAAAGCGCTGCGCCTTGAAATAATAACCACTACTTACAGGAATCCCCCATGAGACGATTCTTAAGCACTGCTTTTTCTATCTCGACTCTATGCTTGGCGATAGATGCCAGCTCAGCGACTAAATATCACAGACTGGCCTGGGATGGTGATGCCTCCACCAGTGCTGTCATTGGATTTTCACCGGATGGTAATACTAATAACCCCTACATCAACTTTGGATATTCAACCAATGAAAACAGTTGGAGCAGCCAGGGGATTGATTCAGTATCTACATTCGATGGCAGTTTAAATAGCTACTTTGTCAGGCTTGAAAATTTAACGCCGGATTCAGCAGTTTACTATCGAGTGTGTGATCAAGATGGCTGTGGTGACAGATATTGGTTTAAAACTGCACCGGCAGACGAATCCCCCTTTGTCATTATTGCCGGGGGGGATACCCGCACCGGACATACAACACGACGAGAAGGTAATGCATTGTTGGCCAAAATCCGTCCGCTGGCTGTTATGCATGGCGGCGACTTTACCAACGCCAATAGTGCATCGGAGATGGATGAATTTTTACAGGACTGGACGCTGACTTATTCCGACGATGAAATTGATGGGTATAACTATCAACGCATTTACCCATTAATCCCCACACATGGAAATCATGAAGATGACAACTACTCCACTATCTGCCAGGTATTTGGGGTCGACTTCAATAGTGATGGCGGTTGCAGTCCCAGCGATACCTATGGCGCGGTACAAATTTCCCCGCTCCTGCGAGTCTACACACTAAACAGCCAGTTCCAGGAGAGTGGCTGGTCTTCCTATGCCACAGATATGAATAACTGGCTGGAGAATGATTTAGCAACGAGTGGCGGGTACAGTAATTGGCGCTTTGCCCAATACCACAAACCTATGTTCCCACACTACAGTGGTAAGTCCGACAACCCCACTTTGTTTAATTGGTGGGCACAGCCATTTTATGATTACGCCATGAACCTGGTGGTAGAGTCAGATACTCACTTGACCAAACTCACCGAAGTAGTGGCCCCCGACAATAGTGATTTTTCAATCACTGATACTGGGGGCACTGTTTATGTCGGCGAGGGAAGCTGGGGAGCTCCAGCCCGTTCGGCCAATGACGCCAAATTCTGGACCATTGATATGGCCAGTATCCAGCAGTTTAAGGTAATCCAAGTCAGCGCCGACGAACTCAATGTTCGCACTGCCCAGTTTGATGCAAACGCAAGTACCCTGACACGGGAAGACCGCGCAAATAATCCCCTTGCTTTACCAGACAATGTGAACTGGTGGACTGCCAATCGTATTGGTGAAGCCATGCTGCTTGCAAAAAACAGTGATGGCAGGAGTATTATTGTCGGGGACAGCAATGGCGATGGTGAGCTATCGCTACCAGTAACTGATGATACTTTTATCTCATCACGCTACTCTTCCAGTAATTTTGATAATGACCCGGATGGCCTACTGGCAGACGGCAGTGACAGTACTTATGGAACTCTTTACTCACTGATTAAATTCGATCTCTCTAACCTTGCCAATTGTTCGGCGATAAGTTCGGTTGAGCTCGAATTAAATATCACCAACCGCTCCAGCAATGATTATGGTATTTACCTGGCCGGGTCCAGCTGGGACGAAGGATCGGCCACTTGGGATTCAGTCGGTGGATCAGCGGTCCTTTCACAACTGGCGACCAGCTTTGTTCCAACTTCTACAGGGACCCTAAGCGTAGACCTGGGCTCATCGGGTCTTCTCGACAGCTGGCTGCAAAGTGAAAATACCGGTTTGGTTATTGCCTCGCTGAATGGGAGTAACGGGGTAGATATCTCATCACAAGAAACCGGTATATCCCCAGCTCTCAGGGTTGCTGCAGATTGCAGTGACACCTTCAGCGAGGAAGTATCTCAAGTTGCCTCAGACGATGTCTTTATTTCATCCAGGAAGGAAGATGATAACTTTGACAGTGATAGTGACGGCCTTCTCGCCGATGGCAGTGACCTGATTTACGGAACCCTATATAGCCTTATCCGCTTTGATTTAACCGATTTGAACTGCCACCAGTATATTGATGCTACCCTCGAACTGAATGTCACCAACACATCCAGCAACAGCTATGGCATTTACATGGCAACACAGAGCTGGCGGGAAGAATCAGCCACATGGGATTCTGTGGGAGGCAGCTCTATTCTTGGACTGCAAGTGGGCAGCTTTACCCCCTCTTCTACCGGCCGCCATCTGATCGACCTAGGGGCTTCAGGAATAGTCGATAGCTGGTTAAATACTAGCAATAACGGCTTGGTCATTGCTTCGGAGGGAGGGATTAATGGCCTGGACATAAGCTCCAAAGAAAGTGGGCAAAGCCCTCTCCTAACATTGCAAACGCTCTGTCCCTGAGTAGACATAGGGCTCTCTTCACCGAGAGCCCTATTCATTTATTTATAGTTTGGCTTGATTGTAAAGCTGCGCAGACACATCAATCGTAGTTAATTTTCCTTTTACTTTTCACTCGACGAAACTTGCAGCAGACTCAATAACTGCCGCAACTTCCTCCGAGTGGGAGATCGGTAAGAGGTGCCCCCCCTCAACAATTGACGTTTTTGCTTTTGAACGCTTGGACATCATTCTTTGGAGTTCCGGTGTTATGGTGAGATCGTCATTGGCAATCAATGACCAATGTGGTTTGTGCTTCCAGGCCGCCAATTCAGCCTGATAGGAAAATATTGAAGTATTTGCCGGGCTTTGGAAATCCGCTGTATAAACTGCCTCAGATTTCGTTAAGCCATTTGCGACATAGGTAATCCAGGCGTCTCGAGCAACCACGTAGTACCCGTCTTTAGATACACGAATTGCTTCCTGAGGTAATTCAGCAGGCATTGACGTGTTCAAATAGCCAAGGCTCTCACCCACTTCGGGCTGGAAAGCAGCAATATAAACTAACGCCTGTACTTTGGGGCTCATTCCGGCCTGGCTAATAACCATCCCACCATAGGAATGCCCTACAAGGGTAACTGGACCATCCTGCATATCAATAACGCGATTAACTGCAGCCACATCTTCCTGAATAGATGTCATAGGCATTTGAACCACAGTGACATCGTAACCCTTGCTGGTAAGGCGCTTGTGTACTTTGTGCCAAGCACTACCGTCCATATTGAGGCCATGGACTAACACCACATTTTCTCCCGCCGAGGCCATTTCTACACAGGCAAGGGAGATAGCGATGATTTGGGCAAGCCTCATGCACATTTGCGATATTTTCACGAGAGTATCCCCGTTTAGTGAATGGAACATGAGAGTAGAACGGGTAAAACTCCTCTGGTAGAGTGATAAAATTGATTACCTATATCAGCTATGGTGATAAATGGATCGCCGGGACTTTTACGAACTTCTAATCTTTAAGGAAGTTGCCGAAGCAGGCAGCTTTACCCGAGCCGCAGCTCGCTTGGGGAGAGCCCAATCGGGCATCAGCCAGTCAGTAGCTGCGCTCGAGGCCAGGCTGGGCGTTTCCCTGGTGGTTCGATCTACCCGAAGCGCCAGGTTGACGGAGGCGGGCCAGACACTGCTCAAGCAAATCTCCCCTGCCCTCCAGCAAATTTCAGACAGTTTGGAAAGCACAAAGGCAGGTAGCGAAACTCCCAGAGGGCTTTTGCGAATCACTTCGATGGAGTATCCAGCACGTACCATCCTCATGCCCCATCTAGCTGCCTTTATGGAAAAATTTCCCCATATAAAAGTAGATATCGATGTAAATGACCGGTTTACGGATATTATCAAGGAGGGGTTTGATGCAGGCATTCGCTTTGGTACCCACTTGGAAAAAGACATGGTGGCAATACCACTAAGTACCCCGCTCCGCGTGGCTATAGTTGGCTCCCCGAAGTATTTTTCGCGATATGGTACTCCAAAGGAATTAGAACAATTGGTGGATCACAACTGTGTCAATATTCGTACAGCAAGCCATGGTGATAACTTCCGTTGGATTTTCAAGAAAAATTCTCAATCCATAGAACTTGTAGTGAAAGGACGGTTATTTGTTAACGATGCTCCTGTACTTGTTCAGGCCGCCCTGGAAGGGCTGGGGCTAATCTATACTTTTGAGCAACATGTAGCTGAGCATTTGGCCTCAGGAACATTAAAAACCTGCCTGGAGGAGTACTGCCCGGATTTCCTGGATTACCAACTCTACTACCCGAGCAGACAGCAAAAATCGTCGGCTCTTGCAGCATTTATCCGACATTTACGTGAAACTTAAAGGGGGGGGCGCACAGTCGTATAAGCTCAATCTTTAAGAAAGCTTATCCATACTACTGGGAAATTTTAGCCAGTACCCCGTTTACTGCTTTTATCAGGTCATTTGGGCTTAACTCTATTTCCAATCCCCTGCGACCGGCACTGACAAAAACTGTCGAGTGATCTTTAATAGATATATCCAAGATAGTCTTCAATTGTCTCTTTTGTCCCAGTGGGCTAACCCCCCCCAAAACATATCCTGTCGAGCGCTCTACATCCTCTGGAGCAGCCATTACCGCCTTCTTCGCCACTGCAGCTTTAGCGATAAGCTTCATATTAAGCAGGGTAGAAACAGGAACTATGCCAACAGCCAATTCTTTATTGTCCAGTGCAACAACCAACGTCTTAAATATTCGCTCCTCAGAAACGCCTAATTCCTGAGCTGCTTCCATTCCATAAGAATCTGTTGAAGAATCATGGGCGTATTCATGAATCTTATAACTGACTTTGGAATTTTTTAGTAAGTTAATTCCCGGGGTCATACAATCCACAACCTAAATATTTTTCCAAGTATTAAATGATACAGATTAAATAGTACCGCAAAAAATCCCAACAACAATTTTTATCCACAACTTTAAACTCAGCTCGACACAATCACCTCAGCAATAGCTAAGCATAATATTGAGAGTTATTGATTAAGTTTTACAATTTATCTTATTGATTACTTTTAATCACCATACAATAAAATTCATATACTATTAACCCGCTATACTACCTGTTTGACCGATGAATAGTGTTCTATCGCAAGCCGATAGTAACCTCAAAAATAGAGCATGGGTCGCCTATTTCATTGCGGGAATAAAAGTAAAACGAAGGATGTATCAATAATCGTACGGAGACACTTTCGATGCTTAAAAAGAATAATCGTAGTTATGTCGCTGTAATAGTTTTAATGTTATTTATTGCGCCGTTTAGCACAGCGGATAATCACGAAGAAGTCGTCACTGATCCTGTTATTCTTGAAGGTGCAGTAGAGGGCCAGCCAAAATCCAACCGGTTCTGGTGGCCAAACCAGCTCGACTTACGCCCACTCAGGCAGCACTCCCCAAGATCCAATCCAATGGGCGACAACTTCAATTACGCCGCAGAATTCCAAACTCTGGACCTCAAAGCGGTAAAACAGGATATAGAAACCCTACTCAAAACATCACAAGAGTGGTGGCCGGCTGATTTCGGCCACTACGGTCCGTTTATGATCCGAATGGCTTGGCATAGCGCCGGTACTTATCGGATTGGAGATGGTCGCGGTGGTGCACGTGGAGGCCAGCAGCGCTTCGATCCACTCAACAGCTGGCCCGATAATGCCAGCCTGGACAAAGCCCGGCGTCTGCTCTGGCCCATCAAACAGAAATACGGGCGCAAACTTTCATGGGCCGACCTTATGGTGCTCACTGGCAATGTATCCCTTGAGTCCATGGGATTCCCCACTTACGGATTTGCAGGGGGACGAGAGGATGACTGGGAGCCAGACCTGGTCTACTGGGGGCCCGAAACCAAGATGCTCGCCGATGAGCGATACACGGGTAACCGCGAGTTGGAGAAGCCACTTGGTGCAGTGCAAATGGGGCTGATTTATGTTAATCCGGAAGGCCCTAATGGCAATCCCGATCCGGTAGCTGCCGCCACAGATATCCGCGAAACTTTTGCCCGCATGGCGATGAATGACGAGGAAACAGTGGCCCTGATTGCCGGGGGGCACACATTCGGCAAGGCCCACGGAGCTGTTAAGGCCGATTGCCTGGGCCCAGAACCAGCGGCTGCCCCGATAGAGCAGCAGGGACTTGGCTGGAAAAATAAGTGCGGCAAAGGAAACGCAGACGATACTATGACATCCGGCCTGGAAGGAGCCTGGTCCGCCGCCCCGATCAATTGGAGCCAGCAGTACCTGGATAATCTGTTTAAGTTCAACTGGGTCAAGACAAAAAGCCCAGCCGGTGCCGTTCAGTGGATTCCCGATGACCAGAGCGCTGCAAACCTGGTACCCGATGCCTTCGACAAGAATAAGCGTCATGCGCCTATCATGTTTACCACAGACTTATCTTTAAAATTCGATCCCAGCTACAAGGAAATTGCCAAGCGTTTTCATGAGAATCCAGAAGAATTTCAACGCGCCTTTGCCAAAGCCTGGTTCAAATTAACCCATCGAGATATGGGCCCCCGCGCGCGCTATTTGGGACCAGAAGTACCCGAGGAGGATTTAATTTGGCAAGACCCTATCCCCAAAATTGATCACCCGCTGATTGATAATCGGGACATCGATAATCTCAAAGCAAAAATACTTGCGGCGGGCATTACTGTTCCCGATCTGGTGAGGACTGCCTGGGCCTCAGCTTCTACCTTCCGTGGCTCGGATTTTCGCGGTGGCGCCAACGGTGGCCGCCTTCGTCTGGAACCCCAAAAGGACTGGCCGGTAAATGACCCCAATGAATTATCACAAGTTCTGGCATCGCTGGGAAAAATTCAGCAGGAGTTTAACAGTGCCCAGTCAGGGGGTAAAAAAGTCTCAATGGCAGACCTTATTGTGCTTGGGGGCGCTGCAGCCATTGAAAAAGCCGCAGAACAGGGCGGCCACAAAATTAAAGTGCCCTTTAGGCCTGGACGCACCGACGCCTCCCAGGAACAAACTGATGTTAAATCCTTTGCGGTATTACAGCCATTGGCCGATGGATTCCGCAACTACTATGGAGATGGTTACGGACGGACTCCCACAGAATTATTGGTGGATAAAGCCAGCCTGTTAACCCTGAGCGTACCTGAAATGACTGTCCTTGTTGGCGGAATGCGCGCACTCAATGCAAATACGGACTCCTCACAGAATGGTGTATTTACCCAGCGCCCCGGCACACTGACCAATGACTTCTTTGTAAATCTACTGGATATGTCCACCGTATGGTCCAAGTCGGGAAAATCAGAGGGTATCTATGAGGGAAAAGATCGAAAAAGTGGCCAAGCAAAATGGACAGCTACTCCTGTCGACCTGATTTTTGGATCAAACTCTGAATTGAGGGCGGTAGCAGAGGTCTATGCCTCAAACGATAGCGCAGATAAATTTGTTAATGACTTTGTGAAGGCCTGGACCAAGGTAATGAATCTTGATCGGGTTGGTCAGCCCCAGTCATAAGAATTACATACATGAAGACTGTAGAAAAAACCGGGGCCAGCCCCGGTTTTTTCTTATGAAGCGTCAGCCGGGCATTACCCCTGCCCCCTCAAATGCCGATCAAAAAACTGCTTGATCATATTGTATTGATGGATGCGAGTCTGCTTGCCGCGCAAACTATGCTTCTTGCCAGGGTAGGTCATCAATTCAAACTGCTGACCGTTGTCCTGCAGCTGTTTTATCAGTTTGGTGGTATTCGTAAATAACACATTGTCATCTGCCATTCCGTGATAAATCAACAGGTCACCCTGCAAGTCCTTCGCATAAGGGAAAACTGAAGATGCCTGGTAAGCTTCCATATCCTTGGTTGGATTACCCATATAACGCTCAGTGTAATGGGTATCATAAAGTGTCCAATCTGTAACCGGCGCACCCGATACTCCCGCCTTAAAGTAGTCACCGGCTTTGAACATACTCATCAAGGTCATGTAGCCACCATAGCTGTGGCCAAAGATTCCTATATTGTCCTTATCGACGTAAGGCAGGGTACGCAGATATTCAACACCGGAAATCTGGTCTTCCACTTCAGGTGATCCCATTCTCTTAAAGATAGGATTCTCAAAACCGGTACCGCGATTTGCTGAGCCACGATTATCCAGGGAGAAAACTATATACCCTTGCTGGGCCATATATTGGTTGAAAAGCTTGTCCCAACTGTTGGTAACAACCTGAACGTGAGGGCCACCATAGACATACACCATAACCGGGTAGCTTTTTTTCACATCAAAATTGGCGGGCTTATATAAACGGTAATACAGTTCCTTGCCGTGGGGCGATTCAATACTGCCAAATT
Organism: Microbulbifer sp. A4B17; assembly: GCF_003076275.1. Lineage (NCBI taxonomy): Bacteria > Pseudomonadati > Pseudomonadota > Gammaproteobacteria > Cellvibrionales > Microbulbiferaceae > Microbulbifer > Microbulbifer sp. A4B17. The sequence continues at coordinate 4,281,070 of NZ_CP029064.1, forward strand.
CCGGGGCAATCCATTGATCCTTATAAGGATAGAGAGGGTGGCTACGATTTACAGCGTTCTCTTCAAGCCAGGTAACCCTGGCCCCCGTGGCGCTGTGCAAACTCACCTGTGCGGGGGTGGTAACGTTAGAGAATTTATCGATATATCCAGAAGCGTCTTCGGAAAACTCAATAGAATGCATGCCGCTAAGCTGTGAAATTTTTTCAATGTCTCCCTCTCCTTGCAGGGAGAGGGAATAGAGATGCCTTTCTATTGGGGTATCTTTCCGGGCAGTGAAAAACAGGCGGTTGGCCTTTTCATCAACGGCCTCTAATTCATCGACCACCCAATCTCCTTTGGTCAATTGCATTTGCAACTTTCCACTTAAATCATATTTATAGAGGTGCTTGTAACCATCCCGTTCCGATGACCAAATAAAAGCATCGCTGTTTTCTAAGAAGTACAGGTCGTCACTGAGGTTAACCCAAGTGTCGCTGGACTCGGTAATGAGAGTTCGGGTTTTACCCGTATCCAGATTGAAGGCGCGAAGCTCCAGCTTTTGCTGATCACGGGATTGCCACTGAAAAGTTACAAGGTGATCTCGTGCCCATTTAACCCTTGGAATATAAATATCCTGGTCATCGCCAAGGTTGATCCAGCGTACACTCCCTGAATTAATATCGATAAGGCCAAGGCGAATTTTCACATTCGCACGCCCTGCAGCAGGATAGCGTTGCTGTATCATTTCGATACGATCCGCATAAATTTCACTGCGGGTTACCTGATCAACCGGAGACTCATCAACCTGCAAAAATGCAATATGTCGATCATCAGGCGACCACCAGTAACCGGTCATCCGGTCCATTTCCTCCTGGGCAACAAACTCAGCCATTCCATTTTTAATATGATCTTCGCCATCGCTGGTTAGTTGCTTTTCCTTGCCGGTTTGCAGATCGACAACATAAATATTCTGGTCGCGAATAAACGAAACAAAGCGCCCTTCAGGTGAAACCTTCACATCGGTTTCAAAAGCTTCCGTCTCAGTTAGTCGACGTGAAGAGCGGTCTTTTAGGTCGTAATAGTAGATATCACCGGCCAAGGGGAACAATAGAGCCTGGCCATCTTCTGACCAGCTGTACTCCATTATTCCACTACCGTAAATTCGCTGGCGCTCCCGCCTTGCCTTTTCCTCATCTGAAAGCGTTTCGCTGCCACTGTGCAGGCTATCGGAGTCCACCAATATCCGGGACTGGCCATCTTCCAGGTTATATTCCCAGAGATCGTAGCGATTGTAATCTTCCGCCCTGCCTTTGAGGAAAGTTACTCTCTGGCCATCAGGGGAGTATTCCAGAGCTCGGGGGGTAGTGCCACTTAAAGCTGGATCGGAGAATAAGCGTTCAATGGTCAGGGGTTCTGCAGAACATATTCCTGCAAAAGTACAACTGAGTAACGCAAGCAGTGTTTGTTTCATAGGATAATTCTTTATTTAAATATTGTCGGTAAGTCACTCAGCATTCGGCGACCAGGGCAACATTAAGGAATCTCTTAATACCTGTGCGGGCCTTAAGGCCAGGACTGAGAGGCTTCTAAAGCGATTCACAAAGTTAGTCAGAGGCTCCAGCTATATTATGGATGTAGCAAACCATGGTGGGAATTCTACAACGGAACCTTCCGGGGTATGCATATTTCAAAGTTTTGGCTCTGAGCTCAAACAATCCTGCTGCTACAGCCTCCCTTAACAATTGTTTACTCTGCTTAACCAACATTTGTGGTTAGCTAATGTCGTACTAAAGCTTTTATGAAAATATGGGGTAACAATAATGAAGGTCCATCTCTTTGCATCTGTAGCTACGATATTGATCGCTGCTGGCTGCAGCTCTACACCGGAGATCCCTACCACAGAATCATTTATCACTGACATCACTGACCTAGGTCATCGTCGATTTACCTATAAAGCTACCATAGGTTCTGGCCCTAAAGGTCAAGGCGGGAGACGTGGCGGCCCTAGTGGCGGTAGTCCCGGCGGCGGTGGCCCAGGTGGCGGAGGGCCCGGCGGTGGTGGTCCTGGTGGCGGAGGGCCCGGCGGTGGCGGCAGTGGTCCTAGCAGCGGCAATTCTGGAGACGTAAAGAAAGTTGCAAGACAACGAATGGAACTCTTACTGGCCGAGAGTGGCTTCTGCTCCAACGGCTGGTTCCTGATTGAACAAACTTTTGACCAGAATAGAGCTGAAATTATTGGCGAGTGTCGGGCGGCCGCGCAGTAAGCTCACACCCCACGCTTACTCCTCGTATATCTGGCCTTTGCCACTTTAAATAGGAGGAGTAAGCCCAACAGCCCCACAGCACTTAGTTGAAGAGCTAGTTGCAGTAGGTCGGTGGATTTATATTAAATATTAACTATGTGTTCTCAGTAAAAAGTCTGCATGAAACCTCAAGTGTTCCTCAATAAATGAGGCGATAAAATAATAACTGTGGTCATAGTTTGCATGATGCTCCACTTGAAGAGGGTAGCCACTGGCCTCGGCTGCTGTTTGCAGTGCATGTGGTCTCAACTGCTCTTCAAGAAACTGATCCTGCTCCCCCTGCGAAACCAGAATCGGCGTTTTCTCTACAGCTCGCCCCATTAACACAGTGGCATCGTATTGCTCCCAGCTCTGGGGGTCTGCACCCAGGTAGGCTCCAAGCGCTTTCTCCCCCCAGGGGCAAGCAATGGGATTACAAATTGGACTAAAAGCAGAGATTGATTGATACCGATTGGGGTTTCTCAGGCCAATAACCAAAGCACCATGCCCCCCCATAGAATGCCCACAAATACCGCGCCTGCCATTAGTAGGAAAATGCATTTCCACCAAACCTGGAAGTTCATCCACAATGTAGTCATACATTTGGTAATGCTGTTTCCACGGCTCCTGAGTTGCATTCACATAAAAACCAGCGCCCTGCCCCAGATCATAACTTGGATCATCGGCTACATTATTTCCCCTCGGGCTGGTATCAGGTATCACCAGAATTATCCCCAATTCCGCCGCAATTCGCTGAGCCCCAGCCTTTTGGCTGAAATTCTCATCCGTGCAAGTTAAACCTGATAACCAGTATACGACGGGATATTTCCGCTGTGTATTCCCCTCTGTATCCTGTGGTAAAAAAATAGAAAATACCATTGGGCAATTGAGCGTACTGGATTCATGTCGGTAACGCTGTTGTAAACCGTCAAATGACTTAGTACTACTAACCAGTTCAATCGACATTTTAAGTGATCCTATCAGGCCTGCTCGAAATGAATAACGCTGCGAATACTCTTACCTTCATGCATTAAGTCGAAGGCATCATTAATCTGCTCCAGAGGCATTGAGTGCGTGATGAAGTCACTCAACTTAAACTCTCCATCCAGATAACGATCAACAAGAGAAGGTAATTCGGAACGACCTTTTACACCACCAAATGCTGACCCCTTCCAAACTCGCCCGGTAACCAGTTGGAATGGACGTGTGCTGATTTCCTGTCCCGCACCTGCCACACCAATAATAATGGACTCTCCCCAACCCTTGTGACAGGATTCCAGGGCCGCCCTCATCAGGTTAACATTGCCAACGCATTCAAAAGAATAATCTACACCACCATCGGTAAGCTCTACGATCACTTCTTGAATTGGCTTATCGTAATCCTTCGGATTGATACACTCAGTGGCGCCCAGCTTCTTTGCCAACGAAAACTTGTCCTCATTAATATCGATACCAATAATTCGAGAGGCACCTGCCATTTTGGCTCCAATCACTGCGGACAAACCGATACCACCAAGACCAAAAATAGCCACGCAGGATCCTGGCTCAACCTTGGCGGTATTGGTCACAGCTCCCATACCCGTTGTGACACCACAACCCAGCAGGCAAACTTCATTCGAGGGCGCCTCCGGGTTAATCTTGGCTACAGATATTTCAGGAAGTACTGTGTACTCAGAAAAAGTTGAACAGCCCATATAGTGAAAAATCGGCTTTCCATTTACCGAGAAGCGCGTCGAACCATCAGGCATTAAACCTTTACCCTGGGTAACCCTGATCTTTTGACATAAATTGGTTTTTCCAGAGAGGCAAAACTTGCATTCGCGACATTCAGGAGTATACAGGGGAATGACATGATCCCCCACAGACACACTGGTTACCCCCTCACCAACAGATTCAACTATACCCGCCCCCTCATGGCCGAGAATTGCAGGGAAAACACCTTCAGGATCATCTCCCGACAGGGTAAACGCGTCTGTATGACAAACTCCGGTGGCATGTAATTTCACACGAACTTCACCCCGTTGAGGGGGCATAACTTCAACATCTTCAATAACCAGCCGTTCTCCAGGGCCCCAAGCTACGGCAGCCTTACAGTGAATTGTCTCAGCGCTCATTTTAAATTCAACCTTTTATTACTCGCTCTAATGGCACCCAGCATAATCCTCTAGCATTGTTGGTGCAAAGCTGGGCATCGCATACTGGAAAAGAACTGCGGGAAGTGAAAACACTATTCCTAAAAATTTCAAATAATACAATCAGGCAGATATTCAAAAATAATCCTATAATCAGTTAACTGTTGATGACCTGTCGCTTTCTCCACTGCAGTGGGGAGTTTCCATGGATAGCTCGAAATGCTTTTGAGAAAGCACTGATATCGGTGTAACCCAAACTAGCCGATAGCAATCCCACATCAATACTTGAGGCCCTCAAGTGCCAGCGAGCAGTCTTCATTCGCGCGTTCTGAACCAATTGCTTAAAAGAGGTTCCCGCTTCATTCAGGCGGCGCTGGAGTGTTCTCATTGGAATGCCTAACAGTCGGGATATTTGCTCGAGGGAGTGCTGCTGAGCCCCAAGGGTTTGAAGAATTAATACCTGCACTTGCTGGCTGATATCACCCTCGTGCTCAGCCAGCAAGCCTTTGGAAAATTCGTCAAAGTATCGCATAAGACCTGAACTAGGTTGGGCAAGGGAATAATTCATTAGCGACCCATCAAATACCAGACGATCACGCTCTTGTTCAAAACCAGCCTCCACGCCAAAAAAAGCTTGGTAATTAGTTTGTGGGGATTGGCGTTTATGCCGGAAAGATACTGAGCGAGGGGTTATTTTGGAACCAACCATTTCCTGTATCAAGCGATAGGCCGCACCAACAGACAATTCACTATACTGCTGCGCAGGAATAGTGTCAGGGAAGTGGTTGACTCTCTCTGCAACCCAGCAATCATCTGCCTGATAAATCTTCCAGTGATCCGCTTGATTATGTAATACCATATATCGATGAGTGATCATCAAAGCACTGGCAAGACTATCGCTTTCCAATATCAGTTTACCTAGGACACCCAGCATACGCATCCCTTGCTTACCCGCCAGACGCAATCCAAAATCACCGCAGGACAAACTGTGTGAACACAAGTTAAGGAGATCTACCAGCGTTGCAATGGGAATTAGAACATTTGGACGGCGAGTACAATCAGCGGGGAGCCCGACCTGTGCTAAAAGATCCGAGGCACGACCACCAAGCTGTGGTACTAAGAGATTGAACCCAGCTAATGCCCCACTGCGAATTTCATAGACCGGCTTCATATTTTTTTAGCTACCATATTGCCAACCTCTCAGTTGCACTATCACACAGTGTCTAGGAATTAAGAGCATCGGACAATAGCTATATCATGTAATATAGCTTAGAAAGCTACCGGGACCGCTCCCAAACCTAAAAATACAAATTATTTGAAAATTTATGACTGGGATCTTTGACACCCAACACACCCCCGTATGAAACTCACAGTTTCACACCAATGAAAATCGCAAGGAAACTTTACATGGAAATTGAAAATCTAACGCAATTTTTAGGCTGGGCTTCGATTATAAACATATTGATCCTGCTGCTATCAACTATCGGACTTGTCTCTATGAGAAAGCCTATCACCAGGATACATGCACGAATATTTGAGCTTAATGAGCAGGACCTGGGCCGGGCATATTTTCAGTATCTGGCCCAATATAAGATCGCCATTATAATTTTCAACATCACGCCCTATTTTGCATTAAAAATTATCAGTTAATTGAAAAAGGCGAAAATATCTTTGCGAAAAATAAGAAAGGAAAAATATACCTTTCTTATTTTCAGTCTATTGGGCGGATACAACGAACAGCCCCATCCCTTCAGTAGTTAAGCTTATTCAGAAGGCTCGGTTATATCAGCTACTCTTTTTGACAAACTTTGTAAGAATAACAATTCTCTGCCCCTCAACCCGCCCTTCAATATGCTCAGGGTTATCAGTCAAGCTGATACCACGCACCACCGTCCCGCGCTTTGCAACCAAGCTACTCCCCTTAACATCCAGGTCCTTGACAATAACGACGTTATCTCCAGCTTGCAGCTGAACACCATTACTATCTCTGTGAATTATCAGCTCCCCGGCATCTGGAATTACCCCGGCCTCCGCCCAAGCCAGCAATTCACTGTCCAGATAAAGCATATCAAACAAGTCTTGAGCCCAGGTTTCGCCAGACAAGCGCTTCAGAATACGCCATGACAACACTTGAATTGCCGGCTCGCTACTCCACATAGAGTCTGAAAGACACTGCCAATGACCACTATCCATCTGTGCGGGGCTTTCCAGTTGATCCCTACAAGTCTGGCATAGGAGCACGTCCGCATTTGGATAGCCGCCTGACTGGGGCACGCTATAAACTGCCAAGCCATTTCCTGCTTTACATAACTCACACCGATTTCCACTGCGTTGTGCCAACTGCTCTTGAGTCACAGCCATCTTTAACCTCAAAAAAAGTAGGGATTATACGACTGATTACCCCTTTGTGCTCCTTAATAATCACATTTGGAGTGAAGAGGGTTGGCTGTAAATATTGTTGCCAGGAGTAGTATTGTGGATACGGTGATCAGCGGACAGGCAAGACCTCTTTCGAACGCAGGAATTACCTCATTTCATGTTGGGCCCATAGGCACCCAAAAGTTGTTCACAGTCGCCAATCAATATTGGCGACTGCTACGAGTATCAAGCGATAAACTCCCCGTTCAGTGGTGCGAGGAGACTGCAGCCGCGAACTGTCCACCCTGCTTGCTGGCAATAGCGCTGGTGATATCTCCTAAACTGAGGATACCCACCATTCGCTTTTCGCTATTCAGCACTGGCATTCGACGTAAAAGCTGCTGCTCCATCTTATGGACCGCAGACAAAAGATCATCTTCCTCCCAGCACCATTCAATTCCCTCTGTCATGACGTCACGGGCAGACAGCGAACTCAGATTGCCCCCCTGAACCACTCCGCGACATACTATATCCCTGTCGGTCACAATACCCACGAGCCTGTCATTTTCACCAATAGGTACTGCACCAATATCTTCATCTCGCAAAATTTTTGCCAATTCCTGCAGTGGAGTATCCGGGGTGCACCAGGTAGCTCCCTCATGCATTGCATGTTTGACTTTCATACTTACCTCAAAGCTCTTTAGACAACTGCTAAAGAGAGTGGTGGGCAATCCCAGCCACTCTCGATACCTAAGATCAGTGCACTTCTATTCGCTTTCTCTGCGGGGGATGCCCCTCATGCTTTGGTACTGTGAGGGTGAGGATTCCATCTTTGAAATTTGCATCAATCTCATTTTCACGAACATCTTCGCCAAGATTGAAGCTACGCAGGAATTTTCCGTAGCGCCGCTCCTGCCGAAGTACACGGCCATCCTTCTTCTCCTTGACTTCGCGGTGCACCTCGGCCTCAAGGGTCAAGACACCGTTCTCCAAAGTTACACTGATATCATCCTTACCCACCCCAGGCAGCTCAGCGCTAATTTCATACATATTCTTACGCTCACTCACATCGATACGCGGAGAAAAGAATCCCTCGCGTTCAGAACCGATCGCACGGGTGGGTGAGAGCATTTGTTCAAACATATTATCGAGGTCCAACAGGGACCCTCTGGGAATCAGACTCATATTTACAACCTCTTTTTTACGCTAAGCCGCAAAAAGCGCTAGAGAAACCCAGGGGTCTATCTTGCGCCTGTTACATCTTGAGTACAGTCTAGGAAATACTGTGACAAACGGAGGGATTATGTGCCGATAAAATCCATTGCAAAGTGAATATAGAAAAGTATATATATTTCAATCAAATATATAAAACACAACACTTTGCCGCCCCCCACGCTCTCAGGGAATTCCCATAACAAGATCCATCAATAGCCAGCCAGAACTCGTGGCCGATATAGGGATTTACTAGCATTGAAGAAGGCAGTAAAGCGAGGATAAATTCATGGCTCTAGCATGGGTCCTTGTGGCTAACCAGTCCCAAGCTCGAATTTTCGAAGCCAACAAACGCGTGGGAAATCTCAATGAAATTCAAGCACTTCTTCATCCAGAATCGCGACTTTCCGGCAGAGACCAGGAGAGTGATGCCCCTGGGCGTAGCTTCGACAGCTATGGGCAGGGGAGGCATTCAATGGGTAACTCTTCGAGATTGCACCGCCGCAATGGTGAGAATTTTGCCAGGGAAATCGCGCATACCCTGGAAAGGGGAAGACAGGAGGGGCAGTACGAAAAGCTGTATATCGTCGCAGAACCCTATATGGTTGGCAGCTTGAGGGATGCGTTAAAATCGCCAACCCGCGCAACGATTGCAGGAGAAACAGGAAAAAACCTGGTGGCCTGTGAACCCGAAGAAATTCGGGCCCAGCTTCCTATTTGGCTGTAGTCTGCTTCAAAAAAGTAGAGAGGCTCCTAAGTGAACCTCTCTACCTGCACGACTCAAGCTTTACTTTCTATCAACAACTTATCAATAAGAGCATCTTTCTCGGTCCACAGTTTATTTACCCATTGATTAAACTCTACCCGAAACTCCTGATCGGTTGCATAGTCCCTATCGAAGAACCTACTTGGCAATTGAATTTGCTCAACACGAACAATCACTTTCTTCAGCTTACCGGAAAGGAAATCCTTAAACGTCGGTATACCATCGGGGTAAACAATAGTAACGTTCAGAAGCTGGTTCAGCTTTTCTCCCATGCAGTGCATTGCAAAAGCAATTCCACCTGATTTGGGTTTTAGAAGGTGCTTAAAGGGCGATTGCTGCCTCTGGTGTTTTTCTTCACTAAACCTTGTACCTTCGAGAAAATTCATAATACTGGTAGGTATCAACTTGAATTTTTCGCAAGATTTTTTAGTTGCTTCAAGATCCTTACCGCGCATCTCTGGATGTTTTTTCAGAAACTCCTTGGTATATCGCTTCATAAAAGGAAAGTCGAGAGCCCACCAACACAACCCAATCACGGGAACCCGGATTAACTCCTGCTTGACAAAAAATTTCAGAAATGGAATTTTCCGGTTAAAAATCGACTGTATTACAAAAATATCTACCCAGCTCTGATGGTTTGCCGTCACCAGATACCAGCCATGCCTATCGAGATGCTCTACACCCTGCACATCAATTTGGGTTCTTTGAGTTAGCTTCATCCAACCCTTGTTGAGAGTAATCCACATCTCCGCCCATGAAATAAAAAAGCTTGCGAAAACCTTTTGCAGGAAGGCAAATGGAAGAAGAAATCTAAAGATCGAAAAAACAAGAATAGGCGCAGCACAAACTAGTGTACTGATCACCAGCAGTATTGAGGATACTGCCAGAAGTAAAAATGAGGGCAGAAAATTTAACATCTAATAACTCTATTAATTACCGGGGATTACTTAGGGGACGCCTAGGGTTTACCCACATCTTCTTTTTACTGCTTTCAAATCTGCATGGCACAACCAAACAGTTTCTTTTTATTAAAGTGCCTCTACAATTCCCTGCGCTATAAATTGCAAATTTTAATCAGCATCGCAGTATACATTTTCAGGTTCATACGAAACTGTTCTTCAGTAATATACTCATGCTCTGAGTGCCCCGTATATGGCACACCCGGCATGGAGGGGCCAAAGCTCACAGCATTTGGCAGCAGCTTGGCATTAGTAGAGCCACCAATTGAAACCGGTTGTGCATCTTTAATCCCACTAAAGTGACGAAATACATCCAGTAATGGGCCGACATGAGGCGCATCTTCAACCCGGTAAGGGGATCCCAAAACAATTTCCACCGCAGCCAAGCTCACACCTCTTTTGCTCTGCCAATTTTCCAATGCGGAATTAATTTCTTCATTTAACAGATCCGCACTTTTACCGGTTGGGCGTCGAAGGTTCAGATAGCTGGTCAAACCTCGATCATCGCTTTTCACCATGGTGACGGCGGCGGTCATCGGGCCCATAAAATCATCAGCATAGGCAATACTGCCAAAATTTTTGGCATAAATACCTGTACCAACCAGGTCGTTCAGATAGTGGACCATAGTGCCGGAGGCATTTAAAGGCCAATCGTGGTCGCGCAAAATATCAGCGAGATAGGCAATAGCATTAATGCCGTGTTCCGGTTCCGAACTGTGAGTTGCCCGGCCCTTCGCAACAATTCGATAGCCACTTTCAATTGGCGTAAACTCAAATTCAAGTTCTTTGTATTTTTCAGCACGAGCGCGAATTGCTTTTACCTGCTCAGGGCTTGGGTTGATAAGCGTCACCTGAGCATGATCTGGCACCTGGCTTCTAAAATAACCACCGCTAAAGCCCTCTATATAGGGACCAGTGAACGCCTCTGTAAGCTGGCTTCGTGTGCTCACCTGCACTTCACTCCAGCCTTTTTCAGCGGTAACTACCGGGTAGCTGGCATCGATCGTGATGTTGTAATCGGGTATCGGGTAGGTTTTCAAAAAAGCTTTAAAGGGCGCCCAGTCCGACTCCTCTGCCAGGTAAATCAATAATTCAACCCGGCGCTTCATTGGCACCTGCTGGTCATTGATCGCCTTCATCGCATAAAGAGCGGTAGCAATAGGCCCCTTGTTATCTTCACTGCCCCTGGCAATCAACTTACCGGGCTCACTCTCCCGGTCTAATACAAACGGGCTCTTTTGCCACTTTTGCGGATTGGCCGGCTGAACATCACCGTGGGTCACAATGCCGACCCTCTCCTCTCCCTGCCCCAAGGCGACCACCAGAACATAACCGTGATCCTGGTATTCCAGCCCAAGTTCTTGGGCTTTAGCTTTTATAGCTTGCTTAAAGCCACTGAAAGCCCGGTTATCTGCCAGGGGCACTCCCTCGCGAGCAACAGTTTCAAATTGCACCAGTTCTGCCAGGGTGTCAGTCATCGCAACTTCATACTTATCGACTGCATAGTCGGAAACTTTCTGTGCTATCGGTGATACAGCAGCGCTCACCTGCACAGACAAAACCAGTGATAACAGTCCGGCGAATAGCCTCATACTCAGCAGCCTTGGATATAAAAAACGTCATTGTACTCGCCTTGCAGCGTGGAATTGCCATCTTTTATGTTGCCCTTTGGCAAAGGCACGATTCTGACTGAATCATCGACGCCCCCTGCTAAACTTGGGGCTCCAGGTCGTAGAACTGCGCCGGGAGAATAGAATGGGAAATACAGGCAATAAGCAACACTTCCACCGCAAGCAGTGGCTCAGCGTACAGCAGGCCGTTGACCATCTCAGCGCCTTGTCCGAAGAACCGCTAACCAGCGCACATCTCGCAGACCTCGCCGATGAGCAGCTACTTAACCTCTACTGGTACCGCCCCGGCCAAAAGCTGTCCCTGGAGGGCCGGGAGGGCATCCGAGAGCTGATCGAGCCGGTGCGACTCTGCTATGAAAACGCCAGTGACTGGCATGCCATAGTGGATATCTTGCGGAATAATCCAGCACTCCCCGCCTATGAACATGACACCCCTCTCCTTGAAGATGCCGACGGAAACCGGCTGCGCATCACCTTCGACTACCACCAGCGGCCAGAACCATTCAGCAGTCGCTGGTACCCCACTTATTCAGAGTTAGTGCTCAAGCGCAACGACCTTGAACAACTAGAGCCTCACCTGTTCACGGGCCAGGGAACCGAAACGGGCTTTGAGCGGAAGACTTTGCTGAATGTTATCTGGCAGCTGGAACAGCTTGCCCTTGGGGATGAACAGCACTCCACCAGCTGGCTGGCAGACCAGCTGGCGCAACGCTCTACCTCTCTGGACCGACTGTCTTGTGAACGTATCCTTCTGGCAGCAGAGCGGGAAAGCGCTGCCAGGCGCTCGATATAGCCTGCCCTCCCGCAGCTACCTCTGACTCTTTTCCCATACTCGGGAACTCCCCATTGGTGGTAGAGCCCAAAGGCTGTACCCTAGTGGCACTTGGCAAACCTAAGTGCGGCACATCACCAATAGGAGAGAGACTTGCAAGCCAAAAACAGCTCCTCTAGTTACGGCTGGGTAGCCATCACCCTCCATTGGATAATGGCCCCTGCGGTAGTAGGGACTTTTATTCTCGGCTGGTGGATGCGCCAGTTATCCTACTATGATCCCTGGTATCGCCAAGCCCCAGAAATCCACAAAGGGGTAGGTATCATCCTTTTTGCGCTACTGCTCTTCAGGCTGGTTTGGCGCTTGGCCAACCCATCTCCAGCAGACAGCAGCAAAACTCCAAACTGGCAGGGGTTTGTTGCCGCCGCCACTCACGGCCTGATTTATCTTCTGCTGCTGGCAATTATGGTTTCCGGCTACCTGATTTCTACCGCCGACGGCCGCCCTATCGATATCTTCGGTATCGCGAGTATCCCAGCAACCCTGAAAGGAATTCCCAACCAGGAAGACATTGCCGGATCTATCCACGAAATTCTCGCCTGGGGCCTGATTGGACTTGTAGTCCTGCATGTTCTGGCCGCCCTCAAGCACCACTTTATTGACCGCGATGCCACACTGCTCAGGATGCTCGGTATCCGAGTAAAAAGCTCAACAAAAGATCCTTCGCACCTACAAACCACACTCTCAACCACCAAATAAGGAAAAACGATATGAAGAAGCTCTCTGTATTTCTTATTGCAGCTCTGATGGGGACTGTAGCTCAAGCAGCGGAATACAAAATCGACACCAAAGGGGCACACGCCTTTGTGCAGTTTCGTATCAAGCACTTGGGATACAGCTGGCTCTACGGTCGCTTCGACGACTTCAACGGCTCCTTCTTTTACGATGAAAAGCAGCCGGAAAAATCTTCTATCAATGTCGATATCGATGTAACCAGCCTCAACAGCAATCACGCTGAGCGAGACAAGCATCTGCGCAGCGATGACTTCCTCGACACAGCCAAATTCCCCACTGCCACTTTCAAGAGCACCAGCTTTGAGCCTCTGGAAGATGGCAAGGCCCGCCTAAATGGCGAACTGACCCTGCGCGGTATCACTAAGCCAATCACCATTGACGTTACCAATATCGGTGGCGGTAAAGATCCCTGGGGCGGCTACCGCCAGGGCTTCAGCGGGACTACTGAGTTTGAACTGAAAGAGTTCGGCATCAAATCTTTGGGCCCAGCATCTCAGAAAGTTGAGATGATCCTGGATATCGAAGGTATCCGCATCTAACGGTGAGACAGCGTACTCTCCTGAGCCCGGAACAGTACCCGGGCTCACTCCTCTTTATCTGCGTTTAGCAAGGCCCCAGTAAGCAACTGAGGCAAATGCGGCAGCCAATAGCCAGTCGACACCAGCCATCACCCCTCCCGGCAGAAAAACGGCTAACAATGTGATGGCCATGCATGTCACCAGCAAAGTCAGTAGGGCCTGGGGATTCCAGCCATAACAATAGTAGTAACGCCCACCACTATCGCTTTGATACAACTGCTCAACGTCCAAAGCGCGCCTCTCTATCAAATAGTAATGTGCCAATATGACACCATAGGCTGGCGCCAGGAAAACTCCCATCCAGTTCACAAAAGCCACCAAGCCAATTTGCTTAATCACTGCGGGCCAGAGGGCGCTGATAAGAAAAGCCAGGGACAGAGTGATCAAAGACGCTCTGCGAAATCCCAAATACTTTGGTAGAAGGTTCGAAACATCGTTAACAGGAGCCACAAAATTAGCCACCACATTGATACCGGCGGTTGCAGTAAAAAAGACAATGGCGGCCAGCAAGGACAACTCTGGACTACCAAGCTTTTGCACGATATCAGTCGGGTTTGCCAGGTTCTGCTGAAAAACGGATTGGGCTGCGATGGTGGTAAGCAGAACAATTATCGCAAAGCCCGTCATATTGATAGTGATCCCCAACCAGTTCCCCCTTGTCATAACGGACTCATTCCTGCAGAAGCGGGCAAAATCACCATAACTGAGAATTATCGGGGCGTAGAGAGCCAGCATAGTGCCAGTGACTTTGAGCAGCTGGAACAGGCCATCGCCCCAGGATGCTACAGGCCGATCGAAGAAAGCAGAGGCCGTAACTGTAAATTGTCCATCACTGCGAATCACTAGCATCCACAACAGCGCGAGCATAACCCCATAAACGCAAGGCGCAGCCAGGTTAATAAACCACCGGATCGTGTTGATGCCTTTGAAAAATAAGAGAGCCTGGATTAAGGAAACCAGTACAAGAGATATCCAGTCGACCTGATCCATCGCCAACCACTGCCCCCCACCAGTTTGCGGCCACCACTCTCTCAACAACAGAGACATGGCATGGGAGGCAAACCACGTTTGCGCACCGTACCAAAATATCGCCACGCTGCCTCGGAGTAGCGCAGGGACATTAGCACCTCGAATTCCCATACTGGCCCTGGCCAACACGGGAAACGGTATGCCGCACTTAACACTCGGCTCACCGATTAAGTTTAATAAGATAATAATTAAAATTGCTGCAATAGCTATTCCAGCCAAAACCAACCATGCATTCGCATTTGGATCAAGAAATAAGGTTGCGGCCAGGGTATAACCAGCGAGGCTTTGCGCAGCATTGGCCCAAAGGTTAAACATCGTCATAGCGCCCCAGCGTTTTGCTGCAGGCTTCACCACTGCTAAATTCTCATTTATGAGCTGCAAAACATCACCTAAGTGTGTTTACTAAATGACACGCTAAAACAGCTACAACAAACCAGCTCTCCCAACAACGACAAACTAGCCGCTAGAAAGCGCCAGATTTAGCATTTGATAATATGTATTCCCTTTTACAATTGAGACTTATTTTCAATAAAATCCAAAAAGCCAAGCAGAGGTCAAAATTGTAGAAATCCAGCTAGTACAGGCGCACAACAATGAAATATATTGTGTCATCGCTGATTAAAGAAGATGCAATCAACAAGCACACTGACAAGCCCTGGTCAAACAAACGTGCAACTAAGGATATGAAGAACATTAACCAGGTCACATCAAAAAGATAGAAAAGGCCAATAAGGTTTTTGACGGCGGCACAACTTTTCAGCGAAAATAGGCGCAATTACTGACAATTATTGCACTCCCCATGTAGACATTTATTAGGGAGGCGCAACAATAGAACAATTTTCGAAAATTTAAGTGACTTAATCACTCAGGACCGAGGTAATCCTCCCCGAGACTACCAGTGAGGCGGCAGTACAATTCGGCGTTCCCTCACCATAAGCAATGTCTCAGCCAATTGGGAGCAATCGCCGCCAGTGGAAGTGAAGCAATACCCCGTTCTGCTGATGTATTTGCAGAGCCATCGCTGGCGTCACATCAACTTGAGTGCATTTTGTCGCTATCAGGCCACAACCAGGTTGGCCACGGCAGAAGGGTAGAAATATGGCTTGCTTACAGCATCCAGATAGGGAACAACCAGTTTACTTAATGGCACACCATACCATTGGGCGCCGCCAGGGTGCGGTAGACACAAGAATCACAAGCGCTGAAATATCGGGTATTCACGCCGCAGTGCAGTGGACAGGCACGCACTGGAATATTCGCGACCTGAGTCGCAATGGCACCTGGCTCAATGGTCATCAGTTGGTACCAGCAAAAAGCTACCCACTCCAGACTGGAGACAAAATCGCTTTTGGACGGGCTAATAACCCAGCCTGGATCGTCGAAAACCTCGACGCCCCTGAGAATTTACTGATCGACATCCACTCCGGGGAAGCCCAATCGCTGGAGCAATACCACCTGCTCCCCGACGAAAATGAGCCCCTCTCCAGCCTGCAATACAGCCCACTGACAGGCCAGTGGTTGTACGAGTTTAGCGGCCCATCTGCTGAGGATGGCGATAAAACCCTCGTTAACCATGGCGATAGAATCGATTGTGGCCTACATAGCTGGCAGCTCTTCCTGGCAGATAACCAAGGGGCAACGAAAGAGTTGTCACTGCAGCAGCTGTCTATTGTCGACTTTGAGCTGAAATTCTCTGTGAGCTCCCACGAAGAGCATGTGCAGTTACAACTGCAGCGGGAAGGTATGAAGCAGTCTTTACCAGCAAGAATCCACAACTATCTCTTGCTGTACCTTGCTCGTGCTCGCCACAAAGATATGCAGAGCGGTATGGATACTGACTCCCAGGGCTGGGTTTCTATTCAGGTAGCCACTCACGAGCTGGGTATCACCGTTAACCACCTGAACACCCAGATCTTCCGCGCCCGCAAACAGATCTCTGAATCACTACCTGATGCAGTGGATACTTCGAGCCTGGTAGAGCGTCGATCCTGGGAAATCCGTATTGGTTGTCCACAATTCGAAATTTATAAAGGCAACCAACTCGAGGCAAAAACAGAGCCGGAAGCAGTATAGCTTCGTCTGCAGCAAGGGGGCTTAAGGCTAAGCCCCTTCATTACCATTCAGTAATTATTTGCCAGGGTGGCGGAGCTGAATCTCTTATCCCTCGGCAAGAATTACAATGTCAGCGCAACCACCCTCTTATATCGGCCGATACAAGATCATCAGGCAGCTTGGAGCCGGGGGAATGGGGGTTGTGTACCTCGCCAAGGATGAGCGACTTGACCGAGAAGTTGCCATAAAGCGATTGCTCAATAACCCTGAAAACGAGTCTGCCTCACATCGAATTCGCCAGGAAGCATTGCTGCTCGCACAACTAAACCACAACCATATCGTACAAATTTACGATGTTGTGGAAGAGCAGAACGATGTAGCCCTGGTTATGGAGTATGTTGATGGCCGTCCACTCACCAATTGGACACGGGAGTTTAACCCCAGCCTCCGCCAGAAAATTCAGCTACTCAAGCAAATCACTACCGGTCTTGCCCGTGCCCATGCTGCCGGAATTATTCACCGCGACCTGAAAGCGGACAACATCCTTATTGACAGCAATAACATCGCAAAAATCGCTGATTTTGGTATCGCCCGGAGCTGGCAGGAGACGAAAGAAATCACCCGCGAGCAGCATATCGCCGGCAGCTGGTACGCAATGTCTCCCGAGCAGGCCCTCGGCGAGAAACTGGATAACCGCTGTGACTTATTTGCCCTGGGAATGCTCGCCTACCACTTACTTTGTGATCAGCCTCCCTTCGGCAAGCATGGAAGCCCATACGTTATTATCGATCGGATCATCAACAACCCGCACCCACCCGCAGGGGCCATAAACCCCGGACTTCCTACGGCGCTTTGCAAATTGCTGGATAAGCTGCTGGCCAAAAACCCGGACAAACGCCCTTTCAGTGCTGCCGTTGTAGCTACCGATCTGGATGTGGTATTGAGTCAATTAACATCGGACCAGGAAACCGCCGATGACCATGACATCACGATCACCACTGAAAACTTTCATGTACAACATCGACGTAAAAACAAAGGACGCGAACTTCTAGCTGGCATACTCCTGGCATCCGGTGCGATGTTACTCGGCTTAACCGCCGCTGTTTTTCCTCAACTTTCTCTATGGGGAAGTAAAGAACCCTCGGCAAAGTACATTGCGATCATTGAGCCAGACTTATCTAACCTGCGCAGCCGAGAGGAAAAACTGCTGGCCAATAACCTTCTCAGCTCCATCAAGCAGGGGCTTTCCGATCAACCAGCGCTACTACTGGTACCCTATTCGGAGTCTCAGCAACTAAAAGGCAAACCCTTGCGCGAGCAGGCACAAGCGCTCAACGCACAGCTGCTACTGCAATTTGCCTTGAACTGTGAAGCCGCCATCTGCGAAGCTTCCTTTGCACTGATAGAGGCCGAGGGGTTTGCTGAAATCGCCAACCGTAGTGCCATGCTGAACCTGGATGCACCGCTGGAGAGCCGCGCGCGTGTCTTGCAGCAACTGCACTATCTGCTTCCCAACTACCCAACAGAAAGTCAGGGAGCCCAGTTCAACCTTAGTCCCGAAGATTATCAGCAGTACCTCGAGATATTCGAACAGCGCAATAATGAAGCCAATGTTGCTGGGGCAATTACCAAGATTGAGACTCTACTAAAGAGGAACCCCTACTTTCCCTCCTACTATGAACTGCTGGCGGACCTATTGGCCACCCACCTATATCACTCGCGGGATACCAAAATACGCGGCCGACTCAAAGGGCTTCTCAAAAACATACCCGCAAAGATTTCCAACCACCCAACGGTGTTGGTCACTAAAGTGCGTATTGCCATCTTCCTGGCAGATATCGAGCTCACAGAGGCCTTACTCACAAAACTAAAGCTGCGACTACCTGATCAGGCCCTCTACTACTTCCTGCGTGCGAAAGCCTACCAGCGAGGGGGAAATTACAATCGTGCGCTGGAAGTCATTAACCAGGCACTCAATATTCGTACCAGCCCTCTCTATCTTCGTCAAAAAGCATTGACCCTGACCCTGATGGGGCAAATGGAAAAAGCGAGGCCCCACCTTTTACATGCTATCCGTCTCAACAATCAATATATTGATGCTATCTCCCTACTCGCAGCCAATGAATTGGACTCAGGCCGCCCCAAAGAGTCTATCCGGCTCCTTAGTGAGCTGGGCTTAAAGCATTTGGGAGACCGAGACACCTTTAACCTTTGCTTGTCCTATTACATCGAACAGCAGTTGCAAGATACGAAAAACTGCCTGAGCCATGTTGCTGAACGAGTCCCTAACGACCCCCATGTATATCTGCTGCTGGCAGAGATTGCCCGCCTGGAAAATAGACAGCTGCAATCACAAGAGTTTGCCCAGCGCGCTCTGGCCCTTGCACAAGAGCAGGAGGACTGGCTTGGATTGTTACTGCGGGCAAGGGCCTATTCTGAACTGGGCCAGGGTGAGCAAGCCATTGAGACACTATTAAAGATTGATAACACCGCGCCAAACGGCCTATTTGTCAATTACAGCCGCGCCCAGGTTTATATGGCCAGCGGCGATATGCTTTCCGCTAAAGCCTATATACGAAAGACTTTGGAGCTGGGCATGGCTCCAGTGTGGTTCACAACAATTGGCTTTCAACCTATCTGTACTCTAGGAAATTTTGACGATTTGCGCGCTAATCACCCAACATTATGTTCTGACAGGACTGACAACTAAACAGTCAAAAGCAAATCGAACAGAATGGAATAACGTGAACCATTTCCCTTTAAGAGGCGACAGATGCCTTCACGAAATTGTACTATCAGGTAAAATCCCCCATCCATCCGAGAAGAATTCAATACAATGGACGTAGTTGCGTTGGAAAAAACCGAGGAATATCAAGGCCGTTACAGGGTTGAACGCACCTTGGGTGCCGGCGGTATGGGCGTTGTTTACCTGGCTGAGGATATAAAACTTGGGCGCAAAGTAGCTATAAAACAGCTTCGATCCGACATGACCGGCAACTCTGCTGAGGCCCGCTTCCGCAGTGAAGCGCAGTTACTCGCACGACTAAACCACCCCAATATTGTACGACTGTATGATGTTATAGAGAAAGATCACAGCATTGCTTTGGTAATGGAGCTTGTTGAGGGAGTTACTCTAAAAGAGTGGATGCGTGAAAATTCACCAACCTTGGCAGAAAAGTTAGATCTACTGATGCAAATCTGCCAAGGCCTGAGCAAAGCCCACTGCCTAGGTATTATTCATCGGGACCTTAAACCTGAAAATATTTTAGTCACAACAGATGGCACAGCCAAGATCAGTGACTTTGGCATTGCCAAAGCCCTGGACTGCGATCAAGATTTAACCAGGGAAGACCATATTGCCGGCAGCGTACAAGCTATGTCTCCTGAACAGCTGCAAGGGGCAAAATTGGATGCTCGCAGTGACTTATTTAGCCTTGGAGCTATTGCCTATGAGCTATTGTGCGACTCAAAACCTTTTGAGCGTGGAGATAAGAGCGCTCTCGCTTTTGCTCAGCAAATTACCCAAAGTCCTCACGTCCCTCCGCAGCAATCATGGCCCGACATCCCCAAACCACTTGCTGCACTCTTAGACCGACTACTAGGAAAGCGTCCTCAACAGCGTCCTGAATCTGCACAACAAGTTTACGAGGCTTTAGATCTTGTATACAAGCATGGGATTGATGCCAGCACGCGACAATACTCAGAAACGGTTACTCAATTACTAATCAAACCCAAACAGAAAAGAGGTCTTGCTACTTTCTTTTTTCTAGCTCTGGCTATTTCCTGCGCAGCTGTTGTCTGGGGCTGGAAAGCCTTTACGCAATTACCGCCACAGTATATTGCCGTCCTTCCAGTTGAAATTAATGGATCAATTTCCGGAGGTGCCGACGAAAAAATGTTAGTTGAGGCCATGGTACGCCAAGGACTTCAAAGCACCCCCGCTCAACTCAAGTCCAGCGCACTGGTAAGTTACACACCCTCAAAAGACACCAGCCATGAAGAGCAGCTCCAAATCCTACATAATAAGGGAGTCACGGATGCATTACTCGCAAATGTAAACTGCATTCAGCTGCGCTGTAGCATAGAGCTTCAGCGTATCAATCCTGCTGACAGCCAAATCCGGGATCAAACTAGCTTTCTATTTCTTAGCGATAAACGACAGCAAGCTGAGTACACTATTGGAAATAACGCCGTAGAGCTTTTTGCGCAAAGCTATAGGAGAGAATCCCACAAAGAATCAAAGATGGAGCCAGAAGATTATAATAGCTACTTGGCTGTACTTGCCAAACTCGACAGTGAAAATAATGTTGGCAATGGTGATCTTGAAATCCTTGAGCAGCTTATAGGTAAATACCCAACCAACACAAATTTATATACGTCTTACACTTCAACAGCTATGGCTATTTGGGGAGCTACAAGCGATAACAAACTGTTATCTAGAGCCTTAGGTATATTGACAAGTGCTGATGGTTTTGGCGTAGACAAAACAGCTATCCTGGAAGCCAAGTTCGCCGTTAAATCCGTCAGTGATGATAGGCAAGGTTTCCTTGTCATTTTGAAAAAGCTTGAAGCCGAAGATCACCCCTCAGCTCACCTACTGACACAGTTCACTCGCTACCAATACATGCAAGGAAATTACGAGCAGAGCCTAGAGTACGCCAAAGAAGCTGCGGCACTCAACCCATCCTTCAACAATGAATATTATGTAGCGGTCAATACACTACAACTAGGCCGTTACGACGCTGCACGAGAAATCCTGCAAAGCATGGTAGAGACCTACCCTGGTAGATGGAAAGCATATAACCTCTTAAGTGTAATAGAACTCGAAAAAGGTAACCTAAAAGTAGCTGAAGAGCTAATCGGCAAGGTACCAGTAGGGTCTCGCGACTGGTCCACACGGTCCAACCTTGGCACTATTTTCTTTTTACAAAAAAGATATACCGAAGCACTCGCTGAATATCAAAGCATCTTAGCGGAGTACTCAGATAATATTCAGATGAATATACAAGTTGCTGAATGCTACATTATGTTATCCGACCGTGAGACAGCTAAAAAGTATTTTTCAAAGGTTATTGACTTAACCGAAACCAATACTGACATCACAAGCAGAAGGTATAGAGCTCAAGCCTTAGCTAATGTTGGGAGAATCGCGGAATCAATCGCTCTGATTAAAGAGCTAATACATATTTCACCAGAAAGCACCTACATTAATAAAACAGCAGCCAATATTTATGCCCTAGCTGAAGAGTGGCAGTCAGCTAACTACCACCTTGAGGAACTACTGAACCAGGGCATGAGTATTAATTTTTTATTTTTACCCGAATACCAAACACTATGCACACAACCTCATGTATCGAAAGGAGTACAAAAAGCAATCTGTAATTAGGAAATGGGGATTGGATTTATCGCAGCATCAGGGTCTCCAGACACAAAGTGCATGCCTGTTTCTGCATCTACACACATCCATAAGAAGGAGAACCTATCAGAGATTTCTTCTTTATCTTTGATTTTGATGATCAAAGTAGTGTACTCACCATCAACTTCCTTGGCCCTAGCGCGGAACTGATGACGGAAATCAGGAGTTAACGCGATCAGACCATCCAACTTATGGTTCTGGCGATAGCGAACAAATTCAAGATTTCTACCAGGAACCTTGGAAAGATCCAGAGTCACTTTTAAAGTGAGTACACCACCACTTTGGATATCAATATTCCAGTTACCAAAGTACTCTTCTTCACTTTCATTTCCAGCATTAAAAAGAGGCCAGTATTGGGGCTCTCTGCCCACCTGCTCTTGCGGCTGCAACATCAGCTCAACTGTCAGCCCCTCTTTGGGAACCTCAAGATTAAGCAGGGGGCGCTCAGCACAAGTTTTCATCTGTTTCATCCCTATATCTAAATTTGTTATATGATGCCACCAAAAGACAGTTTATTTTATATATAATACGTCTGTGACTGCGTCATCATAACCGGCTCCGACTGTAAAAAAGCCGATTGAACTAAAGCTACCAGCCCGAACAGATGGTCCCAACCATCAACGGTTACAAAAACACTATCAAGAGCAAAATTCGGCGTCCGTACCCGGACAAGCAATTCGATTAAATTGAGCAAGACTTCGCACCTGCCGATTCCAGCTTGACCACTCAGCTTGCACTGAATCCCTTTACTCCCTATCGCACACTCAGGCGATATGGGAATTAAATCCATCCGAAATCTTCTTGTGCGAGGTAGCTTTCCATGGCGAGGTAAGTGTTCCCACAATCGCCTGTACTCCCTCAATGGGAACTAAATGTACAGACTTAAGGACTACAGGTCGATCACACTTCATTACAGGTAATCACACGCTAAATATTTAAAGAGATACGAAGGGCGCACAAAGTCGCCATAGGACAAAAAAATTGTGTGATTGGTGCATAATCAAAGCGAAATCAAGAGTGCAATAATTATTTCTTTTTCACTTCAATGACACCGAGACTAAATTAAGGCCATGTATGTTTTCAAAATAAATATAAAGGCGCTCTGAAACTTGTTGAAATCGAATGACGATCCATTTCAGTAATTTAATCTGATTTGAATCGCGTCATAGAAGTTCATTGAAGACAGGAAATACTCCATGGGTAATAGTTCTTACAGCGGAATCAGAAGCTAAAAAAAAGCCGGCAGTAATAAAACTGCCGGCCCGAAATGATGGTCCCAACCATCGACGGTTACAACAACACTATCAAGAGCAAATTTGGCATCCATGCCCGGACAAGCTCATCCAAGAGAATCGACTAAGACTCTACACCTGTCGACTCCAGCTTGACCGTTCAGCTTGCGCTGAATCCCTTTATCTCCTCGCACGCCACCTGCGGCGTGCGAGGAAATTAAATCCTTGCGAAAAATTGTGGGGGCTGCCTTTCCATGGCGAGGCAACCATTACCACAGCCACCTACCCCCTCAACTGGAAGCTACTGTACAGATTCACAAATTACAGGTCGATCACGCCCAAACACAGCAAATTACACACTAATTACTCGCCAAGTGTTTTATACGCCGCACAGGACTGTTAGAGTCGTCGTATAACAAAAAGCATCACGTAGTGAGGACACAATGGAAGCGAACCTAGAAGATGTAAAAATTCTCTCTCCCCGACGCAACAGCACCGAGGCAAAAAATATTGATGAACTGGCAAAAGAGCAATTGCAGCACTTTTGTATTGATAGTGAATCAGAACATGGAAAGCTGTTGGAGCAGACCGCAACCCTGCTCTACCAGGCACAGGGAAATCTGAGCCAGCTATGGAGTCAGGTGACCGACACACTCCAACGTCTGGACAAGTCTGACAAGATTGCCTATTTCAATGCCAAGCGTTTTATGAGTTTCCAGCTGGCAAAATTATTGGACACCCTGCAAAATCCATTGCGAGCCAGCTTTCAAAGCCTGCAGGGGGACGACTTTAATATCACCACACGGGGTGGTTACCCCCTGTTCGATAATATTCCGGCTATATTTTCTGCAACCCCGGTAATTGCCCGAACAGCAACTTATATCTATGCCTGCACAGAGTGGGTGGACGATGCCTTTCGCGGGCGGGAACCGAGCCACGATATTTATTCGCGCCTACTCAACCCCACTTCCATTTCCCTGGCCAATGCCATTGTCGATTTGGAGTGCGGACCTGAAGCCAGTGAATATATGGCCTGGAATTTTAATTCCGGTATGGCTGCAATCGATGCGCTCCTGTCAAATCAATTGCGCCACGGAGATATCTTAATTGTTTCCAGGAATATTTATGGCGGCACACACCAGCTGTTACAGGATTTCTACGCGCGCAAAGACAAACTGTCCATCAATCTGGCCTGGTTTGATGGGACCACCGGTGAAGAGTTCGAAAAGCTGTTGGCTGACACCCAGCAAGCGTATGCAGATACGATCAGTGCTGGAGCAAAAATACATGTCTATATTGAGTCTCCATGCAACCCTCACGGGATCATGCTGGATGTGCCGGCTATCTGTAAAACCGCTCACCGAGAAAATATCCTGGTAAGCCTGGATGCCACCCTGGCAACCCCTTTCCTATATCAACCACTACGCCGCAAAGATAGGAAAGAGAGACCAGATTTTGTTGTTCACTCCTACACCAAAGATATCGGCGGCACCGGCGCTGCCACTGCCGGTGTGGTTATCGGCGAAAACCACCGTATGTTTATCCCAAAAGGCGATAGCGCAAAAGGCCTTAACTGGGATCAGTGCATGTTCTGGGATGTTTATTACATCAAGGGAGCTTTCCTGGATGCAGACAAGGCCTGGGAAGTGCACTGCGGTATGCGCACCCTGGAAATGCGTATGCTCACCAAGTGTATTAATACCCTTAGCCTCAGCCATTTTTTCGCCAGTCACAGCAAGATTCGTGTCAACAGTCACGCGGTGGAAACCCACCCCAACTCCGGGCTGCGTGAATCACTGATGCGCTACCACTTCCCCACACCATTATTCAGCATTGATATGGAAGCTGCGCAAATTCCCACCGAGGCCTTTAAGAGTTTCTTTGACGCCCTGGAACCCGCTTTCGGGCAGATGGTTAGCTTGGGCCAGACAAATACGATGGTTCTCTGCCCTGCCTTGACATCTCACTCAGAGCTCTCTCCTGAAGCGATGGAGGCGGCGGGTATATTCCCAACCACTATCCGAATCTCTGTCGGGGATGAGAATATGGCGCAGCTGGCCGCTCATGTAATCAACTGCGCGCGCCTACATCTCGACCCAATCAGCCCCGGATTTAGCAAGGGTTTTATCGCTCCTGAAGAGGCCGATAAACTCTTTACCCGTTTCTACCTCGAGTCACATCAGAAAGTGATAGAGACCCAGCCAAAAATTGTGGACTATCTCTAATAGCCGGAAACATGCCTATCACCGGTGGGATACAGCCGGTGATGGGCGCTTGTTGCACTATCTTATATCCCGTAGTATCACTCTTTCTGTCCACAATTTAATCAACTCAAAATGCCGAAACTCTCCCCGTGGCTCTTCGCCTGGATTCTGTGCTGCTTATCTACTGTTGCAATGGCGCAAGGCTATGAAAAGCTCTACAGTGATTATCGCGGCAGCCTCTACCAAATTCGACTTATCGAAAAATCCTCCAACTCAAAAGCAGGCTTGGGCTCGGGCTTCCAAATCTCTGCCGATGGACTTATAGCCACAAATTACCACGTGGTGGCTCAAGCGGTCAGCGAGCCAGACGAATATTCCCTGGAGTATCTTGCGGTTAATGGCGCCCGGGGGAAATTAACTTTACTGGATATTGATGTGGTCAATGACCTGGCGCTGTTGCGACAGGAAGAACCGGGAAAAGAATATCTGGAGCTGGCCACAAGCACCCCCAAGAAAGGAGAGACCATCGTTTCTCTCGGCAATCCCCTGGACCTGGGAATGACCTTGATTCCCGGCACCTATAACGGTATTGCCGGCGGTAGCTTCTACGATCGCATCCACTTTGCCGGTTCTATCAACCCCGGTATGAGCGGTGGTCCTGCAATCAATACCCAGGGACAGGTAGTTGGCATCAATGTGGCAACTGCTGGCAACCAGGTCAGCTTCCTGGTGCCAGTGGATAAGCTGTCGGCACTTTTAAGACACTATCGCGCGGAAGGAGGTACCCTCAATCTTAAACAAGTGACTTACCAACAGCTGCTGGATAACCAGCAACGAATTATTGATTCAATCCTTGGAGCCGACTGGCAGCGTCGCGCCCTCGGTGAAGCACAGGTCGTCGGTGAAATAATTCCAGCGATTAAATGTTGGGGAAATACCCAGGAGAGTGAAACCAATCCGATCAAGCGTATTGATAAAGGGTGCACCGGGCAGGATGTTATTTTTCTGTCCGACGACTTCAACACCGGGCGTGTGGAGTATGAGTTTTTCTGGCTGGAGGCCAAGGACCTTTTGCCCGCACGCTTTTACGCTGAGTATGAAGGACAGATGGACTCTTTCTATCCTGGCAACAGCGCTGGTGAGGAAGACGTAACCAATTTTCGCTGCCAACAAAAATTCACTTCTCAGGAACGCGGCGAGGAGCCTTCAGTATCCAAGCCGGATCGCAAGCGTAAGCCCCTGATCGCTCGCACCAGCTATTGTGTCAGGCGCTACAAGGATTTTCCTGATCTCTACGATATTTTCTTCCTGAGCCTAAGTGTCGACCAGAAAAATCGTGCGCTGGTCAGCCACTTTACCCTGTCAGGCTTTACCCAGAAGTCCGCCGACGCCTTTACCCAGAAGTTCACGAGCGAGATCCAATGGCCCTGATTATTGAAGAACTCAATCGCGCCCACCGGGTGCAGCTGCGATACCGTATGGACGGGGATAGATTTACCCTGGGCCGCGCTTACGATAACGATGCGATTTTGGAAGACATCCATTCCGATGCCTACCATGCCGAGATCAAGCGAGGAGAGGATGGCCAATACATCTTACACGACCTCAATTCGGTCAACGGCTGCCAGCTTTTGGGAAACCTGAAAGACAAGTCAGTTAAGCCCGATACCATCGCTGAGCACAGGATTTCCTCCGGTGATCTACTGCAGTGTGGAAAGTCCCGCTTTAGGATTTTTCATACGGATGACCCAGTACCTGAAGCCACCCCACTCCACTCTCTTGAGAATCTGTTTTCAAGCCTGTCCCACCCGCTAGGAGCAATCCTCCTACTGCTTTGCTTTGGCTTCGCCAGCGTACTCATGAGCTATCTCGGTTACGCCCGCACCTATGAGTGGACCATTGCCGTCAATATTCTTGCCACCGCCATTATTGGCATGGTGATTTACGCCGGAGTCTGGGCATTTATCGGCAGGGTGGTCAGGCATGAAACGCACTTTTTTACCCATCTTTCCATCGCAGCTATAGGTGCTCTCACTTACACCGTCTGGGAATGGCTGAGAGGGCTGATCAACTTCAATTTTTCCATCGGCACCACTATTCAAGTCCTGGACTTCCTGGTGCTTGCCATCATATTACCGGCAATGCTCTGGTCAGCCTGCTACCTGGCCACCAACCTGGCGAGGGGATGGCGCTGGACAGTGGCACTGACACTGCCACTGGCATTCCTCGGTCTTGGCTTGGCTGAGAGTATCAGTAATTTAGACGAATTCAGTGAGACCCCAGAGATATCTACTGAACTCAAATACGATAATATGCTGTTTCGCAAACCTGTTCCCATGCAGGAATTTATTGGAAGTTCAGGCGACCTGTTTGATATACCAATAAAGAAAAAAGACACTGAAGAGGGCACTGAAGGCTCTTCCAGCGACAATCAAAGTAGTACCCCAGAGGTAGAATCATGAGCAAGATTTATTGGAGTCCCGGGCTCGATCAGTTGGAGCCCTACACGCCCGGGGAGCAACCGAAGAGTGAAAACCTGATAAAGCTCAATACCAATGAAAACCCCTACCCTGCCTCTCCCGAAGCTTTAGGGCTCTTGGAGCGGCACGACTTTGCCGATGCATTGCGCCGCTATCCCGACCCGGAATCCTGTGAATTGCGCCGCGCCATCGCCGACAAGCACAACCTCTCTGCCGAGCAGGTGTTTGTGGGCAATGGCTCCGATGAAGTACTGGCACTGAGTTTTTACAGTTTTTTCCGTCGCAGTGAACCTCTGCTTTTTCCAGATATCACCTACAGTTTCTACCCGGTCTATTGCCAGCTTTTCAATATCAAAAGCCGCACTGTTCCCCTGCACAGTGATTTCTCTATCCAGCTTGAGGACTATGCCGCTCCCGCAGCTGGTGTAATTATTCCCAACCCCAATGCACCCACGGGACGGTACCTGCCGCTAGAGCAAATTGAGCAACTTTTGCGCTCGCAACCCGAGCGGGTGGTGGTTATTGACGAGGCCTATATCGATTTTGGAGGCCAGAGTGCAACAACACTGATCGATCGCTATCCCAACCTGCTGGTAATTCACACACTGTCAAAATCCTATGCCCTTGCAGGACTTCGCCTGGGCTTTGCCATGGCGCAAAAACACTTGATCGAAGGGTTGCTGAGAGCCAAGAACTCTTTTAACTCCTACCCCATTGATGCTATTGCGCAGCGTGTGGCCACCGCAGCAATCCGCGATACTGCCTGGCACAGCGACAATTGCGGCAAGGTCATCGCCACACGAGAGCACAGTGAGCGGACGCTTACAGACCTGGGGTTCAAAGTAATCCCTTCCCAAGCCAACTTCCTCCTCGCCAAGCCCCCCGCGCCCGGTGCGGAAGCCTTGTATCTGGCACTGCGCGAGCGGAATATTCTCGTACGCTATTTCAACAAGCCCCGTATCAGTGAGTACTTGCGTATATCTATCGGCACCGATGAGGAAATGGAGCTGTTCATACGGAACTGTAAAGAGATACTTGCGTCACAGAGCTAGTACTCTGTCTGTCTATACTCGTCGAGCGCCGCCTTAGGTGGCCCGACAACTGTGACTTATTGGTATCCAGGGACCCATGCACCCGACATCTCAAAATTCAGTATCCACTACCGAGGCCGCTGGCCCGCTTAAAGCCGGATTTTTACGGCAATTAATCCACACTATTCTCCTCGCCTCGGCCTTGGCGAGCGGCACCGTCAGTGCTAACGCCTGGGATAAGGTCGAAGGGCCCAGTGCACAGACACCATCGAGTATTGGCACCTACACCAATGGCTGCCTGAGTGGCGGGGAAACCCTGCCATTGAGGGGAGAGGGCTATCAGTTAGTAAGAACTGGCCGCGATCGACATTTTGCCCACCCCCAGACCATTAACTTCCTGAAGGAGTTTTCCCAGAGCGTGGCACAGAAAGATCTGG
This sequence comes from Microbulbifer sp. A4B17, assembly GCF_003076275.1. Classification (NCBI taxonomy): domain Bacteria; kingdom Pseudomonadati; phylum Pseudomonadota; class Gammaproteobacteria; order Cellvibrionales; family Microbulbiferaceae; genus Microbulbifer; species Microbulbifer sp. A4B17. Next base: position 4,310,415 of record NZ_CP029064.1, read on the forward strand.
GCAGAATCCAGATCGGCGACATGTCTATGGCTCGAGGGGGCCCTTTCGGCAGTGGTGGGCATAACAGTCACCAAACCGGCTTGGACGTAGACATCTGGTATTCCCAGGACCGGCGGGCCCTAGAGCGTCCCCTCACCCCATGGGAGCGTGATAATATCTCTGCCGTTGCCTTGGCTGATGAGCGCAAGCACCGCCTAATCCCTGAAAATTGGGACGACCGGGTTCCCAAAATCCTGCGCCTGGCCGCAGAAGACCAGCGGGTCGAACGAATTTTTGTCCACCCGACTATCAAACGCCACCTGTGCGAAATATCCGGTGAAGATAACGAGTGGCTGCGCAAAGTGCGCCCCTGGTGGGGGCACAATTACCATTTTCATGTGCGCCTGGCCTGCCCAGAGGGAAGCACCAACTGTAAGCCCCAGGCACCAGTGACTACGGCAGCCTGTGGCAGTGACCTGGATTGGTGGTTTAGCGATGACTTCTATGCAATTCTCAATGGCACTAAACCCCAGCCGAAACAGAAAAAGCCGAAACCAAAGACCTTGCCCCAACAGTGCGAACAGGTATTAACCGCACCTTCGGCAGGCACTACGACGGAATAATTTTATGATTAACACCTTGCTTATCTGCGGCGGTGGCGGCAGCGAGCACGACGTATCCCTCAGAACCGCTGATTTTATCGAGAACAAGTTGTCAGCGGCAGAGGACATTGCCCTACTGCGGGTGGAAATGGATAGCAGTGGTTGCCTCACCGACAGCCAAGGCCGGGTTTACCATATCTTTTACGATCGCAAAATCCGCGATGAAGAAGGTAATTCCTGGGATGTTGACTACGTAATTCCTGCAATTCACGGTTACCCAGGAGAAACCGGCGATTTACAGTCGCAACTGGATATGTTCGGTATCCCCTATTTCGGTTCTGCTCCAGAACCCAGCAAAATCTGCTTTAACAAAATTAAAACCAAAATGTGGCTCAGTGCCCTGGGTATTGAGAATACCCCTTATGAGTTTCTGCACAGCCTGGAAGACGAAGAACTGCAAAAAGCCCACGATGCGCTCAAGAACTGGGGCGAAGTTTTTGTTAAAGCCTCCAACCAGGGGTCTTCCGTTGGCTGTTTCAAGGTCAGTGACAAGGAGGAACTGGAGGCTGCGATAGAGGATGCTTTCAGACTCTCCCCTTATGTGCTGATAGAAAAAGCGCTAAAAGCCAGGGAGCTCGAGGTTGCGGTTTACCACTACAATAATGATGTCGTCGCAACCCGCCCGGGAGAGGTGCGTGCTCCATCGGATACTTTTTACACCTACAAGGAGAAATATGCCGAGGGCAGCCGCGCAGTCACCTTTATCGAAGCTGCAGGTCTGCACGAAGAGCAGCTGAAGTGGATTGCCGAAGTTTCCCTGCGCACTTTTAAGGCCCTGAAGCTCAAGGATTTGTCCCGCATAGACTTTTTCCTGACAGAGACTGGCGAACTCTACCTCAATGAAGTGAATACCTTCCCCGGCATGACCCCCAACTCCATGTTCCCCAAAATGATGGAAAACCATGGGCACAATTTCACTGAGTACCTGACTGGACTGATTCGCTCTGCAGTGTCTTCATCCAACCCCAAGACTTAATAAGAAAAGGGGCCTGTTGGCCCCTTTTCTTATTTAAACATATTAATTCTATAGGCTAATGCAGCAACCACCCCTGTTGGCGCCGCCGTGAAAATTGACCACGCAAAAACTCCATCTGGTCCCCGCGAATCCGCTCACTGTTGATCAAGGCAAGATATTCGGCAGCATTGGGGCAGAAGGGCAAAGCCAATAATTCCATATCGATATTTTCCAATAACTGATTGCCCTTGTGCTGGTTACAGCGCCTGCAGGCTGCAACCACATTCTCCCAGGAATCAACGCCGCCTTTAGATACCGGGATAACATGGTCCCGGGTTAAATCCACACTTTTAAATAAATTGCCGCAATAAAGGCAGGTATGGGAATCGCGAAAGAAAAGCGCCCGATTTGTCAGTGGCGGGCGCCGGCGCGGGCGAGCCATGCGCGCACCACCACAGGCGATAATAGCGGCCAGATCCAGGCTGGAGCGATCGCCATTGCGATTAAAGCCTCCACGCACCCGCTGGACAACGCCTCCCAGAGACCATGTAACCAGCTCCCGCACGTATAGACAGGATGCCTCTTGCCAACTCAACCACTCAAGCGGTTGTCCCGCCAGATTTAAACGCAAAATTCTCGCATGCATAACCTCGCCTCCCCATAGTCGAATAGAACAAGGCAGCCTCGGAACTGCTTCCGTGTAACCAAAGTCGTGATTATTAAAAATAAAAAAGAAGCTATGGAGTGACAGTTCGAAGAGGCTGGGTGACAAAGTGAACCGCATTGCTCAGCTTTGGAGACAAACCTTCCATTCGACAGTAAAAAATTACTCGCAGACCAGATGGGCAGATCTGAAAGTTTTTTCACCAACGATGATAGAGGTGCCCACAGGCGTGAAATTGCCTTGGGTAATACGGGCACTTCTGCTGATAGATTACTGAATGCGCCACCCTCCACCGGCCCAAGGGTAATTTGGCCGGTCTATCAACATTAAAGCGGATAACCATTACAAATTCCAGACAGCCACAAAAATCTGGGGGAATATCAGCAAATTACAAAGGAAAAGTGTAAATTGTGGGGAGTGCTGCGATAGAAAATGACGAATTTAAGTGGGGTGTAAAACACCGCCCAGGCAATCCGGCCCGGGCGGTGCGTCTCACAGGATGGTGCCCATATCCCTAGGGCGAGCGGCGCATTCCATTTATCCATTGCCGCAGTAGTGCAGTCCCTTTCGCGTCCTTGCAAGTTAATTATGGACATCAAGGAAGAAAAAAGTAGGGGGAATCTGCTGAATTTTGTGTAAGAGATATCTCACAAATTGAGTTACCTGTTACAAAAGGGAGGGGAGACAGGAAATTAATCCCGTGTTAACTATAGGGGTAAATAGGCAAGCGCGGCAACTATAAACATCTTTATTTCAAGTTCAATCGATACCATGAAGAAAACGTTGAAATACACGCTAATATTTTTTATTGCCCTTGGAGCGGTGTTATCTACCGCCTTGGCCACCTTCAAATCCAGCGTCAGCGTGCCTTGGCGCCAACTGGTCGGAGGCGTTAAAACAACAGAAAAAGAAGTGACAGTCCGCTTAACCCCAGCGGATGGGTATTCGGTTCAGTTATTTTCTGGGGATGTTCCCGGGGCGCGCTGGCTCACAGTAACTCGAAATGGAGACATTATCGTTTCACAGCCCAAGCTGGGAAAAGTTTCACTTTTATTACAGGATAAAGACAGCGATGGTCGCAGTGATGGTCAAAAGGTCTTAATTGATAAACTTCAACGGCCGCACGGATTATTGCTGCACGATAGCTGGTTATACATTGCGGAAAGTGACGCCGTTGGACGGGTGCCGTTTGATCACTCCGATGGACGACTGGCCGGACGCTACCAGCGAATTATTGAAAACCTTGAGGATGATGGACACTGGACCAAAACCATTGATATGAGCCCCGATGGATGGCTTTTTCTCAGCAGTGGTTCCAGCTGCAACGTTTGTATTGAAAAAGATCCTCGTCGCGCAAGTATCATGAGAATGAAACCAAATGGAGATAAATTTGAAATATACGCCACCGGCCTGCGTAATAGTGTGGGGTTCGATTGGTCTCCAAAAGATGGCGGACTTTACGCAACAGATAATGGCCGCGATTGGCTCGGCGACAACCTGCCGCCAGATGAGCTCAACCTGATTCGCAAAGACCAATTCTACGGATGGCCCTACGCCTATGGTAACCGGGTTCCCGATCCGGATTTTGGAGTAGATGCAGGCCCTGAAATTCAGCAAATAATTGCTGACTCAATTCCCCCCGTGGACGAGTTTCGCGCTCACAATGCGCCACTCGGTATTAAATTTCTGCGCAGTGCAGAACAGCCTCAGGATTATCGCCATGCAGCACTGGTCGCTCTGCATGGCTCATGGAACCGCAGTGTAAAAGATGGCTATAAAGTTGTCTCCCTGCACTGGAGTGACGACGGAGAAATTCAACAGAGGGATTTCCTGTGGGGTTTTCTCAGCGATAACCGCCAAACGGTTTACGGCCGCCCTGTCGCCATCGCCGAGGATAAACTGGGCAACATCTATATTTCCGATGACTACGCCGGTGCAGTTTATCGTGTTAGTCAGGGAACCCCTCGCCAAACTGTATTGACGACACAGCGGCCACAACTGCAAAAAACGTCCACAGCCAACGCACTTTCAATAGATACCGAGGTAGTGCAACTGGGCGCACAACTCTATCAGTCTAACGATTGCGCCCACTGCCATCAGGCCCAGTTTCCTCTGCGCAACCTTTCAGCTAAATACACAGCGCAGACCCTGGCTGACTACTTCGATGCCCCAACACCCCCAATGCCTAACTACAACTTTACGGCGGTGCAGAAAAAAGCCCTGGCACACTATCTTTTATCCCGGGAGTCGAGTCTCTAGAAATTGCTCGTCTAAATGGCACTGCGAAGAGGCCCCCGAGTGAGGGGACCATAGAATTGACCCCCGCAGCGCCAGCCGCTAAGGTTGCCCCGCAATTAAGAGGCGATGCTATGGCGGCGAAGAAAAAAACAGCAACTTTTGAAGAGAGTCTCGAGGCGTTGGAACAGCTGGTTGAGCGACTCGAAGGCGGAGACCTTCCCTTGGAGGAGGCTCTCGCTGATTTCGAAAAAGGAGTGAAGCTCACCCGGGAGTGCCAGCAGAAGCTCGCCAAAGCTGAGCAGAAAGTGAAGTTGTTAATTGAAGAGAGCGGCAACATCCGCGAGCTTCCCTTTGATGCCGACGAAAACTCCGGGGACCCAGTTTAAGTGAGATCCGCAAACCCTCCAGAGCAACTGAAAGCTTTCCTGCAAGCTTCGTCTGCTCGTGTCGAGACCAGAATTCAACAGGCACTTGCATCCCCTATCAGCGGTGCAGAAGAGCTGTTCGAGGCTATGGGCTACGCCGCACTGGGCCCCGGAAAGCGCCTTCGCCCGGCCCTCGTCTACGCCTGCGCCCAGGTTTTTCGGGGTGTTGATTTTGACCTGGCCTATTGCGATAGCACGGCGGCGGCGCTGGAGTGCATTCACGCTTACTCCCTGATCCACGACGACCTGCCGGCAATGGATGACGACGACCTGCGCCGAGGTCGCCCCACCTGTCATATAGCCTATGGCGAAGCCACAGCCATTCTCGCCGGCGATGCACTTCAAACCCAGGCATTCGAGTTGCTCCTTGCTGAACAGCTCGACCCCCAATTGCTGTTACAGCTTATGCGTGAACTTGCCACTGCGGCGGGGGCCAGGGGTATGGTCGCCGGCCAGGCTATCGACCTGGATTCCGTTGACCAAACCCTCACCCTGGATCAGCTGGAGCCCATGCACCGTCTCAAGACCGGAGCCCTGATCTGTGCCAGCGCGCGTATGGGCGCACTGCTGGGCGGTGCCAGCGAAGGGGAGTTAAAGATTATTACCCGCTACGCCCAAGCCATTGGCCTGGCATTCCAGGTTCAGGACGATATTCTCGATATCACCGCTGAAACCGCTATTCTGGGCAAAACCCAGGGCGCTGATGCCCAGCGCAACAAGCCCACTTATGTCTCCCTTCTCGGCGTCGACGGCGCCCGGGAAAAACTGGCAAAATTGCATGCCCAGGCCTCCCAGGCACTGCAAAGTCTCGATGGCGATACCCTGCTACTACAGCAGCTCGCAGACTATATCGTGCAGCGCGGACACTAAGTCACAGCCTTGCCTGTGGGGTTTGGGATGCAATATGCCCGCCACGGGCATACAATCCCCCTCAATATCACCATCTGTTGCAACTGATACATTTGATGCTCGAAGAAATTCCACGCACACGCCCGCAGACACCGCTTCTCGACTCGATCGACGACCCGGCGCAGCTGCGCGCCCTCGATGAACGCCAATTGCCGGAACTCGCCAGCCAATTGCGCGAGTACTTGCTGTATTGTGTCGGCCAGACTGGCGGGCATTTTGGTGCCGGTCTCGGTGTAGTGGAACTGACCATCGCCCTGCACTACATCTTTAATACGCCGGAGGACCGGCTGGTTTGGGATGTGGGCCACCAGACCTACCCTCATAAAATCCTCACCGGTCGCCGCGAGCAGATGCTGTCCATGCGCCAACAAGGGGGTCTGTCCGGCTTCCCCAAACGCAGTGAGAGCCCCTACGATACCTTTGGTGTTGGCCACTCCAGCACTTCGATCAGTGCCGCCCTGGGTATGGCCCTGGGCTCCCCTGACGATCGCAAGGTAGTGGCGGTGATTGGCGATGGCGCCATGACGGCGGGAATGGCTTTCGAAGCCCTGAACCACGCCTCACATACCGGCAAGGACATGTTGGTTGTTCTCAATGACAACAGTATGTCTATCTCAAAAAATGTCGGCGGCCTGGCCACCTATTTCGCCAAAATCCTGGCCAGTAAAACCTACCTGAACATGCGCGAGGGCAGCCGCAAGATACTGTCTGCCATCCCCAAAGCCTGGCAATTGGCGCGACGTACTGAAGAGCACGTCAAAGGCATGATCACGCCGGGCACCCTGTTCGAAGAACTGGGTTTTAACTACGTGGGTCCCCTGGATGGCCACAACGTGCACGACCTGGTCCACACCCTGCGCAACCTGCGCAGCCAGCCGGGCCCGCAACTCCTGCATATTGCCACCACCAAGGGCAAAGGCTTTGGTCCCGCTGAAGCTGACCCTGTGGGCTACCACGCACTGAACAAGCTGGAGCCGGAGGCCAAGGTACAAGTGGCCGTACCCGGCAAGAAGAAACTGCCCAAGTACCAGGATATTTTTGGCCAGTGGCTGTGCGATGCCGCAGAACAGGACGAGCGCCTGGTCGCTATTACCCCGGCCATGTGTGAGGGCTCCGGTATGGTGGAGTTCTCCAAGCGCTTCCCGGACCGCTTCCACGACGTGGCCATTGCCGAACAGCACGCCGTCACTCTCGCTGCGGGCCTCGCCTGTGAAGACCAGAAACCGGTAGTTGCTATTTATTCGACATTTTTACAGCGCGGCTACGATCAAATGGTGCACGATGTGGCAATCCAAAACCTGGATGTCACTTTCGCCATCGACCGCGCCGGTCTGGTGGGGGAAGACGGCCCCACGCACGCGGGTAGTTTTGACCTAACGTTTATGCGCTGCCTGCCCTACCTGGCTATCGCCGCGCCCAGTGATGAAAACGAGTGCCGCCAGCTACTCAATACCGCCTACAAACACAATGGCCCCGCCGCTGTGCGCTATCCGCGCGGAACCGGTATGGGTACCGCCATCGACAAGGAAATGACGGAGCTGCCGATCGGCAAGGGGCGCCTGTTGCGCCAGGGCAGTGGCGTCGCCATCCTCAGCTTCGGCACCTTACTCGGCCCCGCTATGGCCGCTGCAGAATCGCTGGGAGCCTCCGTAGCCGATATGCGCTGGGTAAAACCCCTGGACGAAGCACTGATCGATGAACTTGCCGAGAGTCACCAACTCTTAGTTACCATCGAAGAGAACACTATTGCTGGTGGTGCGGGAAGCGCCGTACTCGAATACCTCAATAGCACAGCGCGTTCGGTACCGGTGCTGCAACTGGGGCTGCCAGATCAAATTATTGAGCACGGCAAGCACAAAGACCTACTGGCGGCTATCGGCCTCAATGCCTCCGGTATCGAGGAACAGATTCGCCAGCGCTTGCAACTGATCAGTCACCAGGAATTTGGCAGTCGCACAGCGGCAGCCAACTGACCCAGCCCGTCTATGGCAGCCAGCTAATGCGGCTGGCTGCTCTTCGAATACCCGGCAATAAATTGCCGGCATGGGTAACTAACCGCCCATTGACCAGATCCGGCCATCATTTGGGCCACACGCTTTCACTCGAGGGGACTATGTCGTTTATCAGAAAAGCCCTATTCACATCCCTGGGACTTATTGCCAGCCTCAATACCTCGGCGATGGACCAGGACACCTTCCGGAAAGCATACAAGTCCCTTCCGGAGAGCAGCGCCTCAGAGCGACTCACCGCCCTTCAGGATTTGCGCTATCGCTGGATCATGGAGAGTTATCCAAGCCAGGCAACCTATGAAGGCTACCCAGGGCAAAATCACCGCTGGGTGGATAACTCCCTTAAGTCTGTGGAACTGCGTCAAAAGCAGACCAGAATCCTTTTGGGGGCTGCACGTAATATCGATCAGAGTGATCTGCCAGCCGAACAACAATTGGATTACCAACTGCTCTACCAGGACTTGTTGGGAGAAGTAAAAGGCTTCCAGTTTCCGGAGCACTTGCAACCAATAAACCATATGAGTGGTATCCAGCGCAATGTGCCAGCTGTTATCAACAGCATGCCCAAGCGCACTGCAACCGATTACGAAACAATAATCAGCCGCCTGGAAAGGTTGCCAATCCTGATTGAACAAACCCAGGGATTGATGCGTCGGGGCCTGCGCAAAGGAGTCACACCACCACAAATCACCCTGCGCGACCTGCCGCGTCAGATACGCGCACTGGTACCTGCCGCGCCGGAGCACAGCCCGCTGCTAACAGCATTTAATCAAATGCCCGAGGCCATTCCAGCGACCAAGAGGAAAAGTCTGCAGCAACGCGCTTATGCCATTTACAACAAACAACTGGTACCGGCCTGGCAGGGTATGGCCGAATTTGTCGAGCGCAAATATATTCCCGAGGCCCAGGTGGATACGGCTTTAACCAGCCGCCCCGATGGCCTGCGCTGGTATGCCCATAAAGTGGAGGAGAGCACCACTACCGACCTCAGCCCCGAGGAAATTCACCGCATCGGGCTTGCGGAAGTGAAGCGAATTCGCGGGAAGATGGATAAAATTATCCAGAAGACGAGCTTCCAGGGAGACTTCAAAGCATTCACCGAGTTCCTGCGTACCGACCCGCGCTTTTACCACACCAGCCGGGAAGGTTTACTGCGAGACTATCGCGATATTGCCAAGCGTATTGATGCAGAGCTACCCGCCCTGTTCGGTACCTTGCCGCGCCTGCCCTATGGTGTGAAACCGATTCCCAGTTACTCAGAACAGGCCCAAACCACCGCCTATTACCAGCCGGGCTCTATTGAGGCGGGGCGAGCAGGTATCTTCTTTGCCAATACCTACAACCTGCCCAGCCGCCCGAAATGGGAGATGGAGGCGCTCACTGTGCACGAAGCAATGCCAGGTCACCACCTGCAAATTGCACTGGCGCAAGAGCAAACCGATATTCACCCTCTGCGCCGTATGGCTCTCTACACCGCATTTGTAGAAGGTTGGGGCCTTTACTCCGAGAGTCTCGGCTACGACCTGGGCCTGTATAAAAACCCCTACAGCGAGTTCGGCGCACTCACATACGATATGTGGCGTGCAGTGCGTTTGGTAGTGGATACCGGTATGCACCAGCTGGGCTGGAGCCGCGAGGAAGCGATCGAATACTTTATGGAAAACAGCGCTAAACCGCTCCACGATGTAACAGTCGAAATCGACCGCTATCTGGTTTGGCCTGGCCAGGCTCTGGCTTACAAGTTGGGGCAGCTCAAAATTAAAGAGCTACGTAGGGAGGCGGAGGAAACTCTGGATAGCAATTTCGACATCCGAAGCTTCCACGATACCCTGTTGGGGGCTGGTGCGCTGCCACTCAATATTCTCGAAGAGCGTATGGACAACTGGCTGGAAAGCCAGGCCTCAGTGTCTGTTCACGTCGACATGCAGCAAGTTGAACAACCCGCCACCAGCTGACGATTTATTGCGGCAGGAATTGCCTGCCCGCCTGTTTATTCTCTATTTTCACCTACCTTTTGCAATGAGACACAGGTCCATTGCAAAAGGGTTTTCTACCGGTGAACAAGCACTACGACCTTGCCGTAATTGGGGGTGGCAATGCCGCCCTCTGCGCAGCTATAACTGCTGCCGAACTCGGGGCCAAGGTGATTATCCTGGAAACTGCGCCCAAACCCTATCGAGGCGGTAATTCCCGCCACACCAGGGATATACGCTGTATGCACCGAGGCCCCCTGGGCCCACTGGAAGGTGATTACAGTGAAGACGAATACTATGAAGATCTGTTAAAAGTTACCGGGGGTAAAACCAATGAGCAGTTAGCTCGGTTGGTGATACGCTCTTCGGAAAGCGCACTTCCCTGGATGCAAAAGCACGGTGCCCACTTCCAACCACCTCTGTCCGGCACACTATCCCTCACACGCACCAATGCCTTTTTCCTCGGCGGCGGTAAGTCCCTGGTTAACGCCTATTACCGCACTGCAGACAAATTAGGTGTTGATGTATTGTATCGGGCACACGTTAAGCACCTGCAGCTGAAAGGCAATCTTATTACTCGTGTCGACTATGTTTACGAGGGACAGCAATACCAAATTGAACCCAGCTCAGTTGTAGTTGCCTCCGGCGGATTTGAAGCCAATCTGGAGTGGTTGGAAAAAGTCTGGGGGCCAGCTGCTGAAAATTTCCTGATACGCGGAACACCTTATAACCGGGGTGTGGTCTTGGAAGATTTACTGGAGCAAGGCGTGCAGTCCGTCGGAGATCCCACCCAGTGTCATGCAGTGGCAATTGACGGGCGAGCGCCGAAGTTTGATGGCGGCATAGTAACGCGCCTCGATTGTGTCCCCTTTTCCATCGTCGTTAACAAAGAGGCCCAGCGCTTTTATGACGAGGGAGAGGATATTTGGCCCAAACGCTATGCCATCTGGGGCCGCCTTGTCGCACAACAGCCAGACCAGGTGGCTTTTGCAATTATCGACTCCAAGTCTTTAAAAATGTTTATGCCGTCAGCATTCCCTCCTACCGAGGCGAATACCTTGGAGGAACTCGCGGAAAAAACCGGTTTACCCTCTGAAAAACTGATCGACACAATAGCGACCTTCAACTCTGCCTGTAGCAGTAGTGAAGCTTTTCATCCCACTGAGCTGGATGGTGTCACCACCACCGGCCTGACACCAGAAAAAACCAACTGGGCCCGCCCCATCAACGAGCCACCATTTTACTGCTATAGCTTGCGCACCGGCGTTACCTTTACATATCTGGCACTCAAGATTGATGAGAATGCCCAGTGCAGCACTGCCACTGGGCTGGTAAAAAATCTGTGGGCTGCTGGGGAAACCATGGCCGGGTCAATTCTCAGTCAGGGATATCTTGCCGGGCTGGGTATGATGATCGGCACCGTTTTTGGACGTATCGCTGGCAGGGAAGCCGCTAACTATGCAAATGGATAATTTGGAAGAGGCGCGGCGGCAAGCAGAAATTTGTAATGCCTGTCGCTATTGCGAGGGCTACTGTGCCGTTTTTCCAGCACTTCAACTACACCGCTCTTTCTCAGAGGGAACCATCACCCAGTTGGCCAACCTCTGCCACAACTGTCGAGGTTGTTACTACGCCTGCCAGTATACCGCTCCCCACGAATTCAACATCAATATTCCCCAAGTCATGGCCGAAGCGCGACAGAAAAGCTGGGAGTCTTTTGCCTGGCCCGGAGGTATCGCCAGAATTTTCCAAAAACGCGGCAGTCTGATCGCCCTGGCCACTATCATCGGATTTGCCGTTATCTTTTATGTCATAAGAGCACTGAAACCCAGTGGTGGCGAGGGCTTCTATGCAGTTATTTCCCACGCCACTATGACCGGAATTTTTCTACCCGCTTTTCTATACCCGCTGTTTAGTATGGGGATCAGTTTACGTCGCTACTGGAGGAAAGTCGGCGGAGAAGAAATTACCTGGGATCACTTTAGAAGAGCATTAATTTCTGCAGGGAAACTAAAGAATCTATCCGGGGGCCACGGGGACGGATGTAACTTCGAGGAGGAAGACCGATTCAGCAACCAGCGAAGATACGCACATCAAGCTGTTTTATACGGCTTTTTATTGTGCTTTGCAGCTACCTGCTCGGGCGCTGTCATGTATTACTTTCTAAACATGCCAGGGCCTTACCCGATTTTTTCAATACCCAAATTACTTGGTATTCCCGGTGGTTTACTCATATTAGTGGGGTGTAGCAAGCTTATCCAACTAAAGCTCAAGGCTGATCCAGAACTGGGCTCTGCAAGGGTTTGGAGTGGGGAGATGGGGTTTGTTGGCCTACTGTTATTTATCGCACTCAGTGGCCTATTATTATTTGTCCTAGGGGGAACAGCCGCACTCCCCCTACTATTGGATTTACACTTGGGTGCAGTTCTCGCATTTTTTTTACTTACGCCCTACACCAAAATGGCTCATGGTTTTTATCGGATGGCAGCTTTGATTCGGGACGCTCAAATGAAAACTGAAAGTTAAAAGCAAGCCCTTACTATATTACCAATCAAAATTAATTCCGAAGTAAATTGAGCGAGGCTCTCCGGGGAAATACCGGCTACCACCAAAACTACTGTAATCAGCACGCTCAGCGTAGGCTTTATCAGTAATATTCAGTATTCGAGTAGAAATTTCATATTGTTTCCACTGCCAGGCCAAATGGAGGTTCAGTAAGTCATGTCCTGGATACCGATGAGCATTTTGAGGATCTGTAAAATAGCTACCCTGATGTAACCATTCAAGCTCCGCTGATACCAAAGAATTCGGGGACCAGTGAAGTCGATAACTACCAAAGGTCTTTGGCGCAGAATCTACAAGCTTTCCATCCAGTTCTACACCTTGCAACTCCCTTTGATCTGCATAGCGATGTTCTGCATAGCTGGTACTCACCTTTAGCCGTAAGCTTTCAGTGAATTCATAATCGACAGCCAACTCAACTCCCCAGTGCCGGGTTTTCCCATTGGACTGGTTAAAATAGTCAGCATCACGAAATATTACATTCTCCTTTTTCATCGTATAAGCCACCCACTCATATGACAAAGAGTCGCCTATTTTCCTCAGCCCCACTTCAAAGCTATTAATTTCCTCTGGATCCAGCTCTGCAACTGTTTGTTCTCGTTGTAACCGATATAACTCTGTAGCTTGGGCCACACGATAACCCTGGGCTAATTGAGCAAAAAATTGTAGCTCATTATTTAACCATAACAGCGCTCCCAACTTGGGTGAGATATTGTTGAAGCGATCTTTTCGGTCATCTGGCCGGCTAAACCGACAGCCTCCAAAGTCACAAGGCAATCCATTCTCATCTGTGCGCCCAGAAAGCATTTGATTGTCGTAGTCATAGTGTGCAGATTCAATCCTGACTCCGCCAGTGACTTCTAATTTATCATTAACCTTCCAGGTTGCCGATGTATAGGGAGCGACGTTCCAGGCTACGACTTCGTAATCGTAGTGCTTTCCCACTGGTATGGTTGCCTGCAGAAACTCAGAGCCCTCGATAACACTCTCTTGGGTTTCCAAGAGATATCCTTTACTTAATTCAGTATCAATACCGGTTAGCAGATTAAGCTTTTCGCCCAGCTCCAGATAATAACTGCTTCTTATACCAACACTCTCCTGACCATTTTCCTCCATTGGTTGCCCCGGTAAATAATGCTGTAGAAAACGCATGTCAGTTTTACGGAGGTAAGGAGCCAGATGTAATTGACTAGTTTGATTCATAGGTATATCAATCAGAGAGTAAAATCTGAGAGAGTTGGCATCTCGAAACGCCTCTGGATTTGGGTTGGTACGACTCAATCGACGATTGCGGTAAACTCCGTCACCCTCGACGTAACCAGCCGTCTCCTGATTTAAGCTTGTCGCTACTAGACGAGTTCGAACTCTGCTATCACCGACCTGGTGAGTGTATTGAATGCTAGCCTTTTGCTGGTCCAATCCTGACTGGTCCCTATATCCTCCATCAGCCATCAAATACAAATCTGCACTGATCACATCACCTTCACTACTGAGGCGATGATCTGCTGACACACCCACTCGATAGTAATCGTGGGGCCCCGCTTCAGCGTTGAGAGACCCATTCTCTCCTTCTACAGGATCGCGGCTGATAATATTGATCAATCCATGCATTGCATTAGAGCCATAGAGGGTACCAGCAGGCCCTCTAATAACTTCGACATGCCGAGCTGTCTCGCTGAAGGATTCAAATAGCTCGTTGATATTACAAAATCCATTTGCTCTCAGTGGTATCCCATCTTCTGCTGTCAACAAACCACCACAGGCTCCGGTACCAGTCAGTACTGGAGAACGTAAAGCTGGCAGGTATTCCTGTCCATTCCCTCTTGTCAGGTTTGCTCCAGGTACACTCACCAGACTTTGTTGGATATGGGTATTACCACTTTTTCTGAGCACATCATTATCTACAACAGTAATACTCTCAACCCGCTGTAAAATATCCTGTTCATATCTACCCACAGTAACAACGAGGGTTTCAATCTGAGTTTCACCGCCATGTGAAAAATTGATCGGAAGCAGAGCCAGTGCAATATAACTCAAAGTGATCTTGTTTATGATCCTCAAGTCCATATCCCTATTCTTTAACAAGTAGAACATCTTATTTATTACCAGATAATACCAGAAAACTACATTCATCATCTTTATAAATATAAGCTAATTCTAATTTTCTTACTAAATGGCGTAAAATTTCATATTTTGCTTCTCGCCACTTTTTACATAATAAGAAATGAAAGTAACAATTAGACAAAGAAACAAGAAAATTTAAAACTCTTAATAAATATTACAGGAAAGAAATCTTCAGACTACAAGCCTACTGAAGATTAAAAGTAAGCATATTCAGAATCCTGCACTAGCTATAAAAAAGAATAGATCCTATATAAGTGTACAATCCGATCACTATAGAAAATTAGCTGATACTAAAGCAGCCAATATAAACCTACAACACTAAATCAGGATAAGTGCTAACAGCATAATTATATAAAACAGGAAATTTATTAACGTGGTCAGGAGTTAGCTTCACAGAGTAGGGCTTAAATATTTTAGCCAGATCAAAGATCTGGCATCGTCGACATAATTGGATTTAACCTTTCACATATACAGCTAATGATTTAAAAATGTCACATCTCTCACTGTTTTCTACTGTATTCTAATCTCTTTCATAATAGGTATAACCTTGCATACTTGCATTGAAGGTCTTAATTATTTGCTGACGTTCACGAGCGCTAATACGCCCACTGCGAACAGCCGCTTCAACCTTATTACGAAAACGCGTCTTTACTTCATGCGGCTGATACTCAACATAGCTTAAAACATCCTCAATAGTATCCCCATGAACCTCTTTCACAAACTCAAAGCTGGCACCTGAATTCAGTCTCACACTGACAACATTCGTATCACCAAATAAATTATGCAGATCACCTAGAGTTTCCTGATAAGCGCCCACTAAGAAAACACCGAGGTAGTACTCCTCGCCTTGCTTTATTGAATGCAGAGGTAAGGTTCTTTCGATTTGCTGATTAACTACGAATCGCTCAATTTTCCCATCACAATCACAAGTAATGTCGGCTAAGATAGCACGCCGATTTGGAGTCTCATTTAGTCGATGAATAGGCATAACAGGAAATAACTGATCAATAGCCCAGCTATCAGGTAAGGACTGAAATAAACTAAAATTACCATAATAGATATCAGCTAATGAGTCTGCCAACCCTTCCAGATCTTCAGGTATTCGCTCCATTTCTGAAAGAGTCTCTTTTATACGATGCAAAACATTGTAATAAATTGTCTCTGACACAGAACGAACACGAAGATCTATTTGACCACGCTTAAATAATTCACGAACTTCATCCCGATAAAACTGCGCATCATTGAAGCACTCTTGTAATCTTTGAGGCTTCAAGTAAGTCAGGATTTCACGCATATTTTGAAGCAATTGATGCTCATCTTCCTCAGCTTCCTTAAGCTCTTCTGAGTCGAAACTTACGAAATCAAGGATATTAAAGAGCAAAATTGATGTGTAGGCTACAGTAGCACGACCAGACTCCGTAACAATTACCGGATGAGGTAAGTTTTTACTATCTAATGTACTCTTAATTGTATCAATAATATCTTCGCAGTATTCCTCAAGTGAGTAATTTCGGCTTTGCCCAGTACTTGACTGTCTGCCGGTGTAGTCAACTGCTAAACCACCACCTAAATCAATATACTTTAATGCCACACCCTCTTTACATAAATCGGAATAATAGCGACAGGCTTCTAGTACACCACCGCGGATATCGCGGATATTAGGAATCTGAGAGCCCAAATGGCAATGCAATAACTCAAGACAGTTGAGCATTTGATGCTCTTTTAAGTAATCAACCACATGTATAAGCTGGCTTGAAGAGAGCCCAAATACACTTCTCTCACCACTGGTAGCACTCCAATGACCACTTACTTGAGTCGTCATTTTAACGCGCACCCCAATATGAGGAAAAATATCTAACGCTTGACTTCGCTCTACAATAATTGGCAGTTCGGTTAAGGTTTCAATAACAAAGATACACTTCAATCCAAGCTTTGTTGCCTCTAATCCCAGCTCTATAAATTCTTGGTCCTTATAGCCATTACAAATAATTAGGCTATCAAGTTCTTCGATGGTAGATAAAGCTGCAATCATTTCGGCTTTACTACCAACTTCAAATCCATGCTGATAACGAGAACCAAATTGAGCCACCTCATCAACAATTTGGGCCTGCTGGTTTACTTTAATTGGATAAACACCTTGGTATTTATTCTGATAACCCAGTTTTTCGATTATCTGACGAAAAGTTTCGTTAAGTGAGCTAATACTTTTATCAAGAATATTCTCGATACGCAGTAAAACAGGCATGTGTAAATCGCGGTCCTGCATACCCTCGATAATTTGCATCAAGGGAACAGCGTTTGCCTCGTCATGATTAGGGTTTTTTACGACAACATTACCCTGTGAATCTATATCGAAATAACCATTACCCCACTGATTAACACCATAAACATTCCCTGCCTCGGCTATACTCCACTGGGCATTAATTTCACTTTCGATTTTATCTTTCTCTAACATCTTTTTACCATTAAGAATTCATTAGATTCCACTGAGGTGAACATTCCACACCTTTCGCAAATCGTAAGAAGTGGGAATCAATGCAATCTATGATCTCTTTTAACTCCGCACCAGAGTTAGCACCACAACGCAAATCCAACTGATCTCCACTTCCATTCATATCACAGAAACCCATATCAAACTCAATATGGCCGCGCTCACTGCTCCACCGGGCATTAACTTTGTGAGCGAAGTGCTTACACAAACGCCGAATCATCTTCTGGCTGTCAATGTGAATTACCGTTGAAAAAGCTAAAAATTGGCTATCATGCTCAGCCTCAACTTTATTAATAGTGCTCATATCCCCACTTCTAAATTAATTCACTTTATGCTGAGCCAACTTTCAAACGAAAAGATGTATTCAGCAATTAACACCCCTGGTAATGATAATCATTATCAAAGATGTTAATTGCTTTCATTGCCGAAAAAAACCACTTTTACAATTGTTACGACAGCATAATAGCTAATAAAAACTGTCAATAATTAAAATATTTTGAGTTCAAAGGCAGCTTCAAGCTTGTTAATGTTAAACAAACCTGATTAGAGTTTTAGAGAAGAGAAAATACTTAAGTAATATCTAAGCCGATACTTTATGCACCCCAATTTACCGTCTTAAATAAGCTAGTCTTTTATTACGAAAATCTATAGCCTTTGCCATGAATCGTAGCAAAGCGGTCAGCCGATATACCAACTTCAATAAACTTTTTCCTGATACGACTGAGGTGCATCTCAAGGCTTCGATCGTAACGAGAAAATTGTCTGTTAAGTACCGCACGATATAAAAATTGCTTACTAACTACTTTGAACCGGTTCTCAGCGAGTATCCAAAGTAATCGAAACTGAATAGGTGTAAACGCTAAATTATCTCCCCTATAAAAAACCTGCTGCCTTGATTTTAATAACCTTAAGTGATCGATATCAATCTCACCCTTAATGTTACTTTCCCCCTTGTTAGTTCGACGCAGTATTGCGTTTATACGCAGCACTATCTCAGTGGAATCAATCGGCTTGGATATGAAATCATCAGCCCCCTGCCGAAAGCTCTCTATCCTTTTTGCCGTTGTATTAATTGAAGAGAGAACAATTACAGGCGTTTGCCCCCAGCTACGTATAGCCTGTAAAGGTGATAAATCATCATTGGTGGGCAAAAACGCATTGACTAAAATAAGATCAAAATAGTCTGCGGGCATTACCATCAACCCTTCACTAACATCTTGACATTGAGTGACATTAAATCCTTGCTTTTGCAAAGTACCGCTCAATTGTTTGCTTATTTTAGTATCACTTTCCAATATTAAAATATGCGCAGTTGCCACAACAGCCTCTTATTCATAACCAAATTAAAACTCGAATTTTTTGGATCCAAAATTATCCATAGCGTAAAAATACTCCCACCCGCCGACGACTTTAATATGAGGATACCCGCCTGAAACCAACGTATAAATTTTACTTTTGGCGACTAACAGGAGTTTTAATAGTACATTTTCTAAGCTATCTTCAAAGGAAGAACACGTGACTTACATGGACATTTAGCACTGCAAAACATCAATACTGCTGTGCACTTCCTGTACAACCACTGCACGGGACACTCTATTAGCATACTTAGTGCCCGACACAATATTGCATTGGCCCTAAAACAAAATCTGTTCACATTTAGAGCATCAAAACTTCACGATGCAGCTTTATGTATCAACCTGAATTTATCGATATTAATGATAATCACTATCATTTGCAATAAGTGGAATATATAATACTGCTCCAGAACCTATTTTTCTCATGATTTGAGACACTTTAATGTCAGCCCAAAATCCAGCGCTTTCCGGTCGTATCGTCAAGACTTTCTTTTACTATGTGCTACCTTCAATAGTCGGCTTAGTTGCAATAACAAGCGCCAACCTGATTGATGGCTTTTTTGTCGGCAACACCATAGGTACAGATGCTCTCGCTGCAATCACTCTAATGATCCCGTACTTCACCTTGTTGATAGCTATTGCCATCATGCTGGCAATAGGCGGGGCTGTGAGCGTAGGTAAAGCCATTGGTGAGAAAGATCCGAAAACAGCAAACGCGATTTTCAGCCAATCCCTTATTGCCGCTGTGGTTATTAACACTCTGCTAGCGCTGGTCAGCTTAGCCTTCAACGATCTACTTTTTGAAATACTCAATATTTCAGCCCAGGTTGCTGTATTAGCGAGGGAATATTTCGACGTCATTCGCTGGGTGTTCATTTTACAGTTAACCACAATGGTGCTGTATTATTTTGTACGTGCTGACGGCCATCCGATATTAGCCACATGCGCATTAGTAATTGGCGCTGTTCTCAATATTATTCTCGATGCCTGGTTTATCGTTTACTTGGAACTCGGATTAGCTGGGGCAGCTTATGCCACTGCAATAGCGCAAGTTATACAATTTTTAGTATTGAGTCGTTATTTTTTTAGCAAAAAAAGAACTCTTAAGTTCGAATTACAACAAAGAAATTGGAAATTACTTTTTAACTCAGCTTATAACGGTATATCAGAGTTTATAAACGAGATATCTGTTGGTATTATTTTTTTCATTCTAAACACTTTAATGATTATGCGGCTAGGCGTAGATGGTGTAGCAGCATTTACTCTGGTCAATTACTTCATTTTCTTAAGTGTCATGCTCAGTTATGGTTTAGCAGATGCACTTCATATCGTTGTCAGTCAAAATTTTGGCGCTCAGCATTTAAATAGAGTGAAATCTTTTTTGTCAATTGCAATATTAAGCACCATCTGCTTGGGTATCATTATCGTTGCGCTGCTTGTTTTTTGGCCAGAAACTGTTCTGAGTTGGTTTACCAATGAACAAGATCAGGAAATATCCCAAGTCAGCATGCAATTGCTGCCATTGTTGCTTCCACTATTTTTAATTAACGGCACTAACATCGTCTTAACCTGTTACCTAACAGCAATACACAAACCAAAACCTTCAGCTTTAATTGCTATTAACCGCAGCTTATTATTCCCCGCCGTATTTTTGATTGCCTTTTATTATATGTTGCCCAGCTGGCACTTATTGCCAGCAGCAATAAGTGATTTGTCATTTATTGTTGCACTGCCATTAGCAGAATGGTGCACCTTTTTATTGGCCGCCTATTTTTGCTACCAATACAGGCCTACGAAGCTGAAAGTGAATCAAACTTCAGTCTAAGTAACGCCAAGTGAGATACAGCTCTAAAACAATAGTAACAATTGTAAACTTGCTTGATGGTGAGAATGTGTATCATTATCATCTAGGCAAGTTCTTTTACTTAGTATCTCCAGGAGAATATCGTCATGCCATTCACCGCAAAAGAGCTGGCGGAAAAGGCTTCTTTTCAAGCATTTGCTAATGCATATATAAGAGAAGTTGACCCCGGTGTTTGGCATACAAGCTCTGATTGGCAATTACAAACTGGTGTGGCTCTTGAAGAAGAAAATGGTTATGCGTTAGAACTTTATTTGAACGGAACTGGAGTTACACTTGCTTTAGAAGCTTCTTATCGTTCAATTGTCGGCCGACATGTATTTACTAAAAGCTACCGAAAATTAGCAAATCAATGGAATTGGCAATCCATAGATTTTACTTCTGCGATTATGATGTTAATAGATAACATTTATGCAAAAGATAATAACCAAAACAATAAACCAAATACTCCAGCCAACAAAATAGAACTATTAAATCGTACTTTAGAAAGTCTTCAGATCATGCAGGATTATCTTACTAAGCGACTAGATGATCCTACGCTTAATAGCTCCGATTATATTTGTTCTGAGCAGTCTCTGTTATTTGGACATTGGCTTCATCCAACACCCAAGTCACGCCAAGGCATTCACTCTTGGCAACATGAAAAGTATACGCCCGAATTGAAATCTAAATTTCAATTACACTTTTTTGCCGTGTCAAAAGAGCTTCTGGAACAAGATTCTTTACTCGACGAGAGCGTTGAGGAAATTATCAATAATATGTTAGGGGCTGATATTGATATCGATATCGATAAACAGCTAATACCTGTACACCCTCTACAAGCACAGTGGCTGTTACACCAGGACTATGTTCAACATTTACAACGTGACGGACTAATTATCGACTTAGGTCTTATGGGTAAGATGTTTACACCCACTTCTTCAGTGCGCACTCTGTACTGCAGTGAGCTTAATTATATGATTAAGCTCTCTATTCCCGTAAAAATAACTAATTCGCTACGAAAAAATATGGCTCATGAGTTAGATCCGGGTTTAAATGTTGGAAAATTGTTCTCATTAAGCAACTTCAAGCAAAAATTTCCACAGTTTGTTTTAATTGAAGATCCTGCATTTATTACTGTTAAATTACCTAATATGCAGGAAACAGGCTTTGAAACTATTATACGGAAAAATCCATTCAGTAAAGATACAAACAGCTTAGAACTACCCACAGTTTCAATCGCAGCATTAGTACAAGACCCTATTTTATCCGGCACTCAGTCTAAATTAGCCCAGCAAGTTTTAAGTTTGGCTTCCAAGCAGGGCATTAGTGTAGAGGAAGCAGCATTAAAATGGTTTAATTGTTATTGGCAATGTGCAATTGAACCAACAATTAGACTTTACGATAGTCAAGGTATTGGTTTAGAGGCTCACCAACAAAATTCTCTATTAACTATTTATGATGACTGTCCAATTAGATACTATTATCGAGACAATCAAGGTTTCTACTTGTCAGAAAAAATGCAGGATGAGTTGCTCGAAGCTGTACCTGAGCTAAGGAATAATCCTGACTTATTTTATCCTGACAATATGATTGCAGATCGGTTTGGATACTATCTTTTTGTCAATCAGTTATTCTCAATTATTGGCCGTATGGGACAAGATGGCCTTATTGATGAGAATAAACTATTACAACTAAGTTACAGCAAGCTTAATTTTCTAAATTCTAAGGTGCTGACAGGCGTCGGCATAAATTTTATAAACAGATTATTTAATAATTCTAGCATTCCCTGCAAAGGAAACCTTCTGACTCGCGTTGAAGATGTTGATGAGCTGGAAGCAGAAAAAGAATTAGCTGTTTATACTAATATACGAAATCC
The DNA here is from genome assembly GCF_003076275.1 of Microbulbifer sp. A4B17. NCBI lineage: Bacteria > Pseudomonadati > Pseudomonadota > Gammaproteobacteria > Cellvibrionales > Microbulbiferaceae > Microbulbifer > Microbulbifer sp. A4B17. The sequence goes on from NZ_CP029064.1 coordinate 4,332,480, forward strand.
TTTTTTTGACCTGTATCAAGAAAGCTTGCCTATCCATAAGCAAGTTAACGAGGTGACTCTTGCTCACAGTTAACCCACAGCAGTATTTATCTCAACAAGGCCCAGAAATCTCTCTTAATGAAAATTCTGACAGCCATTTAGCTGAAGAGAAAAGAGTGATTCGCCAGCTCCTGGAAGCATTATTGTTCGAGCATCTTTGTGATTACTCTTATCACGATGGTTTTTTCTATTTTACATTAGGAAGATCTTTTTATCGGGCTTCAGGAAGGATTTCTGGTTTTAGTCGAATTAGAATCAATGCAGAAGAAATGTTTTTTTCTCAAAGATATGGAAAGCATGCAGATACAAAACTTCAGGCACAATGGATAAAAGATATATCTCAAGGTATTGATTGGCAACCAATAACACTAAATGCCCTTGTTGAGGACTTGCCTGCTTCAGTAGCAGTAAAGAAAAAGCTGACAATTGAGCTTGAACAAACTGTAAAGCTTTGCCAGTGGAACAATAAGCATTTAAACCGTCATATAAGCCGTCGTGAATTAACATATACCCAGTTAGAGTCTGCAATTGATGAAGGGCACCCTTATCATCCATGCTTCAAGGCACGAACTGGGTTTAGCGAGCTTGATCATAAACTTTATGGTCCAGAGTTTGGCAATAATTTTCAACTACATTGGTTGGCGATTAGACGGTGCTATTTGAAGCGTCGATTTAACTCTGTAACTGAAAAAATATTTTGGGAAGCTGAGCTTGGCGAACAATGTTACCAGCAGTTAAATACAAAAATTAAAAATCTAACTTCCGATAGTGCTGCATTTTCATTGATGCCCATCCATCCATGGCAGTGGAAGTTCTTAAAAGATAAACTTGAACCCGCTATTGCTGACGGACAAGTATTTTACCTTGGAGAGGCTGGCGATCAATATCAAGCCAGCATTTCAATTCGTACATTATTAAATATTAGCCATCCTGAAAAAGCTAATATAAAACTACCTCTGAATATAATTAATACTTCTTCACTACGCACTATAGAAAGCCACACCATTTGTACTGCGCCTGCTATATCAAACTGGTTAATACAAATTCTAGAGTCGGATAACTACCTGAAGCAAAATATGATTTTGCTGGCGGAGTACGCCGGAATAAGGCCTACAAACGATGGCACTGAACACCAAGCATGGATTGAGAATCTTGATGGTCAATTGGGTGTAATTTTTCGACAGAGCCTGCACTCATACTGTGATGAGAAAAATGTAATACCTTTTGTAGCCCTAAGTATAATAGAACAAGATGGCAGCCCTTTTATCGAGCCCTGGATTGCCGAATATGGTTGTTATAGTTGGCTGGAGAATCTGCTCGAAAAGGTGGTTATTCCCATATGGCACTTACTAGTTCATCATGGTATTGCAATTGAGGCGCACGGGCAAAATATCTTATTGCAACATAAAGATGGTTGGCCTGAAAAAGTCATAGTGCGCGATTTTCATGAAAGTATGGAGTACGTTCACAGTTACTTAGCACAACCGGAATTAGCACCTACTTTTACTGACTTCGAGGAAGAATATAGTTTTGGCGCGCCAAACCAATATTATTGGATGGAGAGTGTCGAAGCTTTGCGCGAACTTTTAGTAGATACATTATTGGTTTTTAATTTATCTGACCTGGCTGTATTACTTGAAGATTACTACCAGTTTCCAGAAAGTGAATTCTGGAAATCAGTTTATCAGAGATTTAGGAAATATCAGCAATCAAACTTAACTGATCAAAAGCGTATAGCCCAAATCGATTTATTCCAGCCGGAAATTAAAACCGAATCACTATTGGATAAGAAATTTCGCGGGAATCGTGAAACAGAATTTCATCATCAAATAAGAAATCCGTTAGCAGACGCTGCTCTGCATGATGCCCAAAAGGAAACCTCAAAGACATCAATATCAGTGCCAGCAGTACCAGGAAAATCCTATGCTTACAATAAATGATAAGTTTTATAGTAAAGAAGACTTTAACGAGCAAAAGCAGTCCTATGTCTCAATAAATACTATTAACCAGAGTAACGCTGTTGCGGTATGTGTTGAAGATAATTTTATTTGGCTGACTCTATGTTATTACTTAAAGTCAAAGAAAATATCTGCCATGCCTATCCACCCCAGTGTTCCGAAGGATACTGCAAAGCGTATGGCAGAAAAGGCTGGCTGCGAATTGCTGATTTATGGTGACTTAACAGGATTAATCGAGCTATCGACAACTAATTTGAATAAATCTGAAGCAGGTATTATTCAAATGAGCTCTGGTACCACAGGTGAGCCAAAATGCATATTACGAAGCTGGGCGGATATTGATATTGAGATAAAGAGTTATTGCCAAGCTTTCAGCGAGCCAGATAGCATGACTCCAGTTATCGCCTGTCCCGTTACCCATTCATATGGATTAATTTGTGGCGTAATGGTTGCTCTGAATCGGGGTCAGTCGCCACTGATAATTAGTAATATCAATCCTAAATACCTTATCAAGAAGCTGCAGAGTTGTCAGCGCCCGCTTTTGTATTCTTCTCCGGTAATGTTGCAGGGATTATTACGTTTATGGCCGGCCAATAGCAAACTATTTGCTGCCATGACTTCAGGTTCCACTATGCCACAACAGGTATTTGAGCAAATTCAGGCACGTGTAGAAAACTTATATCAACAGTATGGATGCTCTGAAGCGGGCTGTATTAGTATAGGACAAGATTTATCTGCTGCTAACGATCAGGGAAAGCCATTACCTCATGTCGAAATTACCTGTGGTAATCTCGACAATAAACAGCAAGAAATAGTTGCTTATGTAAAAACTGCATCAGGAACTAAAACTGTTAAAACACAGGATGTCGGCTATTTGAGTGAAAATGGTCGACTGCATTTTCTTGCACGAATGGATGACACTATCATCGTATCAGGCCTAAATGTATATCCTGCAGAAGTAGAAGATATCATACTTGAACACCCACAAGTTAATGATGTAGTGGTATTTAAGATAGATGATCAATTTGCAGGCCAACGAGTTTGCCTACAGTATGTCGCTTCCCCAGCAATAAACCCCGCTGAACTACGTCAATGGTGCAGTCAACACTTAGCACTGTTTCAAGTACCGCAAATATTACAGCCGGTCGATGAGATAATGCGAATGGCTAACAGTAAAGTGAACCGTAAGCTGATTGCGCTGAACTATCAACAGAACATACTGACCAGAACAAATAAAAGTAGTGAAGGAAAACAAGCTGAAAGAGCCAACTAGTAAGTAGGGGCTATCTATTGAGTAAACAAATAAAATATTAATTATGCAAAAGACTGAAATAGTAGATTCGATTCAGAGCATACTTACTAATGAGTTGAATCTAACACATATAGAAGATATTCAGCTTCACTCCAAGCTAAATGAAGATTTATATCTTGACTCCGTACTGATCCTGCAAGTACTTATTAGCTTGGAATTAAAGCTGGGAATTGATATACCCGATGAAGCCTTAAACTTGAAGGATTTTGATACAGTCGATAGCTTTAGTGAGTTTATATTAGGCCGGGTTAACTATAAGGGTGAGAATGGCGCTTCTCCCAAGTATACAGATCCTCAAGAGAAATCAGGAGTCGAAATAGCCCCAGCAGAACAAACTGGAGAGCAGACAGAAGAATTTGAGGATATTAAAGTACATTGTTTTGTGAGTTGTCTATGCGAGTGTATCAAAGCAAATGATCACGTTGACCATAGACCATTTTATTTTGGTGTATGGGACGCCGATGTTGTAGTTGATAATGATTATTGTATCAACTATCACGCTGAGAATTTGAACCATGACTTCTTTCGACACTGGTTCGAGAAAATTTATGGTGTCGAGGTAAAGTCCTGGTACAACCAAGGCTTATCCAAAAGCGATAATATTAATACATTACTAACATTACTAGACAATAAATCTGCCAGTCAGAACATAATGGTAATGCTAGATATGTATAGGTTGCCAGAACGCGAAAATAAGTTTAACCAGAATCCATTCCCTCACTACGTAATGCTGGAAAATAGTCAAGATCCAGAAATGTTATTTATGTGGGATCCTGATTTTCGTTGGGAAGGAAAGCAAAATAAAAAACAAGTATTACACGCAATTGAGTCGGACGCTGTTGCTGGCGGTTATATCTTTGATAGCAGCCAAATTAAACTAAGCTCCAACCAGTCAATCCATGACTATTTTATTGCCTGTTTGAACTTAAAAAATAATCCGATGACGGATGCCGTGCGACAAATTGTCACGGCACATTTAACGCCTGAAAGTCAGCTATGCCCCTCTAATTTGAGCCGTGCTCTCACTCAACTTCCCGTATTGGCTATTCGAAAATATGCCTACGAACATGGCTTGGCATATTTTATGTTGCAGCTGAATTTGGATTTTGATGAATTTGAAACATGGTGCGACATTATTGAAGAGTTAGTTTCCACCTATAAGCAGATTCAATTTCGCTCTATGAAAATTGCGAATTACGCTACTGAAGGAAACTATCCATCCGAATCATCGACAGATATTAAAACAGAAATCATGCAGCTACTGGATCAACAAGATCAGCGAGAATTTAAAATCAAACGTCAGCTACATACATTATTTCAACAATGGCAAAACCATGTAGCTATTACTAATAAAGAACGTTCCAATGAGGTGTGCATATGATTTTATCTATCTGTACAATCTCTTTTCGCCATCAACTGGTTTCAATTGATCATTTGGCAAAGTGGGCGAAGCATAATCATTTTCAGGGTATTGAATTGTGGGGAACTCACGCAAAAAATCTCGCCTCTCAACCAGAATATAATAAAGATTGGTTGGCGGACTACGGCCTAAAAATCACGATGTTAAGTGATTATTTAGCGCTATATGCCACTGAAGCAGAGTTACATAAACAAGTAGAACATTTATGTTACTTAGCAAAACATTGGGGCGCTAAGAAAATTAGGACTTTTGCCGGCTCCGAAGCAAGCGCAAACACATCTGAGCATGGCTTTGCACGATTAACAAAGACGTTGCGCAAGGTCTGTCATTGGATGTCCCGACATGACCTCAATTTGATTATTGAAACACATCCCAATACATATGCGGATTCCGTCCCAGCAACAAAGCATTTATTACAGAGCGTTGCTTGTGACAATCTTCAAATCAATTTTGACGTACTCCATGTCTGGGAATCAAAAACTGAAGTGATCCCAGCTTTTGAGGCTTTAAAAGATAATATTAATCATATCCACTTAAAGAATGTAAGTTCTGCAGAATTCCTGAATGTGTTCTCGCCTGCTAATGTATATTCTGCTTCTGGCTCGCGGGAAGGTATTGTCCCGCTGTTTGATGGCGCTGTTAATTATCAGGAATTCGTAAGTCATATTAGTCAACATCCAGACAAGAGAGTCCGCAACATTGAAGCTTCACTGGAATGGTTTGGTGATGACTGTAAAGAAACACTAGCTAGAGATAGATACCTAATTCAACAACTTCAGCAGTGTCGCGAACCACTAGCCATTTAGTAAATTGGGTCTGCTAATTTCTAGGAAATCTGGCAGACCCAAGCTATCAACTCTTAATCACGGTAAATTTTCGTTAAGTCTTGGTAATGATCGACACGTCTATCTCGCAAGTATGGCCAAATACGGCGTACTTGTTCACTTTTCTCCATATCTATATTCGCAATTAGTATCTCACCATCACTTTCACTTGCACAGACAAGTAGCTCGCCTTGTGGACCGCAGATAAAGCTATTACCCCAGAAATCAATGCCGGCAGAACTTCCACTGGAATCACTTTCATGGCCCACACGATTACAACTAATAACTGGTACGCCATTCGCTACCGCGTGGGACCTTTGTACAATTTTCCAGGCTTCAAGTTGTCGTTGCTGCTCAGCCGCATCATCGCGCGGGTCCCATCCAATTGCGGTTGGGTAAATCAGTAATTCTGCTCCAGCCATTGCCATCAGTCGGGCGGCTTCAGGAAACCATTGATCCCAACAAACCAATATGCCCAACTTGCCAATACTCGTCTCTATAACTTCAAAGCCCAAATCACCAGGCGTGAAATAAAATTTTTCGTAAAATCCCGGATCGTCCGGAATATGCATTTTTCGATACTTTCCGGCAATAGAGCCATCTTTATCCAATACCACTGCAGTATTGTGATAAATACCTGCAGCACGCTTTTCAAATAGAGAAGTCACTATGACCACGCCGAGTTCTTTTGCAAGCTGTCCAAAATAATCCGTACTGGGTCCAGGGATCGTCTCAGCTAAATCGAATAAACTTACATCTTCTGACTGACAAAAATACAGGCTACGATGCAACTCCTGCAGCACTACTAAATCAGCGCCTTCACTCGCTGCGGCACGTATTCCCTGAGTTGACCTATCAATATTTTGTTGGCAATCAACAGTGTTATTTTGCTGAACAAGTGCCACTTTAACTATGTTACTCATTAATAAATTCGCTAGATTATTTAATTTTAGATTAGATGCAATAAATTATTTTTAACGCCTAATTAGCTAAGAAGTTTTTCGGCAGCTGCATAGTTAAACAATGCAAACTACCGAACTGTTCGATAATGGGCCGGCAATTAACTGCAACTATCTGATGCTCCGGAAATGCCATCTGGAGAGTTTGTAACGCCTCAGTATCTTCTTCAACATCATATATAGGAGCTAGTACCGCATCATTGATAATTAGAAAATTGGCATAAGTGGCAGGTAAACGCTCACCACTTGCATTAGCTTGTCCGCTAGGCCATGGTAATTCCAGCAAATTAAATGGTTTCCCATCAAGCGAGCGCATTTGTACTAAACTCTGCTTCATTTTCTCAAGCTCATCAAAAAAACGATAACCACTTTCATTACAGCCCTGATAGATAATGGTTTGGCCAGGTGCAAACCGTGCAAGAGTGTCGATATGGCTATCCGTATCATCGCCCTCTAATACGCCATGATCCAGCCATAGAATATTCTTTGCACCTAACTCAGTTTTTAGCAGTCCCTCGATATCCGCTCTTGTCATACGGTGGTTACGATTTTTATTTAGCAAACAGCGCTCAGTCGTTAAAAGGTTACCCTTTTCGTCAATATCTATTGCTCCACCTTCAAGAACGACGTCAATTTTTCGCCAATTACAGATACCCAGTTGTTTAAACATTTCCTGGTTAATCTGATTGTCTAAATCAGCCGGGTATTTGCTTCCCCATCCATTAAACGTGAAATCGAGAGCAACAACTTGTCCTTGGCTGTTCACTACTGAAATTGGGCCATGATCTCTCGCCCAACTATCATTTGTGGCAACAATAACAAACTGAACATTCTGAATTATTACATTAGCCCCATGTAATAACTGGCTAATATGTATTTTTAAAACCTCATCATGACAAACGACTACCAGTTTTTGCCGAGCAGTTATAGCTTCGCAAATAGAAACATAAACCGCTTCTACTTCGTTTAGTATCGGTTTCCAATCAGTATCCGCATGGGGCCAAGTGAGCATTATTGCATCTTGCTTGGCCCATTCAGGTGGCAATCTATTTGACATAAGTTTTAATTACTTTATCTGATAGTTATTTTAAATTTACAAGGGTATTGAACCAGTACCAAATGATAATAATTATCATTACAATGATATAGAAAAATTCATTTCGCGCAAGTTTAGGCTCTGATTTAAATAGACTTTCGCACAGTTTTATCGTTTTCCAGATTTCATCTGGAAAACGATACAAAGCCCTCTCAGTAAAGATTTTATTTATTTAGCATGCTCCAACTTCCTCCGAAACAATGCACTTGGCAATGTAACTAATAGATAGCGTTTTAAGAACTCAAACAGGTCCGGCTGCACTTTGAGATTAATTACTGGATGGGAGCGAGGCACAGCTCTCCACCTGACTTTCAATAAAGCCATCTCAGCTATTCTCAACTATATCTGTTCTAATACGGGAAAGACTTGTTTACTGACATGTCAACATTGATTTCTACGCTAAAAGCAAATCGCCGAGTCTCTTTAAAGGAATATCATGGCCTGGTTCTACTTAATACTCGCCGGACTATGCGAAATTGGTTGGGTGCTGGGACTGAAAATTTCACAGGGCAGTAACACCCGCCTTCTGGGTGTGGTTATGGCTGTGGTATTTATTGGGGTCAGTGGATTTCTTCTGTGGCTGGCGCAGCGGGAGATACCTATTGGTACTTCCTATGCGGTCTGGACTGGAATTGGTGCCGCCGGAGCCTTTGCGGTAGGGGTGCTGTTCTTTGGAGACTCCACCAGCCTTGGACGCTATCTGGGAGTTTTGCTCATTATCTTAGGTGTTGTCACGTTAAAACTCTCTCATTAATTGAGAAGCACCCGGGAAAATTCCCGGGCGCCAGTTCTATTAATCCTCTGAATATTTGTGTTTACGCGCCTGGTTTTGTACAGATCGATACATCTGGGATAGCGCTCTCTCCCCTGCCCGTTTCTGCGCGAGAGTTTGACCGTTACGGCTTAGTTCCTGTTGCAGTTTTTGCCAATTGCGCAAGCGCCGATCATCCAACGAACCGCCCGTTATTGCCTCTTGTACCGCACAGCCTGGCTCCGACTGGTGCTGGCAGTCAGAGAAGCGACACTCTCTGGACAAGGCCTCAATATCAGAAAAAGTCTCCGCCACGCCATCTTCAACATGCACCAACCCCAGCTCCCGCATTCCAGGGCTATCGAGTAACAGCGCTCCCCAACTCAGGGAGTGAAGAGAGCGTTTCCGTGTAGTGTGACGCCCTTTACTATCGGCTTCGCGAATGGTCCCAGTCTCAGCCAGGGATTCGCCAGACAGCGCATTTAGCAAAGTGGATTTACCCACTCCAGAAGAACCTAACAGCGCGATAGTTTCCCCAGGTAAGCACCACTGGCGCAGCTGTGCCACGCTTTCTCGATCCAGGCTATTTACCATTGCAACAGGTAATTCACCGAATGGGCGCAAAGCCTGAAGAAAAGGGGCAATGTCTTCACACAGATCGGCCTTAGTCAGTATCAGGTGTGGGCTGCAACCGGACTCCCGAGCCAGAGCCAAATAGCGCTCAATACGTGAGAGGTTAAAGTCATCATTCAGGGACGAAACAATAAAAACACTATCGACATTGGCGGCGATCATCTGCACCTGATGCCCCCCAGGTGCCATGCGCTCAAACTGGCTGCTGCGACTCAACAAACGCACGAAATATCCACTGCTCTTCTCTAACAACAGCCAATCCCCCACCGCGGGCAAATTAGCCACAAGACTCCCGGTTAGCGGAAGGGACACAGCCCCCTGCTCGCCGGCCAATTCCAGGCGACTGCGGTGTACAGCCATAATCCGCAGCGGCAAACACTGCTCGAGTTCTTCGAGCGTCAGCTGCTGTTGGAAAAAAGACTTCCAACCAAGTTTTTGCAGCGGAGAAGCTTCCCGCTCAATTTTGATAGATGGGGATTTAGTGCCGAATCTATTAACAGACCGGCGGGTAAAGTGAGATTTACTCAAGATTGAAACCCTCTGGGCGCAACAAAGCACCAAGCGACCGCAGATACGCGGCCAACAGAGCTTTCTCAGGGAAAGCCCGACGTCTAGGAATCTATCGCCGGGCGTGGGCAGCTGGAGGCTGCTACTGGACCCGACGGAGGGCTGCAACAATCATCAATCATCCTCCGCAGTCATTGAGTTCTGGACTCCGCCATTTTACCTGGCGGGTTATGGGTAAATTAGCACTACCAGGGGACAGGAGCAAGTCGGTAATCCTGGGAAGCCTCTTAGTAATTGCCCCGCCACAAAAAGCAAAGCCGGCAAAAGCCGGCCTTCGAATCCGATTACAGCGAGTGCATCACCTTTCTCGACTCACCATAACCCGATCAGTTGAGTATAGATCCGGCTTTTTCTTTCGCCATCGCGTTTACTCGGGAAACATCTTCTCCTGCGGGTGTTTCCACCAAGTGACGAATTTATAAAGGTTTTATGACACCCCCAACCACCTCTGCCAGACCTCCACCTCCTCGGGGTGGGAGGCCGTCAATGCGTGACTGCGATTCAATACCAACTGAGAGAACCGCAACAAGTAAAACAAAAAATGGGAAGCGCTATGCCAACAACAAAATTTACAGGACCCGGCACAAGGGCGGGGCTGATTCTGGGGGCAGTCTTCTGCTCCATCCAATTACCGGTTTGGGCATCTGACACACCAGATCCCACAGAGGTCAATATTCCCGGCAACCTACAAAGCCAACTGGGCTGCGATGGCGACTGGCAACCAGGTTGTGTCGCCACCCTGCTCCGCTATGACAGCGAAGACGACAAATGGCAGGGCAACTTTTGGATACCCGGCGGCAACTGGGAGTACAAAGCCGCTCTCAACAATAGCTGGGATGAAAATTATGGCTGGGGCGGCCAGCGGGACGGCGGTAATATTTCCCTTAGCCTGGATGAGGCCCGCGAAGTTAAATTTATCTACGACCACGAGAGTCACTGGATCACCGACAACCACAATAGCGTGGTCGCCACTGTAGCCGGCAACTTCCAATCCCTGCTCGGGTGTCCGGGAGACTGGCAACCCAGTTGCCTGCGCAGCTGGATGCAGGATGCCGATGGAGATGGCACCTACACCTTTATCACCTCAGCGCTTCCTGCCGGTTCCTATGAATTCAAGGTAGCCCTGCACGAAGGCTGGGAGGAGAGCTACGGCAACAATGGAGCCAACGTCAACTTTACCGTGGCTGCCGATTACGACGAAATCTACTTTGCTTTTGACTCGAATAGTAAAGAAGTCACCGTCAGCAGTGATGGCTTCGCCAAGGGTGACCTGAGCAGCGATAAAGCGCACTGGGTGGATACCAGCAGCTTTGCCTGGGATATCCAGGTGCAGGAAGGCACCAAGGTTAAATTGCACTACAGCAACAGCGCCGAGCTAAAACTGGAGGACGGTGATATCCGTTCCGATGGCACCATCGATCTCACCCCTCTCGCCACCCTGCCCGGCAGCGCCCAACAAAAATTCCCACACCTGGCCAGTTTCAGTGCCTGGCAATTGCCAGGGCAGGTTTCCATTAGTGATCTGGTAACCCAGCAGCTCGCCCTCGCCGCTTACGATGCGGAAGGCAAGTTACTGGATGCGACTGGTGTGCAGATGGCAGGTGCGCTCGATGACCGCTTTTACTACGACGGTGAACTCGGTGCCCGTGTCGGCGAGGAGAGTATCCAACTCGATCTTTGGGCACCCACCGCACGGGCAGTAAAGCTGTACCTGTTTACAGACTCCAGCAGCGATAGCGCCGATCAGGTGGTATCCATGCTGCACGATGAATCTACCGGGGTTTGGAGTGCCGATATCGATAAGCAGTGGGACCGCAGCTTTTACCTCTACGAGGTCGAGGTGTACTCCTACTTCAGCCGCCAGATTGAAACCAACCTGGTCACCGACCCCTACTCCCTGAGTCTCTCCATCAATAGCGGCAAAAGCCAGATCGTCAACCTGGATGACCGGGACCTGAAGCCGCGCGGTTGGGACCGCCTGCGCAAGCCCAAGTTAACCCAGCCGGAAGATATCAGTGTCTACGAGCTACACGTACGCGATTTCAGTATTGCGGATCAAACTGTCCCCGAAGCAGAGCGCGGCACCTTCAAGGCTTTCACCCGCAAGCACAGCGACGGCATGCGCCACCTCAATAAACTGGCCCGCGCCGGCCTCACCCATATCCACCTGCTGCCGGCCTTTGACTTTGCCACAGTCAATGAGGATCGCACGCAGCAGCAGCAAACCCCGGACCTCTCAGACTACGCATCGGACAGCAGCGAGCAGCAGGCCCAGGTAGATTCTGTTCGCGATACCGATGGCTTTAACTGGGGCTACGATCCATTGCACTACACGGTCCCCGAAGGCAGCTATAGCAGCGCTCCCGATGGACCTGCGCGCATTCGCGAATTCCGTCAAATGGTGCAAGGGCTATCCCACTCCGGCCTGCGACTGGTGATGGACGTGGTTTACAACCACACCAGCTCCTATGGCCAATACGATAACTCCGTACTCGATAAAATCGTCCCCGGCTATTACCACCGCCGCAACCTGGAAGGCGGTGTGGAAATGAGCAGCTGCTGCGCAAATACCGCCAGTGAGCACGCCATGATGGAAAAGCTGATGATCGATTCCCTGGTCACCTGGGCCCGGGCCTATAAGGTGGACAGCTTCCGTTTCGATCTGATGGGACACCACAGCCTCGACAATATCCTCAAGGCGCAAGCGGCACTGCAATCACTGACGCCGGCAGCCGATGGTGTCGATGGCAACGCTATCTATTTGTACGGTGAAGGCTGGAATTTTGGCGAGGTGGCTGACGATGCTCGCTTTGTACAGGCCCGCCAGGGCAATATGGCAGGCAGCGGTATCGGCACCTTTAACGATCGCCTGCGCGACTCCGTGCGTGGTGGCAACCCCTTCGGAGGCTTTGAGGAGCAGGGCTTTGGTACCGGCCTGTTCACCGACAGCAACGGTAAGTTTGAGGGAGAAGATGAGCGTGCCACACTGCTAACCCTGGCAGATAAAGTCCGCGTTTCCCTCGCCGGCAACCTGGCAGATTATCCTTTTAAAGATGCCAACGGCAATATCATTACCGGCAGCGAGCTGGTCTATAACGGCCAGCCCACCGGCTATACCGCCGACCCGCAGGAATCCATTAATTATATTGCCGCCCACGACAACGAGACGCTATTCGACGGAGTACAGATCAAAGCCAACGACAGCGCCGACTTGGCTGAACGAGTGCGTATCCAGGCATTCAGTAATTCCCTGGTTCTGTTCGCCCAGGGAGTGCCGTTTATCCACGCAGGCCAGGATTTCCTGCGCTCAAAGTCGATGGATCGGGACAGTTACAACTCTGGTGACTGGTTTAATGCACTGGACTTCAGCCTCGCCACCGATAATTGGGGTGCGGGTTTACCTATCGCAGATAAAAACGAAGATAACTGGTCCCTGATGCAACCTTTACTGGCAAACCCGGAACTGGCTCCCGAGCGCCGACACCGCTTGTGGAGTTCTGCTCTATTCCGCGAGCAGCTGGCGATTCGCAACAGCTCTCCCCTGTTCCGCTTGTCTGATGCAGAGTCCGTAGAGGCACACCTCAATTTCCTCAACACCGGACCCGACCAGATTCCTGGGCTGATTGTGATGGAGTTATCCGATTCCAGTGGCGGCATCGATCGCCGCTTTGAACGTATTGTGGTGCTGTTTAATGGCGATGACGAATCATTGGAATTTACCAGCGAAAACCTTATTGGTGAGTACCTGTTCAAGCACCCACGTCAGCGCCGATCAGTAGACTCACGCCTGCACAAAGTAAAATTTGATAGGAGCAGCGGCACCTTTACCCTGCCCGGCCGAACTACCGCAGTATTTGTGCAGCCACGCCGTAGATATTAATTCTTCATAAATTTTAAAAGGCCGGATTTTCCGGCCTTTTTTTCATTTTTTAGAAACTATTTCCCGGGTCTAATCAAGTAATCAACTCGCAATTGTCATATTCCGCAGATTGATTTAGCGTGTACCTAAATAATAAATAGGTGTACAAATCATGAAGCATCTCCTTCTCTGCGGCATAGCAACTCTTCTCTCATCCGCAACACTGGCAAAAACTACTGTTATCCATGCAGGCACACTCCTCGCCGTTCCCGGTGAGAAACCTTTGCAAGAGCAAAGTGTAATTATCGAGGACGGCAAGATCAGTGCTGTCAGATCCGGTTATGTAAGCCCGGATAACGCTGAAATCATTGATCTTAAGAATAGTTTCGTAATGCCGGGCTTAATGGATATGCACGTGCATTTACAAGGTGAGCTGGGACCTAAAAATGATACCGAGGCTCTCAAGATGTCCATGCCGCTGACCCAGATGCGCTCGCAAATGTTTGCCATGCGAACCCTGGAGTCTGGTTTTACCACTGTGCGCGATGCTGGTAACAGTGGTGAAGAAATGTATGCGATGCGCGATGCGATCAATAAAGGTTGGGTAGATGGCCCGCGAATTATTGCAGCCGGCAGGGTGGGAATAACCGGTGGCCACGCAGATATCAGCGGGGTGAGTCCAGAGCTAATGGAGCTGCACGACGACAAGACCAAAACTGTATGCGACGGCCCCTACGAGTGCCGACGCGCGACCCGCCATGCGATCAAATACGGTGCTGACTTTATCAAGATTACTTCTACTGGTGGTGTGCTCACCGATCGCGCTACCGGAACCGGTCAGCAGATGGAAATGGATGAGTTAAAAGAGGTGGTCCTTGCAGCCCAGCGTATGGGCCGCAAGGTGGCCAGTCATGCGCATCAGGAAGAAGGCATTATCGCCGCACTGGAGGCTGGTGTAGACAGTATTGAGCACGGCACCTACGCAGGTCCCCGCGCCCATAAGTTGTTTAAAGAAACCGGCGCTTACTTGGTTCCGACACTTCTCGCTGGCGATACCGTGGTACAGCTGGCAAAAAATACCGATGTCTTATCTGAAGCTCAGAAGGAAAAAGCCATTCGTGTTGGCACAGACATGCGCGGCAATTTCCGTAAAGCGGTCAATGCCGGAGTAAAAATTGCTTTCGGTACCGACTCAGGTGTATCCAAGCACGGCATCAATGCCCGCGAGGCGGTACTGATGAATGAAGCCGGTATGGACAATATGGCCATCCTGCAATCTGCTACCGTTAACGCCGCCGACCTGATCGATATGAGCGATTCACTGGGCACCATTGAGTCCGGTAAGTACGCCGATATTATCGCCACCGATGGCTCGCCACTGGATAATATCGATGAGCTTTTAGATGTGGATTTTGTGATGAAAGGGGGCAAGGTCTTTAAGAATTAAAAGCCTCTGAATAGTTTAAAACCGAAATTAGAATATCCGAACCCAGTTTTAAATAATTTCTACAAAATAAAAAAGGCCGGATAACTCCGGCCTTTTTTATTGGGGTGCTTAAAGAAAAGTGAAAGTTAGTTTTCCTCTTTTCCTTCTTCATCCTCATTTTCAATCAAGTGACCAAGTTTGCCTTTTTTGGTGGACAAATACTTGGCATTGTGGGGATTGCGTCCGGACTGGTGCGGCAGGCGCTCAGTCACATTGATGCCCAAGTCCTCCAGCGCTTTTACTTTGCGCGGGTTATTCGTCATTAAGCGAATGGCATGGATACCCAGGTGTTCGATCATTGCCTTCAGAATCGAGTAATCCCGCATATCGGCGCCAAAGCCCAACTGCTCATTGGCTTCCACCGTATCCGCACCACAATCCTGCAAGTGGTAAGCGCGAATCTTATTTAACAGGCCAATACCGCGGCCCTCCTGGCGGAGATAGAAAATAGCTCCACGCCCCTCCATCGCAATACGATGCATAGCATGTTGTAGCTGGGCACCACAATCACAGCGCAGGGAGAATAGTGCATCTCCGGTCAGGCACTCAGAATGAATACGGGCCAACAGAGGCTCTTCGGTATCGAAGTCACCCATGGTGAGCACCACGTGCTCTTTTCCGGTTTCCACTTCCTCGAAACCGTGCATCTCAAACATACCCCAAGAGGTGGGCAGTTTTGAGGATTCCACAAAACGAATGGTCAACTTAATACCTCTTTAAATCAGTGTCGGGCGCGCAGTACCAGCACACCACCCTGCTGTTCCATATCAACCTGGCTGAGAAAGCTGTTGCCAAGAAGTACCACCTGGGGGAAGTCATCGGCATGAACTGTCGCATCAACATTGTGAACTTTGATTCCACCTATGGTGACACTGCTAAGATTCACTCGATAAACACTAGTAATACCATTAGCAGTAGAGACTAGTACTTCCTCGGCATTATCCAGATTCAGCCTTAGGCGACGAGCGGTAGGATAATTAATAGCAATATTGGTAGCGCCGGTATCCACCATCATCGGCACTCTCAGGCCATTGACCCAGGCATTTGTTAAATAATGTCCACGGCTATCGGCGGGAAGCCGTACTTCTGCTTTCGCCGCCTTGGCAAAACTAGTTGCTATAGGTGCATCCAAGGTCAGCTTCTGCTCCCGTCCAGACACACTAATCCGTGCATAACGAGTAGTCGCTTCCAACAGGGTGACACCCTCTGGGGATTTTTGTCCCGCCTTAAGAATTTTCTGGCGGCCATCAATTTCGAGCATGGCGCTATCGCCAAATAACCCCTTTAATTGAACCTGCTGCGCATTAGCACTCAGAGCAATAAAGAGACTTAAAAAAAATACAAAATAGCTGCGCATTGATCTTCCCTATCAATCTAAGCGCCCAGTACCCACGCCGTTAATTGCAGTACCAGGGACGCATAAACGGCGGCCAGTATATCGTCGAGCATAATCCCAACGCCACCTTGCACCTTGCGATCAGCCCAGCCAATGGGCGGGGGCTTGGCAATATCAAATGTCCGGAAGAGGACAAAGCCGTATAGCGCCCAAGCCCAACCTGTAGGAGCCATAAACATGGTGAGCCAGTAGCCCACCATTTCATCCCAAACAATACCGCCGTGATCGTGAACTCCCATTTTCTTGGCAGCTGCACCACATAGATAGCAACCTGCCACACCAGTAACAAACACAATGGCCAGATACCAGAATGGAGGCAAATCCTTCATCAACCACCAAAAAGGAATCGCTGCCAGGGTACCAAACGTACCCGGCGCTTTGGGTACCAGCCCGGAGCCGAACCCAAATGCCAACAGTAGGGTGGGATCGCGCAACAGCTGGGGAAATGTCGGGTTGTTAATGCTCATGTTATTGAATTCTCACAAAGGCACTATGGTCTACACAATGACTTAAAAGTGCCTATAGCCTGGCGATTGAGCAACCCAGGGGTTCCCGTGATAGGAGCAACGTACCTGCGGCTCCCCCTCAACGAGTTTCCCTATGGGTGTGAAACCCAGCTGACGAACTTGATCAACAGCGGCTGCCGGTGCAGTAAAACAGAGCTGGTAGTCATCCCCTCCACAGGCCGCCAGCTCTACGGCAGTATCAGCTGCCAATCGATTGGCCAGGGGTGCTATGGGCAGAGACTCCAGGTTTATTTCTGCTGCCACACCGCTCGCTTTGCAGATATGGCCCAGATCCCCCAGTAATCCGTCGGAAATATCCAACGCACTGGTAGCAATGCCTGCAATCGCGTTGGCGGTTTCTAATTGCGGCTCGGGAAAATAGAAAGCCTGCTCCGCCTCCCGCCGCACTGACTCAGTCACATTCCGCTCAGCCAAAATAACGGGCAGGGCTGCTGCGGCAGCGCCCAGTGGGCCGCTCACATAAATATTGTCGCCGACAGAAGCGCCATCCCGCCGGAGGGGCTTTTCGGTATGGCCGATCACCTGAATCGTAATGGACAAGGGGCCAGCGGTAGTGTCACCACCCACAAGGGAAACCCCAAACTTGCCAGCAGTTTCCAGCAGGCCACTGGCGAATTTCTCCAGCCAAACGGAGTCGCTATCGGGTAAGGTCAAGGCAAGGGTAAACCAGAGGGGGCGGGCATTCATTGCCGCCAGATCACTGATATTCACACGCAGTGCACGGCTGGCAAGCATGAATGGGTCAGCACCTGTGGGGAAGTGACGGCCTGCTACCAGGGTGTCCATAGAAGTGGCCAGCTGCCCGCTGACAGGTGCTTGCAATAGCGCGCAGTCATCGCCAATCCCCAGGGCTACGCCTTCGCCCTGGGGAGCGCGGGCGAAGTAATCGCGAATGATCTCAAACTCCCCCGGCGCTTTAGACATAATTGCTGACTCAGCCCTTCTTGTCTGCGGCTACCTCTGCCGAGCGCAGGTCCGCAGCGGTCTTATCCAAAATGCCATTGATGAACTTGAAGGCATCGGTGGGACCAAATTTTTTCGCCAGTGCCACCGCCTCATTAATGACAACCTTGTAAGGTACATCCATACGGCTTTTCAGCTCGTAAGTGGCCATGCGCAATAGCGCGCGGGATACAGGGTCCAGGTCTTCCACTTTGCGATCCAGGTGCGACGTGTAAGCGCCCTCTACCTCATCGAGGTTTTTCGCTACGCCGTGGAAAATATCACGAAAATATTCCACGTCGGTTTTGCTCATATCATTATCGGCGTGAAACTCGGCCTCAATGGAATTGAGGCTGGCGCCGGCCATCTGCCACTGATAGAGCGCCTGCATGGCGTAGTGACGTGCCTTACGGCGGGCGGATGCAGTTACGGTCATTGTCTTTTCCGGTAGATACTTCACAGAATGGGCTGCACCGACACACCTTTTGTGCCGGTGCGCCGGCAATTAAATCTTGCCGAGTAGGGAAACCATTTCCAGGGCGGTTTCGGCGGCTTCACAACCTTTGTTGCCAGCCTTGGTGCCTGAGCGCTCGATAGCCTGCTCAATGGAGTCCACAGTCAGCACGCCAAAGGTGACGGGAATACCAGTATTCATGGATACCTGAGCCAGGCCTTTGGTGCACTCGCCAGCCACATACTCAAAGTGCGGGGTGCCACCACGGATAACCGCGCCCAGGGCAATAATGGCATCAAACTTTTTAGTCTCAGCCAGCTTCTGTGCCGCCAGGGGAAATTCGAATGCGCCCGGGGCGTAGTAGATAGTGATATCTTCATCCTTGATACCCTTGCGGCGCAGGGTGTCCAGTGCACCATCCTTTAGGCTTTCAACCACAAAGCTGTTCCAGCGGCTCACCAACAGTGCGTATTTGCCCGTACTGCCGACAAAGTCCCCTTCGATCACTTGAATATTGCTCATAATTTTCAATCCGTATTTCTTGTCCATCGCCGCCGCTATCAGGACAGTAGCGGCGCTTCAGTATTGTTACTCTTTTATCAGAGTTGCGGCGCCTCTACGTTCAGGTATTCCTCTACTTCGAGATCAAACCCGGAAATAGCACTGAACTTGAACGGTGCGCTCATCAGACGCATCTTGCGCACCTTGAGATCCCGCAGAATTTGCGAACCGGTACCTACCTGCTTGTACACCAGGTCCTGGCTGGGGCGCTGTTGCTTGCCGCTGATCAGCCAATCAATACTCTCTTCGATTTCTTCAGTGGTTTCGTTGTGGCAGATCAGTACCACAACACCCTTACCCTCTTCTTCAATACGCTGCATCGCGCGGCGAAAGGTCCACGGGGTGAATTTTTCATCGCCGCGCTGAATCGTAAGCACATCGCGCAGAGTATTTCCCACATGCACACGAACCAGGGTCGGCTCTTCTGGGGTGGGGTCGCCTTTAACAAAGGCAAAGTGGCGTTCGCGGCGGGCCTTATCGAGATAAGTGCGCAGCTTGAACTCACCGAACTCGGTGCGCACCTTGCGCTCATTAACGCACTCGACGGTTTTCTCATTCAGGGCGCGATAGGTAATCAGATCGGCGATAGTGCCGATTTTCAGGTTGTGCTCTTTCGCGAACTTTTCCAGGTCCGGGCGGCGGGACATGGTGCCGTCTTCATTCATGATCTCAACAATCACCGCAGCCGCCTCAAAACCCGCCAGGCGGGCCAGGTCGCAACCGGCTTCGGTGTGGCCTGCGCGGCTTAATACACCGCCGGGCTGGGCCATAATGGGGAAGATATGGCCGGGCTGTACAATATCGCTGGGCTTGGCATTTCTGGCCACAGCGGCGCGAACCGTGCGCGCGCGATCGGCGGCGGAAATACCGGTGGTGACACCCTCTGCCGCCTCAATGGATACGGTGAAGTTGGTGCTGAACTGGGCTCCGTTGTCCCGCGACATCAGCGGCAGGTCCAACTGCTCACAGCGCTCTTTGGACATGGGCATACAAATCAGGCCACGGGCATGAGTGGCCATAAAGTTGATGTCTTCAGCGCGAATCTGCTCCGCAGCCATCACCAGGTCGCCCTCGTTCTCGCGATCTTCATCATCCATCAGGATTACCATTTTGCCCTGGCGGATATCGTCGATCAGTTCTTCAACCGTATTTAGTTCCATGGTTAACTCTGGATAAATTTATCAATTGCAAATAGAGCGGCTATCGCTGCTGTTTTCGCCGTGGTGCACGGCCCATCTTTAGCGCTTGTAAAACCCGTTCTGGGCCAAAAATTCGAGGGTCATACCCCCACCACTAGGCTTGGCTGCCTCATCACCGAGGAGTAGCCGCTCCAAGTAGCGCGCAATCAGGTCCACTTCCAGGTTGACCCGAGTACCGGCGGTATAGCCGGCCATAATCGTTTCCTGCAACGTGTGTGGCACTATGGTGAGTTCAAACTCAGCCCCATCCACGGCATTGACCGTGAGGCTGGTGCCGTCGACGGTGATAGACCCTTTATGGGCAATATAGCGAGCCAGATTTTCCGGTGCGCGCAGGCGGAAACGCTCGGCGCGAGCCTCGGACTTGCGCCATACCACCTCGCCAATACCATCCACATGGCCGCTGACAATGTGTCCACCCAGGCGGGTCTGGGGTGTCAGTGCTTTTTCCAGATTGACCCGGTCGCCTTTTTTCCAGCGGCCCACCGTTGTCACATCCAGGGTTTCCGCAGAGACATCCGCCCAGTAACCATCACCGGGCAGGTCAACAACCGTGAGACAAACACCATTGGTGGCAATGCTGTCCCCCAGTTGCACATCACCCAGATCCAGCTTACCGCTGCGCACTCGTACACGCAGGTCGCCGCCCTGGGGTTTTAACTCTGCGATCTCGCCTAAGGCTTCAATAATTCCGGTAAACATCAGCGCTCGATATCGGTTGTTGCAGTAATGCGCCAGTCGTGACCAACTGCGCGCATATCGGTAATCGTAATCGGCAGCATCGAGCCCATACGCTCGATAGGCAATTCAAACAGCGGCCGCCCGGTGCTACCCAGCAGTTTTGGCGCCATATAAACAATGATTTCGTCGACATGGCCCCGGTAGAGGAATTCACCAGAGAGGGTCGCACCGCTCTCTACCAAAACTTCATTGCACTGGCGTCGCGCCAACTCCTTGAGCAGGGCGAGCAGGTCTACGCGACCTTCTTTGTCGTGGGGTAAAACCACGACTTCCGCACCCGTTTTTTCAATACGCTCGCGGCGCTCGGCCTCCGCGCACTCTGTCGTGCACACCAATGTGGGGGCATCCCCCTGCAAAATAAAGGCTCTCGCTGGGGTGCGCAGCTGGCTGTCAACAATTACCCGCAGCGGCTGCACTTCGGCGGCTCGCTCTGCGGCCAGCATTTCCAGTGCCATTTCATCGGCGCGCACATTGAGATTGGGATTGTCGAAGCGCACCGTCTCAACCCCGGTGATCACTGCACAACTGCGAGCACGCAGGCGCTGTACATCGGCGCGAGCCGCAGGGCCCGATACCCACTTTGATTCCCCACTGGCCATAGCGGTGCGCCCATCCAGGCTCATGGCAGATTTGCTTCGCACCAGGGGCAGTCCCAGGGTCATACGCTTGATAAAGCCGGGGTTTAGAGCGCGACACCTCTCTTCCAGGATGGGGCCTTCCACTTCGATCCCAGCATCGCGCAATATTTGCAATCCGGCACCGCTGACATTCGGATTCGGATCCTGCATTCCGTAAATAACCCGGGCCACGCCGGCCTTTACCAGCGCCTCGGCACAGGGACCTGTGCGGCCGGTATGGCTGCAGGGCTCAAGAGTGACATAAACACTAGCCCCCTGAGCCAGGTCGCCGGCATCACTCAGGGCTTCGATCTCAGCGTGGGGTTCGCCGGCCCGCTTGTGCCAGCCTTCGCCGACAATATTGCCATCCCCGTCAGTAATCACACAGCCCACTCGCGGATTCGGCATAGTGGTGTAGAGACCGCGCTCTGCCAACTGAATAGCGCGGGCCATCAGTGCTTCCGCACTGTGTACAACAGTTTGACTCATTCCGTCTTCGATCCCTTACTGGTCAGGCGTTCAATCTCTTCTCTAAACTCGCTGACATCCTCAAAGCGGCGATAGACAGAAGCAAAGCGCACATAGGCCACCTGGTCCAGCTCACGCAGCTGCTCCATCACCAATTCACCAATAGCACGCGCCGGCAACTCCCGTTCTCCGGTCGCCTGCAGAGCGTGTTTTATTTGAGATACCGCCGACTCCACCCGCTCAATACTTACCGGGCGCTTTTCCACAGCGCGCTGAATACCCGCGCGCAACTTGTCTTCATTAAACGGCTCGCGCTGGCCGTTTTGCTTGATCACTCGCGGCAGCAGCAGCTCCGCAGTTTCAAATGTGGTAAACCTCTCGTGGCACTCCAGGCACTCGCGCCGGCGGCGTACTTGGTCGCCCTCAGCCACCAATCGGGAATCGACTACTTTTGTTTCTTCTGCGCTGCAGAACGGACAGTGCATGTGGGATTATCCCCGGAATGGAAAATGGGCCGCAGTTTACCACAGCCGTTGCACTGTGTGACCGCAGCACGCACAGCCACAGTGCAACGCAAATTCAACAGGGACACATAAAAAAAGCGGCTCTATGAGCCGCTTTTTTGTCAGCAGTGCTGATCAGCCTTTTTTATACACAGGAAACTCTGCGCAAATACCCAGAACCTTCTGCTTCACATCGGCGATAGTGGCTTCAACATCACCTTTCTCCAGTGCGTCCAGCACGTCGCAGATCCAGTGAGTGAGCTGTTGGGTTTCCTTTACACCAAAGCCGCGAGTGGTGATTGCCGGGGTACCGACACGCAGGCCGCTGGTAATGAAAGGAGAGCGCGGGTCATTGGGTACCGCGTTCTTATTAACGGTGATGTTGGCGTTACCCAGGGCTTCATCCGCATCCTTACCGGTGTACTCTTTGCCAATCAGGTCAACCAGCATCAGGTGATCATCGGTCCCACCGGATACAATGTTGATGCCTCGATCGAGGAAGGTCTCCGCCATTGCGCGGGCATTTTCCACAACCTTCTTCTGGTAGGCCTTGTATTCAGGGGTCATGGCCTCTTTGAAAGAAACCGCTTTCGCCGCGATCACATGCATCAGCGGGCCACCCTGACCACCGGGGAATACGGCGGAGTTGAGCTTCTTCTCAATTTCTTCGTTGGCGCGCGCCAGGATGATACCGCCGCGGGGGCCGCGCAGGGTTTTGTGAGTAGTAGAAGTCACAACATCGGCGTGGGAGATTGGGGAGGGATACTCACCAGCGGCAACCAGGCCCGCAATGTGAGCCATATCCACAAACAGGTAAGCACCCACTTTGTCAGCGATCTCGCGGAAACGCGCCCAATCCATCACTCGGCTATAGGCAGAGAAACCAGCCACGATCATCTTCGGCTTGTGCTCAAGCGCCAGGCGCTCAACTTCCTCGTAATCCACTTCGCCAGTTTCCGGGTTCAGGCCGTACTGTACTGCATTGTAGATCTTGCCGGAAAAGTTAACGCGGGCACCGTGGGTAAGGTGGCCACCGTGGGCAAGGCTCATACCCAGTACAGTGTCACCCGGGGCGCAGAGCGCCTGGTAAACAGCCGCATTAGCCTGTGATCCTGAGTGCGGCTGCACATTGGCGTAGTCCGCACCAAACAGCTCCTTAGCGCGCTCAATGGCCAGGGTTTCCACTTTATCCACATACTCACAACCGCCGTAGTAGCGCTTGCCCGGATAGCCTTCAGCGTACTTATTGGTCAGGCTGCTGCCCTGAGCTTCCATCACCATTGGGCTGGTGTAGTTCTCAGAGGCAATTAACTCGATATGGTCTTCCTGACGAGAGTCTTCCTCCTGAATGGCTTCCCAAATTTCCGGGTCATAAGAAGCTAAAGTGACAGATGAATCAAACATGGTGTTCCCTCGGTAAAGCGGGCTTGAGTAGAGGCTTGTGAAACTCGATACCACAGTGCCCAGGCTTTTGAGTAGGACCAAAGGCTCCCAGTATGGGATGGCCCTACTGCTCAATGCATTCTGGGCATTTTAGAAAGGCGCGCATTGTACACCAAGGGCAGTAAGAATGCGCAAATGTGAAGACGTGATAGATCACCACGCCTTCCCCAAAAAAACGATCAGAATTTGTACACTACAGAGCCGGACCAATAATCCACATCAGATTCAATAAATGTGTAATCCAGTTCCAAAGCTGCCTTATCAGTCAGCTTAAAGCCCGCTCCAAACCCTGCAGATGCTCCACTATCTGAATAGTCGCTGCCCCAGTCATCTACCTCCAACTCCTCGTGCAGGTAGCCGATACGCCCCTTGAGATAAATATCCCCCTGGGTCCGATAAGTAGCGTAAACAGCCTGAGTGGTCAGAGAGTAGTTATAGTCGTACCAGTAAAGGTCGTACTCACCCTCAATAACAGAGTCAGTGACTTCTGCTTCAAATCCCCAGCCAGAACCCCAGGTATAACCGGCGCGAACGCCCGCATTAAAAGGACTATCGCCTGCGGCATCAACATCCATAACACCGAAAACACCACCAACATACGCACCTTGCGCCTGGACAGTAGCGGAACAGAGCAAAGCAGTAGCTACAGCCATCGCCTTGAGATTAAAGCTCATTATCTTCTCCTTACATCTCGAAGACCGGTCAAAGGGCAGGGATTATAGGGGTAAGAGTAACTGGCACAAGTGTTCACTTAGACATGTTGCGATTGGAGTCAAAAGTTTTTGCGGAATTTACTAAGGGGAAGTGTCGCCACCGGCCAAAAGCCGGGGCGAACCGGGAGGGGCTAATTAAAATCTCAAGCTGAATCCTCCAGACCAAAAGCTGACATCTCTCTCTAACACCGTGTATTCAAACTCCAAGCGATAAGCATCGCTCAGGTTGTAACCAATGCCCGCTCCCAAGCTGATACCCAAATCATCACTGCTATCACTGCCGACGGTTACATCCTCATAAAGAACACCTAGACGCCCTTTCAGATACCAGTCTCCTTCAGTTCTATATGTCGCATAGGTTGCAAAGGTGTTGAGCTCAACATCTACATCCCGACCATAAACCTCAGTTTCACCACTTAACACAGAACTCGTATATTCGACCTCTACGCCAAAACCCGAGGCGCGAACATAACCTGCACGTAAACCCAGATTGAGAGGATTATCCACTCCCTTAAAGTCAAAATCCGCCATCCCTGCCACACTCCCCCAATAAGCCCCCTCAGCAATTACACCAGCTGAAGCAAGGAACGCCAGCAAACCAATACACACTCTAATTTTTCTCATAAACACTCCAGCCTGGTTTTATTCGCTTTGTGCCCGCACATAAATAGAGCAACCCAAAATAAATTTATGCCAACACTCACCCTAAGGCTCCGTTAAACCACTAGAACAACAGGCAAAAGCGCAGCTATTCAGCATGTGCAACAACACATCATCGAAAATTATTGAAATAGGAAGAACCAGACATACCCTTACCCAAGTCCGACAGAAGAGCGTACTTGTGGAAAAACTGAAGAAAGGGTTTTCTGAAAATAGGTATTATTTACTTTGTGGTCAAATACATCGGAGCACAGATCAGCTATGGACTTGGACTTCAAAGGTGTAGCCGAGCCACCCACAAAGTGATAGGTCTCCCTTACCCTATGTAGGTAGCGGTAAATTCTACCTAGCGTCCCATTAAGTCCCCCTCACTTGATCCAAATCAACTTTGCGCTTGTGCATATGGCAACAATAGGCCCATCGACAAATCGCGGAGGTCTGGGATGAATACCATCTACCGACAACTGTGCTGTGACCACAAACATATGCAAGAGCTACTCAATGCTTTTGAACGGCTGCTCTTGGATCTTTTTGGCTGCGGCGACCGCGATCCCAGTACCTTATCGTTGATCCTCGATGCCTTGGATTATTTATCGGTATACCCGGATCGGTATCACCACCCGATAGAAGATTTAATATTTTCTCGGTTATTAACTAAACCGATCCACGATAGAGAATCAATTTATGAGGCGCAAATGCAGCATGAAAAAATAGCAGCGACTACAAAACATATGTGCGCACTATTTTATGCTATTGCTAATGATGCGACTGTTGAGCGGAGAGTACTGCAGGAAGCTTGCAATACCTATCTTAAGCTACAGCGTAATCACATGGACCTGGAGAACAAATCAATATTTCCGCAGATTGAGCAATATTTGGGAACTACTGATTGGATCTACATTCAGAAACAGGCAAGCGAATTAAGCTGCAAGTATTTTGACAGGGCAACGAGAAAAATCTATGAGTCACTGCATGAAAGTCTCACGCAAACTCAGATGCCCGCACTGGCATTAGCTTAGATCTAGATAAAATCAGGGAGGAAATGATAATGCAGTTTAAACGTCACGGTATATCCATTGGCATGGAACGCATAAACGATGATTTTTTCCTTTATATTAAGGCTATTGGCCAGCTGACACATGAGGATTATGAGCATATAGCGCCACTTTTGGAATATGCTCTAGGAGGGGTAAAAAAACCCCAGGTTCAATTGCTTATTGATCTCAGGGATTTCGAAGGCTGGGGGATGCACGCGGTCTGGGACGAGTTCAAGCTGGCGTTAAAGCATGGCAACGAATTCTCACATATCGCTGTACTTGGGGATGAGGAGTGGCAGCAAATAGCCACAAAAGTCGGGAGCTGGTTTGTCAGCGGTGAAGTCCGCTATTTCAAACAGCAACAAGAGGCCATGGACTGGCTACAGGAAACAAGGAAGAGGGATATTGGTCACAGGGAATCTGAAAAGGAATTAGCTTTCTCCACACACTCCTGATAAGTAGTGGATTAAGGGGGCGTTTCCGCCCCCCTTTTTTTGCCCCAAAGTTGGCAATTGAATATTATCAAGTACTTACGCTCTGGTTCTTACTGTTCCACGAGGGAGTACCAATTACAAAATTCTTGAAACTCACTTCACTGCGACAGAAAGAACAGTAAATATTCTCATAGTGCAATTTGTTTCTATGCAAAATATTCAGAACATCCACCAAGGTTGGATCGTCCATTCTCACCCTGTTGCGGATCGTCAACAAATCGGCCGTCATTACCGGTTTGATACCTGTCGCTGCTATAAAGGGTTGATGCATAGGGTTATTCGGGTCAAGGTTACTCACCATTTGATTATGGCTGTGCGCCTTATCAATAGCGCTTTGCATATCGGAATAGCTCTCTCCCTTGATAAAAGGACGGGTGATACGACCGAGAATCTGCCCGGTCATTGTACCGTGATAGCCTTGATACTTGCTCAAGGTATAGTTATGACAAACCTTGCCCTTTCCAATCCACTCATGGTACTTGGCATGGCCGCTTAAGACGCTGTCAACCCCAGGGTCATTAAGTGAATACCCATGCGGTGAGAAAAAGAAAAGATTATCTCCACCATGTCCCTTAGTATAAAAAATCTGCTTGGTCGTAGCACCATGAGCAGAAATAACCAAGTTCGGGGCCTCACCTACCTGAGTCCCCTCTGCCGAAAATATTTTCACTAAATCCAGTTCTTTGACAGGCATGGAATCCATTTCCTCTTATTTACGATTTGTTATGCAACCTATCTTGGCAAGACATCTGAGAGGCTACTATGACTACTTGGACACTTGCGGATACTCCAATATCCGTTAACAGAAAAAATAATTGTGGAAAGAAATGCCAATCTTTTCTCGATGCCAGAGAAAACAATGGAAAACAAGGTTTCTTGTATCTTTGTAAAAAAGGGGTTAGTTGATAAAGATGCCGTTAAATCGGCAATAGTAGTCACACTATTGGCCAAACTGCCGCGAGCAGATCAATCAACGACGGCCAATCCCCTGAGACGGCACCAGGAAAGAGAAGCTTCGTAGCACTCTTTCAAGGCCAAAGAAGCAGCATTGAGGGATCACAACATATAAGACCGAGTTCAGTACATCAGAGTAACGAGATATTCCAATCTGTTTATGTCACAGGAAACTGTGAATCAGGAACCGCTATTGATCACTCTCATAGCCACAGTGAGTTCCAGCCAATTCACTCAGAGCTAATAAATCCAAGATTTCTACTGTTCTGCCACAAACCCTTATCAATCCTTCGCGTTGAAACCGGGAAAACAAGCGGCTTACAGTTTCAGCTGTCAATCCCAGGTAGTTGGCAATATCTATTCGCGGCATTGAAAATTTTCATTATTTGACTCCCCCTAATTGGCGCCATATAGAAAAGGCTACTACGACCTGCCAGGGCTTATCTAGCGAATGTAAAATCAATTCCGAAAAAAAATACTGACTAGCGAGTAAAAGCCTTCGATTAAAACTTCGAAAAAAATAGGTAAATTTAAAAATTATTATAGAAATGCCCATCTAAATAGCACTACCGTTCAACTTTCTAGCGGCAATATTCGCAGCATTTATGGCCAAAATAACTGGCAGGAAGATAAATAATCAGATTGCACCTTAAAAGGATCAAAAACTCACAGACTATTCAACGAATACATCCGGATTAAAGGACAGCCAATAAATGATCAGTAGAAGAACCTAGCCTCCTTCCTCATAGCCACAATGAGTTCCCGCTAAGTCACTTAATGCCAGCAGGTCAAGAATTTCAACAATCCTACCGCTAACTGTTATCAACCCCTCTCGCTGAAAGCGGGAAAATAAGCGACTTATTGTTTCTGCCGTTAATCCGAGATAGTTAGCAATATCCGTTCTTGGCATTGACAGAACAAACTCACGGGGCGAATAGCCTCGACAAGCATATCGACTCGAAATATTAATCAGTAATGCAGCGAGACGCGCATCCGCTGAACGCTTACCCAACAGCATCAGGATTTCATTTTCCTGACGTAACTCTTCAGAGAAAATGCTATAAATTTGCTGCTGTAAAGTAGGGACTTCCTGAGCGAGGGTTTCCAGCTGATCAAATGGAAGTAGACACACACTGCTGTCTTCAAGCGCCTCTGCATAAGTGGGGTGGACGCGACAGCTATAGGCATCGAGCCCTAGAAGCTCACCGGGAAGGGCAAAATGGGTTATCTGGGTATCACCATCCGCAGCAATGACCACCGTTTTGACACTTCCGGACCGAATCGCGAACAGGTTTTGGAAGGTGTCGCCTGCGCGGTACAAAGTTTCACCCGCTTTAAACATTTTCTTTTTACGGGTAACACGCTCAAGTCGATCAATATCGGCCTGTAATAGCCCTGCAGGCAAACACAAGCGCTTGACTGAACAGTTACTGCAACTTACAGCCACGGGGGCCTTGGTCATAGCGAATCAACCAAAGGAACTCTTTTCTATTATATTGTTAGCCTCGCATATGAAACGGTATTTTCACTATTTTTACGCCTGACTCACCTTAGCGAGTTAACTTTATAAAATCGCAAACGGTCCAATACGTGACCAATTGATCAACCACAAAGCAAAACAATTAAAATGGAATATAGGTTTTACCTTGTAAATAAATGATAAATTTTCCCTCTGAAAAATATAATTTTACAGGTTAGGTAAAAAGCTTTCTATCACCTGTTTTTGTTGCTTTTTCCCATCCTTATCCAGGCCGGTCTTAAAGTTACAAAACTTATTGGCCCAAGGGGATGTCCTGACCCGAATTGGTGGCTCCTCAGCCTGCACAACTTGTAAAACTACGGCTGCCACCTGATCAGCGGTTTGATATATTTCTTCTGTCTGCTCTGGGCTCCGCGATCTCATTCCGACGATATACTGATCGAAGACCGACTGGTATTCATCTTCGGGATACCCTTGGCTCTGCTCCAACTGCGTAAGCAAATTGTTGGCAAATTCAGAGTGAATGCCTCCAGGCTCAACAGCGGTAAAGTTAATGTTAAAAGCCGGTGTTACATAACTTGCCAGAGCTTCCGTATAGCCTTCTACAGCAAATTTGGCTGCACAGTACAGCTCATTAAATGGCTGTCCCACCAACCCACCTACCGATGAAATATTGATTACGTGACCACTGCGAGCCTTGCGCATATGCGGCAGAACCGCTTTGGTACAACGCACTACGCCGAGATAATTCACATCGGTTACCCAGTGAACCTCTTGTTCACTGGCATGCTCGGTGGTCTTTACAAAACCCGCTCCGGCATTGTTGATCAATATATCGATCCGCCCTGCATCCTGGATAATGGTATCCACGCAATGTTGGATACTGTCAGGGGCTGTTACATCCAGCTTCATTACTTCGATAGCAGCCCCCGGAGGAGCAGCAGTTGTCAGCTGACCGGCCTTGGAGAGATCTCTCATGGTGGCGTAAACCGTAAACCCCTGCCTGGCCATTTCCAGCGCCAAGCTCTGTCCCAGTCCAGTGGAAGTCCCGGTAATCAGCGCTACTTTAGTCATCGCCCTCTCCTCATTATCAGTCGACAAAAACCCAAAATGTAAACTAGTCAGTTTAGTATATATTTAAGGCGCAGGAAGTAAACCAATTGGTGTATTTTGTTTGGTGGCTAAGGGGCGGAGTTATATTTAGGGACTTTCCAGTCAGAATGGCCGGCAAAATAAGCCATGATAGCTAGATTCTCGGAGAGGGTAACCTGATACCATAAGCCCCCATTCACCACCCAAACAAGGTTCCAGTGTGCAGAAATGGTGATTAGCCATTGGCGCACTCACGTTTAAAGATAGCCCCGTAACAAGGTATTTGTATGTCCATTGCCGATTTGAACTTTTTAAAGGCACTGCCCAAAGCCGAGCTTCACCTCCATATTGAGGGCTCACTAGAACCAGAGCTAATGTTCGAGTTAAGCAAGCGCAACAATATTGAAATTCCTTTCTCAAGCATTGAGGAAATCAAAGCAGCGTACAAGTTTCACAACCTGCAGTCATTTCTCGATATCTATTACCAGGGTGCGTCGGTCCTGATTCACGAGCAGGATTTTTATGATTTAACCATGGCCTACCTCAAGCGCTGCCGCGAAGACAATGTTGTCCACACAGAGATTTTCTTTGACCCTCAAACCCACACGGAGAGAGGCATTGATATCGGTGTCGTCATCAACGGTATTAACAGCGCACTGCGGGATGCTGAGGATGAATGGGGAATCAGCAGCCATCTGATTTTGTGCTTTCTACGCCACCTGAGTGAGGGGGAGGCAATCGCCACACTGGAAGCGGCAAAGCCCCATATGGATTTAATTAAAGGTGTGGGGCTGGATTCCTCCGAACTGGGGCACCCCCCAAGTAAATTTCAAAAGGTCTTTGCTATGGCCAAAGAGCTGGGGCTGGAGAGAGTGGCCCACGCAGGTGAAGAAGGACCTGCAGAATATATCCTAGAAGCTCTTGATCTATTGGATGTGAGCCGTATCGACCACGGTGTTCGCTGCGTTGAGGACTTAGCACTCATTGAGCGTTTAAAGAAAGAAAATATACCTCTGACCGTTTGTCCCCTATCCAATACAGCGCTCTGTGTTTACGACGACATGAGCCAGCACCCAATTCTGTCACTCCTTGAGCAAGGCTTATGTGTAACAGTTAATGCAGACGATCCCGCTTATTTTGGCGGTTACGTGAACAAAAACTACCTAGCCCTTAGCGAAAGTCTGGGCATGACCAAAGAGCAGGCGAAAAAACTGGCCCTGAATAGTTTCAAAGCGAGCTACATTCCAGAGGCAGATAAAGAAAAATGGGCGGAGGCAATATCAGCAATCGAAACGGTTGCTGAAGTTTAGTGGATTGGGTAGTGTCCTGACTGACCATAAAGCCAGGACACTATTTTAAGATTCAGTCTTCATCATAACCACAGTGAGTACCCGCAAGCTCACTGAGTTCAATTAAATTAATAATCTCAACTGATCGGCCACTCACCTTAATTAATTTTTCTCGCTGAAAACGCGAGAAAAGCCGGCTGACAGTTTCCGCTGTCAAACCTAGATAATTGGCGATATCAGTGCGCGGCATCGATAAAACAAATGCACTGTGAGAGTATCCACGGCGAGCATAACGGCTGGAAATATTAATCAGAAGAGCCGCCAAACGAGTATCAGCAGAGCGCTTACCCAACAACATTAAAATATCGTTTTCCTGGCGTAATTCTTCAGAAAAAATGCTGTAAATCTGCTGCTGTAGGGCTGTCACCTGCTGGGCCAAAATTTCCAATTGAGTAAAAGGCAACAGACAAACACTGCTGTCCTCCAATGCTTCCGCATAACTCGGGTGTACCCGTGTACTGTAGGCGTCCAGACCGAGCAGTTCCCCAGGTAAAGCGAAGTGAGTGACCTGAGTGTCACCATCTGCAGCAATCACCACAGTTTTAAAACTACCTGAGCGAATTGCGTAGAGATTGGCAAATGGATCGCCAGCTCTGTAAAGGGTCTCCCCCGCTTTAATTATTTTCTTTCGACGCGTGATCTGCTCTAGCCGATCAATATCAGACTGACACAAACCCGCAGGCAAGCACAAACGCCTGACTGAACAGTTGCCGCAACTAACAGCTGTAGAGGAATCCATCATACTAAACCGGTCGGTAAACTAATTTGCCGCAATTGTAACGGCTGTCGAGCCGTTAGTCTCCTGCCGGTAGCTATAGAACACGTGAATATTTCGCATCTGTTTGTTGACTGTGCAAATACATATCAAATGCAGCGGCAACATTTCTCACAAACCAACGACCTTCCTCTGTAACAATAATATTTTGGTTATCCTGATAAATTAGACCATCGTCAAACATAGGCTGTAAGCGCGCTAATTCCTCAGCAAAATATTCCTCAAAGGATGCACCTATGCGCTGCTCAACAAGGTTTTTATCCAGGCGCAAACGACACATTAATTCACTAATAACCCACTGGCGCAAACGATCTTCATCATCCATTAACCAGCCCCGGCAGGCTGCAGATTTCCCTTCTCCAATCGCCTGAGTATATTCCTTTAAGCGATGTAAATTTTGCCAGTAGCCATCGCGACTGTAGCTGATCGCCGATGCCCCCAGGCCGACCAAAGCATCTGCCGGCATCAGGGTGTAGCCCTGGAAGTTGCGCTGCAACATACCGGCATGGGCTGCCTTAGCCAGTTCATCCCCAGGGCGGGCAAAGTGATCCATCCCCAAAAATTCATACCCCGCCTTACCCAGATGCTCTACAGCCGCCAGCTGCATCGCCACCTTTTCTGAGGCTGAAGGGATTAAATCAGTATCAATCAGGCGCTGGGCCTTAAACCGGTGTGGCAGGTGTGCATAATGATAGAGAGCTATACGGTCCGGTTGCAGCTCCAGCACTTTATCCAAAGTGCGGTGCAAGCTGTTCAGGCCCTGCTTGGGTAGTCCGTAAATCAGATCGTAGGAAATAGATTCAAATCCGCGCTCACGCGCAGCTACGGTCAGCTCAGTGACCTGGTCGGCACTGCAGATACGATTAATTGAGCGCTGCACTTCGATATCGAAATCCTGCACCCCCAGGCTCAAACGGTTGAAACCCAGTTCTCGCAGGGTATCCAGGGTCTCTAATTCAAGGGTACGTGGATCGGCTTCAATACTGTATTCGACCCCGTCGCCTGGTCGCAAATCAAAAACTTCGGCCAGCCCCCCCATTAAACGGCGCATATCGCCGTCACTTAAGAAAGTCGGTGTGCCACCGCCCAAATGCAATTGGGTAACAGGGACATCAGCCACTTTATCCCGGTACCATTGAGCTTCTTGCAATAGATGGTCCAGGTAACTGGAAGCCAAGCCATACTGATGAGTAATTACTTTATTACAGGCACAGAAGTAACAAAGGGAACGGCAAAAAGGAATATGAACATAAAGGGACAAGCTGCGAATATCCTGCAGTGCTGCCCAGGGCTCAATTCCATTTAATGTGTGAAAACGATCGGCGGTAGGATACGAGGTGTAGCGCGGGCAGGGTCCGCTATAACGGGATAAGAGTTCTTCAGACAGCCCTCCCACGGGGCTTTTAATCTCTTGCTTCATATTCATTCACACCTCGTTCGGTAGTTTGCTTGGAAATCCGACACAAACAAAAAAGCAGCCACCGGGTCTTCGACCAGAAAACCACAGTGACTGCTCTACCCCAGACCTATTTATTGCTACCTTTTAGAAGCGGTAGCCCAGACCAGCCATGTAAACCAGCGGATCAATATCCACATTGGCAGTCACCTCACCCAGGCCAGGTACTTTGACTTTGGCGTCGGTCTCGATGTCCATCCAAAACACAGACATATTGAACAGCCAGCGTTGATCGGCACCGAAGGTAAAATCGATACCGGCTTCTGCTGCCAGGCCAAATGAATTGTCCAGGGACAGTTCTGCATCACCGGTGGCGCCAAGGCCTTCGAAAGCGCTATCGGCGGTGCTGCTGATTTCTTCATCAAAGAAAGCGGTGTAGTTCACACCCAGGCCAACATACGGCTGAATGTTGGACTGCGGCTCCATCGGATACCACTGAACCAGCAGAGTCGGCGGCAGGTGCTTGGTTTCACCCAGGTTGAAGCTGCCCCCCAGACCCTGGCCTACAACTTCGATATCATGGCTGAACGGTGTCGCAGCAACCAGCTCAAGGCCCCAGTGGTCGCGGAACATGTATACGCCGGTAAGACCCAGAGCGGAGCCATCATCAACGTCAACGCCTGTCTGGGGAATGCTTCCCCCATTCAGGGACAGTGCGCTGGAACTGGTATCGGGTGCTACAGTGGCCATGCCACCACGCAGAATAAAACTGCCTTGTTCATAGGCCAGTACGGGTGCAGAAAGTACGGCGGTCAAAGCGGCTGTCGCACAAGCAGTTATACGATTCATTAACTTCTCCATAAAGCGATTAGGCATTTTTCCCGACTCAGGAAGGGCCCCCCTCCAGGCACAATCACAAGTCGCGGACAGGTTACTCGCTGACTGCCTGAGACTGCTTGATCCAAATCAAGCTGCCGAATTACCTGGAAAAAAATCCATTGGAATGTGCAGCAGCAAGATAATTGCGCTGTTTAAGGGAGACCCGTTTCCGGGAAGGGGCGGGGAAGATAGCGGCTCAGAAAGTCCGAGGGAACCTAGCACTCAATGGTATTTGACACGATCTTGCCAAATTGAGAACTACCGCAAATTTTTTCTTTAGGCGACAGGATTGAGGGCAAACAAAACAGGCCAAAATTGCACCACTGCCGACATTGCCAGACTGTGGTGCAGGACCTTTAAACAAGCTCTAAGTAAGGCTACCCGCCGGACGCCGGAACATATTCTGAATACTGGAGAAATCCAGTTGCTGGTTTTCCTCACTGGCGCCATGCAGTTGGAAAAGATTTTTCGCCAGGGCTCCCATCGGAGTAGAAGATGCACTGGTTGAGGCGGCATCCATAGCTAGTCCCAGGTCCTTAAGCATCAATGCCACACTGAAACCACCGGCATAGCCCTTTGCCGAAGGCACGCTCTCCATAGTGCCCGGGTAGGGATTGTAGTTAGCCAGGGACCAATTATTACCCGAACTTTCCCGCATAATATCGCTCAGTACCTTGGCATCCAGCCCCTTATCCACTCCCAGTTGCAAAGCTTCTGCGGTACCGGTCATATGGATTGCAAGCAAAAGATTGTTGCAAATCTTTGCCACCTGCCCGGCACCGGCAGCACCGGCGTGAAATATCTTGCTGCCCATAACCTGCAGCGGGGCCCGCGCTGCGTTGAATGCCGCTTCATCCCCGCCGCACATAAAGCAAAGCGTCCCCGCCTGTGCAGCAGCTGTACCACCGGATACCGGAGCATCTATCGCTCTCAACCCATGCTCCTCGGCAGCCTGGCTGACCAGGCAGGCATCCTCTGCGGAGATAGTCGAACAGTCGATAATCAGGTTATTGGCCGGGAGTTGCTGCAACAGCCCAGCCTCTCCCAGGTAGAGCCCTTTCACCGCGTTGCCACTGGGCAGCATGGAAATTACGATATCCGCGCCCTCAACAGCCTGTTGGGCACTATCACAGGGCAGGCAGCCGTCTTGCTGTGCCTGTTCCAGAGCAACAGGGCTCAAATCAAATGCCGCTACGGTATAGCCGGCCTTCGCCAAGTTGGCAGCCATGGGGCCACCCATATTACCCAGACCAAAAAAGGCTATCTTTTCCATAAAAGCCACTCCCTATTTTGTTGTTGGTATCCCCGGCGATTAACAGCCCGGGACGCTCGGTAAATACGATCTCTACAGGTCGGCCAGCGGGTGCTCACCGCCCCAGGGTCCCTCAAAGCAGCTTTCCACCTGCGCAGGTGTAATCTGTTCCAAGCTGCCAGGTTGCCACTGGGGTTCACGGTCTTTATCAATCAACAGCGCCCGCACCCCTTCCTTAAAGTGGCCGCTGGCACAGAGATTTACCGCGAGTGCTAACTCCATGCGATAAATATCCGCCAGGGACAGGTGTCGAGCCCGCTGTAATTGCTCCCACACAATCCAGGGTGTCAGCGGAGAGCCACCCGCCAAAGTGGCAGCTGCCCGCTGCAACCATTTATCCACACCCTGGTAAGCGCTGATGGCGGCACAAACTTCTGGTAAGGTGGCAAAATCGGTAAGTTGCTGGATTTGGTCATAATGCTCTCGCAGAGCAGACTCAGGCCGCTCCAGAAGGGGCAGCTCCAGGGATTTAAGGCAATTGCTAATTAACTGGTGATTGGCTTCCAGGTTTTCACCAAAACTGAGCCCCGCTAACGCAGACAAGACTGATTCCCGCTGGTCCTGACCGATTATGCGATCCGCCATACCGGCAAACAGGGCATCGGCGCCATTAAACTGCGCACCGGTCAGCCCCAGGAAAAGCCCAAGGCGCCCGGGCATACGATTCAGGAACCAGCTGCCCCCCACATCGGGAAACAAACCAATCGTAATCTCCGGCATTGCCATGCGAGTGGTTTCGGTCACAATCCGGTGGCTGGCTCCCGCCATAATGCCGATACCGCCCCCCATCACGAAGCCACCGCCCCACACCACGACGGGCTTGGCGTAAGTGTGAATCTGGTAGTCCAGGCGATATTCGCGGGAGAAGAAGTCGGTGGTGAAGCCGTAGTCCGGTGTCTCACCATAGGCGGCGGACTCCTGATACAGCGCCACCACATCGCCTCCGGCGCACAGCGCCTTTTCGCCACTGCCATCGATCCAGACTGCTGCCACTTCAGTATCTTCAGCCCAGCGGTCCAACTGGGCCGACAACAGGTCGATCATGGGTGAATTTAAGGCATTGAGAGCCTTGGGGAGGTTTAGTGTCGCGATCGCCAGGGCGCCGCGCCGGGAAAACAACACCGGGGAATCCTGATCCATTTTTATTCGTCTTATAGCTCTTGTACTAGATAGTGTCGCAGTTAAACACAGATCACATTTGACGTCAGCCACACGCGAGTACAGCGGGCTACCACAGACATGCCCGGTTGCACTTTTTACGCAAACTGATAAGTTGCGCGCAAAATCTGACCGATTCCAACACCCATTACGGAACCCCAAATGGCCGAATACGTATACACCATGAACCGGGTGGGCAAAGTAGTGCCCCCCAAGCGCGAGATCCTCAAGGACATCTCCCTCTCCTTCTTCCCCGGCGCCAAGATCGGCGTACTCGGTCTCAACGGCGCAGGTAAATCCACCCTGCTGCGCATTATGGCTGGGGTCGACCAGGACTTTAACGGCGAAGCCCGCGCAATGCCCGGCATCAAGGTCGGCTACCTGCCCCAGGAACCGCAACTCGATGCCAGCAAGACCGTGCGCGGCAACGTAGAGGACGGTGTACGCGAAGCCATCGACGCCCTCGCCGGCCTGGAGCAGGTCTACGCCGATTACGCCGAGCCCGACGCGGACTTCGATGCCCTGGCCAAGAAACAGCAACAGTTCGAAGACATTATCCAGGCCTGGGACGCCCACAACCTGGAGCACCGCCTGGAAGTTGCCGCAGACGCACTGCGCCTGCCGCCCTGGGATGCGGACGTCAACAATCTGTCCGGCGGTGAAAAACGCCGTGTGGCCCTGTGCCGCCTGCTGCTGTCCCGCCCGGATATGCTGCTTCTCGACGAACCCACCAACCACCTGGATGCGGAATCCGTATTCTGGCTGGAGCGCTTCCTGCACGATTTCACCGGCACTGTGGTAGCCATCACCCACGATCGCTACTTCCTCGACAATGTTGCCGGCTGGATTCTGGAACTGGACCGCGGCCACGGCATCCCCTGGGAAGGCAACTACACCACTTGGCTGGAACAGAAAGAAAAACGTCTGGAGCAAGAGCAGCGCGGCGAACAGGCTCGCGCCAAAGCCATGCAAAAGGAACTCGAGTGGGCCCGCCAAAATCCCAAGGGCCGTCAGTCCAAAAACAAGGCCCGTTTGTCCCGCCTGGAAGAAATGCAGTCCCAGGACTTCCAGGCCCGCAACGAGACCAACGAAATCTACATTCCGCCCGGCGAGCGTCTCGGCGACAATGTGATTGAGTTTAAAGGTGTGAGCAAAGGCTTCGGCGAGCGCCTGCTGATCGACAACCTGTCTTTCCGCGTGCCCAAGGGCGCAATAGTAGGTATCGTCGGCGGTAACGGTGCCGGTAAGTCCACCCTGTTCCGTATGATCAGCGGCACCGAGCAGCCGGACTCCGGCGAGATCAAGACCGGTGAAACCGTTAAGGTCGCCTACGTTGAACAGGGCCGTGAAAACCTGGATGACAGCAAGACCGTATGGGAAGCCATCTCAGACGGCCACGATATGCTCAAGATCAACAACTACGAAGTGGGCTCGCGCAACTATGTTGGCCGCTTTAACTTCAAGGGCAGTGACCAGCAGAAGCGCGTAGGCGAACTCTCCGGTGGTGAACGCGGACGCCTGCACCTGGCCTATACCCTCAAGCAGGGCGCCAACGTACTGCTGCTGGACGAACCCTCCAACGATCTGGATATCGAAACCCTGCGCGCCCTGGAAGAAGCCCTGCTCAACTTCCCCGGTTGCGCCCTGGTAATCTCGCACGATCGCTGGTTCTTGGACCGCGTTGCCACCCATATCCTCGCCTATGAGGGTGAGAGTGAAGCGGTATTCTTTGAGGGTAACTACACCGAGTACCACGAGGACTTTGTGCAGCGCAAAGGTGAGGATGCAACACCGCATCGCATGCATTATAAGAAGCTTAAGACTTGATTTTGATAATAAAAAAGCCCGCGTAAGCGGGCTTTTTTATTTAGAAAGTAAAAATACAAGCTTATTTTATGAGCTCTTATAAATTTATACGAGACCTTAAGCTTGAGCACGCGGCGGATCAAATGCACCATCAGGACCTGCAGAAATATCAGTTTCAATGTTCATATAAATCTCCTGTCGTATAATTTTTTCAACAAATATCCAAAAAAATCTCATTAGATTATTGGATAGCGATAAGCTTAACCCGATTACAGCACAATACACCATAAATACTCAACAATTATGGGGGAGTGGTCACAACTAAAGTCTCTTTCATGGCATCGAAAACAACTCAAAGTACGACTTAAAAATCCAGAAAAAGTGGTTATGGGCTGCATTCTTAAACAATCAACATTACTTTTCACCAAAGTGGTACGTATGACATAAATAGCACACCTTACTCTTCGTAGAGTAAAACCATCCACTTTGATTTGAGTTAGTGTTTACCACACAATATTTTTAACTTAAGCTCATCACAAAAATGATAATTTTCTAATATTCCCTTCTCATTGTAGACAATTCTTTTAGTAGACTAAAATACGATGCACTTGGACAACCTGATGTTACTTAATTTAATACAGTGAATACTCCAAGCTCAACTAATTACTTACCCAGCAGGAACTATAGTACCTATTAGATTGTAACAGCTTTAAGATTGCCTTTAGGGAGATCATTATGATCTACTGGTTCATTCGGTTAATTTTGTATCGAACAATATGCTTTTGCTACTGAAGCCATTCTTTTACTGGCAGACCTCATTGTTTTAAATGACTTGAAGCTACAGTGTTGTGAACTTTAAAAGTTTTTTCAGCCCTGACTTCAGCTCCAAAACAGTCATAAATACTTTCAGGTAAGGCGCTCTATACCCTAGTTTAGAAACCCTTCCTGTACCACATTCAAGCACGATGAACTAGGAGGGTAATGAAGGCGGGTACGCTAACTTGATTTTTTCAATCTCTAACTACTTTTACTTTCGGTAAGCTCTCTGAAGTCATCTTAAATTATATGATGGCCTTTTCTTGGTTAAGTGCAATGTTTGGTCAGCGTCAAAATTATAGGAACTCTTTGCTGACTATCCTATCCGCAACCCTTCCACTCTCCCAGCAATCGTATTTAAGAAGCAAACAAAATTTTCAACCATGTTTCTTATAGCAATTGACCCAAATTCCTATTCGTCTCCAATTTAGGGGCGATCGAGTGGCATTCAATACAAGCCTTGGTTTCGGATAATAAATGCAATTGGTAAGAGGGGTGTCAGCATCCCTCCAGGCCAAGAGAAAAACACGATGAGCTACCAGCAACTGAGCAAGAATGAACGATACCAGATTAAAGCCTATGAAAAAGTGGACACTCTCAGAAAGAAATAGAAAAATTGTTGGAAAGGCATCCCTTGACGACCAGCCGATAGCTGCAACGCAATAAAGATTTGCGAGGATATTACTCAGGGTAAGCACAGAAGCTTACGGATCTTAGGCGCCTGCAAGCATATGAGGCACAGAAAATAACCGATGGTGTGTGGCAAAAATAGACACTCTAACTTGGAAAGAATTAATTCCTCAGCAAGCTAATTAAAGAGACATACAGATGTATCATGACAACACGAAATGATCTATCAGCCGATCTATTTATGGAGATTTATACAAATAGCTTAGGATTACATCAAAGCCCTTTCGCAAGTGTTATGGAAAGCATGATAGGCACGAAAAATCAAAAAAAGTGTGAACATAGATAATTGTGCAATTGTTGTTGACCTAATGAATCGGATAGGTGAAAGGGAAGGTGACACTTTTATAGGCAAGGGGCCTGGCGGAGCTTTGCTGACGATGGGCGAACGCAAGACGTTATTTCTATTATTGTTCGATTGACAGGTAAGTGATCAGACTTATTGGCTGAAGCAATGGTTAATCATATGGTGTGTATCAAAGATAAAATAAAAACAACTATCATTCAATGATGATCTTGAAGGCCCTGATCATGAAACGATTATAGAAGGCTTAGAAACCGATATTTATTTTCCTTCCCCATAATTATTCTGGAATAGGGGCATCAATAAAAATACTAATGGAGTCATTCAACAGTATTCCCCAAGGGATACCATCTTTAATAAAGTAACAGACAAGTAGGTTCAATTTGTAATGGATCGCCTGAATATTAGTCCAAGAGCGAACCTGAATAAAATATCAACGAATAAGTTTTTTATAGAGCTGCAAAAAATCTGCTTGCAGTATGAAAAAGTTCCAGTTATTACTTGAAATCAAGACTCATAAATTTTTTCTATATTGTAATCAACTATGGGTGAGCAATAACCATTAGGGTTTTCGCATGCTCCTGCACACAAGCTACCGCCACCCGTAGATTCTCCGGATCAAGTGCCGCAAAACTTTCATCCAGCACCACTAACTCAGCATTTTGCAAGAGTGCACGAGCGATAAATAAACGGCTCATCTCGCCGTGAGATAGCTGCCATCCCATCTCACCAACCGTTTGTAAAATTCCCGCAGGCATTTTTTCCAATAATGGGGTCAACCCCAACTCATCGCAGATTGCATAAGCCCTGCGCAAGCTCTCACGGCGAGGTGGCCACTGATCTCCCATCAATAAATTAAAAAGAAATGAATCTCCCAACACATGATTTTCATGAAATTGCGGAGCTGAAGCGACCATCCTGCGCCAAGATTCGGCACCAATACTTGCGCGGTCGTAGCCATTAAGCAGCAACAGGCCATCATCCGGTTTCTGGATACCGGTGAGGACATTCGCCAAAGTGGATTTCCCTGAACCGGAAGCGCCCTGCAGCAAAAGCCGGTCACCGGGATAAATACTGAGATTACAACCCGCCAACACCGCTTGATTTTTTCCCTCGTAGGTAAAACGGATATCGCGTAAATAACACAGAGGCTGTGAAGAGCTTTTCTGGCCCGCCGACGCTACCATTGCCGAACCGGCACTGCCCCTTAAGTGGCTATCTTCCAGGGAAAATAATTCACGTACTTTTTCCCAGGAAACTGCAGCACTTAAGGCGCTGGTAAAGCCATTCATACACTTTAAAACTGCGCGATATCCCAACAACATGCTCCCGAAGGCAATTGCGAGTTGGGTGCTACTGGCACTGTCGCTAATAAATATTGGGGCCAGCCCCACGATCCCTAAAAGTAACCACAGGCGCGGCAAAAAAGCCTGCAAACGCGCCATGGTATTATCCATGTGAGAAGAACTTTCCAGGTAGTCATTTAACTCACTGTCTTCGCCCCGGTGCCACTCGCCGGGTGCCTGCTGCGCGAGCCGGGTGCGGTGGCCGATCATTTTCTCAATCAGACGGTGGGTCATTGACAGGCGCTGTGCTGTCCACTCTTTGCGTCCGTAGTACTGTGCCCGCCCCAGAAAAAATGCAACCGCTAAAAATAGGGGCAAAACTGCTGCATAGATAAGGCCACCAGCTCCCATCAGTAAAATTGAGGCTGCAATTAACAGTTCTACAACGCCGAGCAATAATAAAAAGGCACCCTGTAATGCACTGGCTTCTATATTCTCCGCATCGTAAACCCTGCCCAATACCTGACCCGAACCCATATGGCGAATACGACTGGGAATGACGCGCAGCGCGCTGGCGAGCAATCGCTGTTTCAGGAGTACGCCGGTCTCAACGGAGACCACACCGCGCAGCCGGGCTGTGAGCAGGGATAGGGGAACCTGAGTCACCATCAACAATACCCAGGCAGATAGCCAGCCGGTATCAATATGGCCCTCGAGCACAGCCCTACCTATCACCCACCAGCCGCACAGAAAAATAGCCATCTGGGCACTGTGACACACAAGCATGGCGGCAAAGCGCCAATACAGCCCACGCTGGCGAAGCTGTAAGCGGAAAGACCGGTGATTGGATTGACGCAATAGCCAGAAATCATCCAAGCGTACGCTGGCAAGATTCTCCCGCAGCAGAGCAGTCATGGCTGTCCTGCGGCGACGCCCTTGAATGTGTGCGCTATCCAGCAATTGTTCGATACGCTCGCGCTGGGGCCCTTCAAGCTCGCAAGCC
The DNA here is from genome assembly GCF_003076275.1 of Microbulbifer sp. A4B17. Lineage (NCBI taxonomy): Bacteria > Pseudomonadati > Pseudomonadota > Gammaproteobacteria > Cellvibrionales > Microbulbiferaceae > Microbulbifer > Microbulbifer sp. A4B17. The sequence continues at coordinate 4,375,436 of NZ_CP029064.1, forward strand.
AGCTGCTGAATTACCAACTCTAGGCAAACTTTCTCCAGGTGCAATGCCGGTGTGAGCAGCTGTAACTTATGCCCCCTGCCACCACACAGTGCTATAAAATATTCCCCCTCGGGAAAGCGAACCCGCAACAGTGCAGGGGCGGCTCCCAACAGCATGGTTTCGAGCTCTGGATAGCTACAACTCACCTGCTCCACTTGCAAGTCTAAAGCTTCGGCACCTGCCTGCAACCTGGCATTCAACTCCAGGGCGCTTCCAAGGGATTTGCGCTCCGCTACCTCAGGCTCCAAGCCGCTGTATTTTGCCAACGCTTGTAAAGCAGCCTCCAGCTGCGACACTGGCCAGCAATAGGGCATTAATTCTTTACTGCTCACTGGCAACCTCCGTAAACCGGGAGGCTGGTGTCGCCCCAGAAACTCCTTGCACTTCTGTCAATTGGCCGCTGGCCATGCGCAAGTGACGCCAACTGCTACTCTGCCAACACTCTTGCCAAAGACTGCTTTCAGCTGCCAGTAGCTGCGCATAGCGCGTGTCGCCCTGGGCTTGAAGCTCACTGGGCTTACCATCTTCAATAATGCAACCATCGCCCACGACCAAAACACGAGGAAAGTCCCGGGTTTCGCTGATATCGTGGGTAATACAGATCAGGGTGACCCCCTGCCAAACCTCCCGTACCCGGTTCATCAGGCGCTGCCGCTGTTGGCGATCAAGACCCCTGAACGGTTCATCCAGAATCACACAAGCAGTTTCCTCGCGGCCAAGTGCGCGCCCAAGACGTACGCGCTGCCCTTCACCACCACTGACCAGGGCACCACTTTCGCCTAGCGGGCTTTGCAGCCCCTCCGGTAGCGCTGCTACCAGCTTGAGTAAATCCGCTTGCTGTAAAATGGGGTAAAGGGGAGCTCCCGGCTTATTGCCGTAACTCAAGTTCTCTAAAAGGCTGCTATTCCACAACTGAATTGCGGGATCAACCCAGGCACAGTGAAGGCGAAAACGATGCAGTAATTCTCCCTTCAATTCTCCGCCGTTGAGCATTACACGGCCACTGGCCGGTTTGTGCCACCCCAGCAATACCCCGGCAAGGCTCGATTTGCCAGCGCCGGATGCCCCGACCACAGCAATTTGCTCGCCGGGGCTGATCTCCAGATTTACCCCGTTGAGAATAGTGCGGCCGCTGGCATTAACGCTGACATTCTCAAACTTGATTCCCACTGGTTTTGCCGGGGAAAATTCCACACTATCAGCGGAATTTTTATCTGTATCAGTCTCAGTGACTGCTTGCAGCGGTTCGAGGGCTCTCAGTAAGAAATTTCGCTGCCGTGGATAACTTCGCATCAGCCCCGAAATTTCTTCACCCAGTGGTGGTAGTGCCAGTACCCAGTAAATCAGCAAAAGCAGATCGGGACTTGCCCCTCGTGCATTAACACAATAAATCACCAGCACGCTACTGAGGGTACAATTCACTAATAGCTGCACTGCCTGACTATTGAGTTGAAAGCGTAATGAGGAATAACCAGCTCTAATCCACTCGGTGAGTAGGCTTTCATGCTCTCGTTGAACGGACTCACTGGCGCCGTGAGCCCTAATTGGTATTACTCCCAGTAGCGCATCCATATAAAAGCGAGCCAGAGCCCCGGCGTGAGTCTGTACTCGCATACTGTAATCAGTGAGCACTGGATGAAATATCAAAGGTACAGCAACCTGCAACACAGCCATGATGAGTACTAAAGGCGCAGCGGTAGGTGCGAGCCAGATAATTCCCATTGCAGTTGCCAACAGAGTAAAAACCTTAAAAATAATACTGGTCCCAAGGACAGGTAAATCTCTCAAGGTGGAAATGCGGTGCGAGCGCTCGGCAGTATCAGACGTGGGGCGACTCTGAAAGAAGTGATCGGGTATTTTTGGTAGTGCAGCTAGAAAACGCATACGAAAACGGTTTTCCAAATGGCGCCCTATCATCATTTGAACTTTTGCCGTGGGAAACTGCAATAGCAATAGAGTAACCATAAAGCCAATTAGCAGGCCAATCGTACCAGCTCGTTGTACCTCTGTCGCTAGTTCACTATGGATATCTATCAGTCCGCGGAAAAGCAGTGCTTCAAACATTAATCCCAGTACCGATCCGAGCATAGCGATAAAAATAGTAAGTGGAGCAATTACTCCATCTTCACGCATAAACCTCCAGAGCTGCTGGAGAGGTTTAGCTGGCGGCTCACTTAAAGCTCTCGACAGCGCTTCCGATTTTGGCTCTACTTCATTGAGATCACGTACACCTTTAACACTTACGATGACCGCACCACTGAACTCCAGCAGCTCGGGAGCAAGTTCAATTTTTTCTTCAAGCTCACTTCCACGTGGGTGGGATGGACGCACGCACCAGTAATTTTCCGGTACTAATGAAAACCCTTGGCTGGTATCTGTAGAAAATTCAACTGATAACCTTCGCAACATTCCACTAACTTCAGCCCCACGTTTTATTGCTCCAGACATAACCAGTGAAACAAGCATCCGAATGGAGGCATCAAGAAAAGCCAATGAGAGCCAACTCTCATCCTTTAATGCTCTTTCACATAGAGCGGTGGCCACAGTACTTCCGACCTTAAGTGCTGCGATACGCTCTTTGAGTGGCCCAATAAAGTCGTCACTACCGGCCCAGCTTCGCCACCTCTGAGGAGGGATCCGAGCAGTGTGAACGTGCAACTCATCCAAAAAACGGCGTGCACTGGGCCAACGCCTACCGCTTGCTGGGTCCATCACTTGTACAATTCCGCAATGATTTCTCCAAGCTACAACAAAGTGGGTATTACCGTTAGGCAGTCGCACCACAACTAGCCCGGGTAAGTAACCAGGAATATCCAATAATAGATGGTCAACAGGAACCACCATCTGAACAGCGTCCAATCCCAGCTCTACTGCAATTTTCTCCAGTGTATTTATGGAAGTACCGTCCACATCCGTCTGGCAGGCATCGCGCAAATGGCCGTAGTGTGTACTTACACCAAAACCTTCAAGTAAGCACTTTAAGGATGCCGGACCACAATCCATATTGGAGGTTTGAACTACCTCAGGAACCAACCAGCGTAATTTCTGTTTCAAGATCACGCTCCCTCCTCCATAACATCTTTGGGAGCTTTACCTGAGAGTATTTCTCCTGCCCGCTGTAAAAGCAGCTGATAAGGTGTCTTCTTACCCGTGGCAATTTCTACCCGCGCTGGCAAATCATGTAATAGCGGGAGGTGAGGTGGAACTTCACCTTGCAGAGAAAGCTGTACGAGGACTTTACCCTGTTGAACGGCACTGGCCACTCGTTCCACACGCGCTTCCAGTTGTCCATATCGGGCCCAGGAAAAACCATCCAGTTTTACCCGAGCCTGCTGCCCGGGCTGGATATGTCCCAAGGCTAGCGCCGGTGGAAAAAATGCCTGAATCGAGATAAGGCCCTCTGCCTGAATAGTCGCTATTTGTTGACCCGCCGCAAGAACCTCGCCCTCCCTAATTTCTGCAAGGGCGGCGAGTTTCCCGGCGATTGGTGCCCGCAATTTTTGCTCACTCACCGCTAGGTGGCTTTGTTGAATACGGGTATCTACTTCTGCAAGCTTGCCATCTATATCTTGATTTCGTTGTTTGAGGGTACTCACCTCCAACTCATATTCACTGATCAACTGTGCTCTTCGATCCTCCAGAGCACGAATATCCGCTTGTATTTTAAGTGTCGCCATTGCCATTTGCTGGTAGGTACGCTTTGCAGCTAAGTAATCCAACTCTGAACTTTGCTGTTTCTCCAGTAATCGCTCATAGCGATCGGCAACCTCCGCTTGAATCTTTTGATTGCTAGCCTGAAGCTGGTACCTCTGTTCCAGTATCTTCAATTGATCGCTAAGGGCTTTTTCATCTTCGCCAATTTTTTTATCTAGCAACCGTCGCTCTCGCTGGACAGAGTCAAGTTGGTCCCTCAAACTTTCAGATATTTTGGTATCACCCTTTAAACTCAAATCAAGTACAGACGTATCAAGTTGTACCAGGATATCCCCGGCCACAAGGGTATCACCTAGTTCAGCATCAACAGTGATCACCCGACCAATCCTCTGGGTACTCACATGAATTGTGTTTTGCTCCTGCTCCAACCTAGCATCATCACTTACGCTATAGATGGTAATATCTTTCGTAAAAAACCAAATTAACCAAGCAATCAGAAGTAAAAATCCTAACAAGGTAACAACGACCAAAGCGCGGATAGAGTCTGAGGCAATAGCTCGGGTAGTATGAGAAAAAGGCGTTGACAATGCATTAAACCTATTAGTCGACCTGCCGGGCAGGCAAAAAATCAAATCTTTATTTTTTGCAGATTATTGTAAATTAAGTGCTCAAAATTAGATGTGTTAAATTTAAATTTCTTACATAGAGGAGTCAATTAAAATCTATACTTCATTTATCGGTAAATAACAATCACTTCATACTTTTAATCCATGCTTTACAAACTACCCAGAACAACCTCTGATATTTCCGCTGTCAATTCATTCTGAACTTCTCTATTAGGAGCAGCCAAGAGGAAGCAAGATATAGAGATATCTCCATATCCTCATATTGGATTCGTACAAGGCCACATAGAAATATAATTTTCGGATGGGAGCGCTCTTCGCTTATTATAAGTTTTCCTTCCAAAAGATTCAGCCTACAAATGGAAACCAGATGGTCTATATACTTCGCTCTTACATATACCTCTCTCATACCGCTAACTCGTTAACTACTTTTACTGAACAAGCTATATTGATTAGTAACCGAAAAAATATTTTTAGACTTGAGAGGTTGATACCTCTATAAGAGACCCAATCCAACCAGTCATTATCCATTCAATATCAAAATATGATTTTTACCAGCCTTGAGTAGCAACTATTTTTGGAGAGGCACTCAACCCAGTAAAACCTACTAAAAAATACTTTCCTGCTTTGCATACCTGTAAGTATAGCGCTGCCGTATAAATTTCTACTGAAGTGACACATAAAGCTTATCAGTCGACTCATCTAAAGCCCTCAGCCATCTACCCTATATAATAAATCGTTATAGTCATATATAGATAATCTAAAAAATTGAGTGGCGCATGCTAGGATCCTCTACTATGAAAAGTATGGTGAAATATATTAGTTATATACTTTTATTTACCAAAAAACCTAAAAGCAGGTTTTAGAGAATTGCCATTCAAGGCGAGCTTATTGTAAGGACACTTCAGGACAGGCACCAAATCAACTAATCAAACTGGAAACTAAGTATGGCCAGCTGTAAAATTTATCTTGATAAATCTAAGTTATCTCCAGATTCAACCCCATCTTTTTTAGCAGACTTACTAAACAGGGCGCTTGATGTAGAAGAAGATACTGCTGTCGTGATAATACCAGCCACTTTAGCGGTTCCGGCAGGTTGCTATATTGAAATATTATGTAAAAAGCAACCTAACAGGACTCATCAGGTCTTGCAGAATCTTGCCATTCAGATTGATGAATCCGCTCGTAGGATGTTTCAAATTGAAGAGCCAATTAGAGTTCGGATTGTTATGCTGGAAGAAGATTTTATTTTTGGGGTAAATTAAAAATAAGAAATCTTATAACACAGACAAATAACTATAAATCTAAGCCTATAAGTTCAGGCAAGTTTTTTCACTTGCCTGAACTTAGCAAGAACTAAGTTAAAAATATAATCTAATTAAAATCGTATCTTAAGCCTAAGCGAATGCTGCGTGGCGTTTGATAATAATAAGCACGCCCAAAGTAATCATATGGCTCCGTCGTCCCATCAAGATCTCCTTGTTCTTCCACCTCTAAAACAGCATCATTATTAAAAACATTAAAAACATCCAAGCTAACTAACAATCTCTGATTGTCAGCAAACTCAATCGGGTATTGTGCATTTAGGTCAAGATTCCAGTAATCATCAGTTCTTCCCAGACTACCTCGTGAATTGAGCTCTCCTTGACAGTAAAAAGACTCAGATCCATATTCCTGGGCAAACACATCATTCGGATGCATTCCAAAGCAGTTTTTTGGACGGCCTGTCTGCCACATGAAATTGGCCCCTAATCTCAACCCCATATCAAAACTATAGGTACCAAAAGCTTTGACCGTGTGCCTGCGGTCATTTGGCAGATCGCCATACCCACCCTCTATCAATCCCGGTTGATCAAAGTTAGTTGTTAACCCTGAATCTGTTTGTCCATTATCTGAACGAACGTACCCTTCATTGTTACCCCAGCTATGCCCCCAAGTATATGAGGCATCTAATGACCACCTGCCATCAAATGGGCGCTTGAAAGTAAATTCAACAGCACCGTATTGTCGCTTAGCCTCAGGATACCCTAGTTGAGCTGCCGATAAATTAATATACTCCCCCTGTTCAGGAATATAAATTCGCATATCGTTGCCAGGGTTAGTCAATACATACTGGTGGAAACCACCAAATATATCTTCGACGCTGGCACCATCGACCTTAGATGCATCCCAAGTACCAGAGGAGTTATAGTAGTCAATTACTGCTGCATCAATAGCCAAATCTTCTAACGCAACTTCCAAGTTGCGATAAATACCGCGAACACCAAGCTGAATACCGCTATCCATAATATATTCATATCCGAGAATATACTCAGACTGATACATTGGGTCGATATTCTTATCTACAACACTTTTGGTATCTTTTAGACTACCATCAGCATAATATCCGAGACCATCGGATTCACCTAAATTGCAAGGCGTTGAATCACTATTCAGGCAAGAACCATCCCAATCGAACCACTCAGTGGTATATAATTCTGTACCAGCAAGTCTTACATTGGTATTTGAAGCTACAGGAAGGTAATAAAGACCAAAATTTGCAAATATCTTTTGCTTTCCTTCACCAGTTGGATCCCATACAGTAGAAAATCGCGGTGCCCACTGATCACTCACGTCAATAAATTCCTCTCCTGCTGCATTCTTATTGGTGAAAGTCTCATTCCGCAAACCCAACTGAACAGACCAGTCATCTGTTATCTGCCAGGTATCCTGTAAATAAAAAGCTGTAGACTCTGTTTCAAAACTGCCAACATTTTCGTAGATAAGGTTGCGAGCCCGTCCTAGCTCTGGATAGAGCCTCCACACCTCTCCCCCTGAATACGTGGTATTTTCTGTAAGGTTATTTGTCTCATTATCAATACCAACTTCAACAAAATGATCCTTAATAACCCAGGAGAAATCAATACGGAACATTTCCCGTGTATCTTCTCCAACTTCTACTGTCGATCCAACCCAATCACCAATTGATACTCGACCCGGGTTGTACCAATAAACGGTAGAAGCATCTTTGTTTTCTGGTATTTCACTTCGATCCTGTGTGTTTTCACCATAGGAAATACTTAAAGTCATATCATCATTTAAGTTGCCGATATAGGAAGCTATCCAGTTGAAACCTCCCCTTCCATAGACAATATCGCCGATATAATCGCCTGTTTGCTCTGTCTCAGAATCATAGTTATAAATACCTTCTACAATATCTCTTTCATCACTAAAGGCGGTAAGCTCTATTCGATGGTCTTCAGTAATATAGCCATCTATTTTCACCCCCCAAAAGTCTGATTCGGTTTCCTCTTTATAGCCACGACCACTGGTCATCCCATAGTATTCTTTATTTTTTAAAACACCACTATAGAGAGCATAAAAAAACAATCTGTCTTCTATGATTGGCCCCGAAGCATAAATATTTGCCTCCCGAGCATTTAGTTCATCCTGATCATTATCGTAGACAAAGGTATTTGGAGCGGTTTCAGTCTCCTCATCATAATAAAAACTAGTACCAAATTTAAATTCATTAGAGCCACTCTTGGTAGTAGCGTTCATTACCCCACCCGTAGAGCGACCAAACTTGGCTGAATAGCCACCAGTTTTTACTTGTATATTATCGTAAAATTCAAATGGAACTGTAGAGTAACCCAACCCATTCCTAAAATTAGTAGTATTCAATCCATTAATGTAACTTACATTTTCTGCAATTGATGCTCCTGCAAAACTAGTCCCACCACCGAACTCATCAAAAGTACGATCACCCCTAGAAACACTTGGTGCAAGAAGAGTAACCGAGTCCAAGTTTCGTGCCACAGGAAGCTCTATAATTTCATCTGATGATATCACCAAACCTGACTCAGCAATTCCTGTATCTACCTGAGAAATTCTCTGCCCTTGAACAATAACTTCCTCCATTTCAGAACTATCGCCGAGAGCAATATTAACAGTCCCCCCCAAACTCACCGATACTGAACGAGATTCCGTGACTTGGCCACCAGAATAAAGGTCCAACTGGTATTCTCCAGGAGGCAGGCTTCCCACTCTAAATTCTCCGCCATTACCTATGGAAATATCTTTAGAAATGCCTCGAGCAACATCTGTAATTCTTACTTTGTCTGATTTTGCTACATTTAGCACAGACCCCCTAATTGTACCAGTCGTATTATCTGCTAGAGAAATTGAGCTTATTGAAAGAGTTGCACCAATTGAAATTGCTAACAGGCTCTTAGAAAAACCCTTCTTAACTTCATATATAGAAATCATAAAACCCCCAGAAATTATCTTTATTTAAATAACTGGGACGCAATCTGGCACATCGAGACAGACATCCCGAGAACCGTCATTCTCAACTTTACAAATAAAAAATCACACATAAAAAATGCAAATCAGTTCTCAAAAAAAACAAAACACTTAATACTTTTAATAAAAAACAAACAAAAGACTGATACGCGATATAGCAACTATGAACATTCGAAATATGGAGAATAAGAACAAATTAAACGCCAACAAAACATTAAGACAGATTAAAACTATGGAAATGGCACGAAAAAATCAATTAAAAACCCAAACCCTCAGCACAAATATATTTACCTTGATATAAAAATAACAAAGCACCAAAATTAATTAACAATTAGATAAAATCATTTAAAAAAACAACAAGTCATTTCCACTTAAAAATTCCCTATAAACTAAGGAATTTAGACTATTGGTTATTTTTCAAATAATGTATGAGGGAAATAAAGCATATAAAAGGTGGGCTCCCCCACCTTAAGATTGATTTGGCGCTATACTATTTACGCAAAAACTCCAGCATCCACCTGGCAACCGCATTCTCATGGATATCGTTCTTTAGCGACTCCTGCCCTTTATCAACCACAGCTTCACCAAAAGCTTTCCGACGAAGCTCCATTAGGCTGTTTGAATAAGGCTTGGTAAATTCAGGATGCGCCTGGAAGCTAAGCATATGGCCATCCACTTGCACCATCGCCATAGGACAGAACTCACTGGACGCCAGTACTCGACCACCTGGTGGCAGCTCATCCACCTGGTCCTGATGCGTCACTAGAAGGCTAAAGTTAGGCGCGGGCTCGGACATCCAGTTTGGCGTCTCCTGCATCTCATAGGTGTGCACTCCCAGCCCCCAGCCCTTATCTGATTTGCGCGCCCGGCCTCCCAAGGCCTGGGCAATTAACTGGTGACCAAAGCAAATACCGATGGTTGGCTTTTTCTCATCATGGAGCTTTCGTACAAAGTCCATTAGCGGTGGAATCCAGGGTTTATCGTCATATACGCCTGTCTTACTACCCGTAATAAGGTAGGCATCCACTTCATCTATCTGTGCTGGGTACTGACCGTGCTGGACTTCGTAGGTATTAAACTCCAGCCCGGGGTCCTGGTCGCGCAGCAGGTCGGCAAACATTTCTGGGTACTCCCCAAATTCGCCCACAAGCTCTTTGCGCACATCATCGGTTTTTAAAATTCCAATCTTCATTATTTTCACCGCTGAATTGACTGCTTAGTATTGGGATTATGGCATATCGAAGCATCAGAGGCCGCAAGCTAAAGCATTTGGTGCTCAATACCAATAACGCCACCAGCACATCGTTCATCATAGATCTCTTATCTATCAGGTCAGCCTGATAGCATTTTAACCGGTCACCTAGGAGCAACATTTCTTCCAAGGCATTCTTAGCTGAAGTAGTTTTGTGTATGATCTCGCCTTTAGCACATTTTTCAGCCAACCCTTCGGCTACAGGGCGATCCAGAGGCAATTAGGGTCGCTTGCAGTAACGACTGAGGACAAACAATGACCACAACAACCTCCCCGAGCGATCGACAGGACGGTCCACCCGGGCGCAAGACAGCCTTTATCCGCTTCCTAGATGCAGTGGAATGGCTCGGCAACCTTCTCCCCCACCCGATAACGCTGTTCGCATTATTCGCCGTTGGCGTGATAGTCATTAGTGGTATCGCTTCTTACTTTGGCCTGTCTGTCCCCGATCCCCGCCCGGTAGGCGCTGCTGGCCGAGCACCAGATGGCGTTATTGAGGTATTTAACCTCTTAAGTGGTGATGGCCTCAGGATGATCGTTACCAGTCTGGTGAAGAATTTCACCGGATTTGCCCCCCTGGGCACAGTTCTGGTAGCTCTATTAGGGGTTGCGATTGCCGAGCACTCAGGCCTGTTGAGCGCTGCTGTACGGGGCCTGGTACTCCAGGCTTCCAAACGCACGGTGACTGTTATCGTAGTTTTTGCCGGTATTATCTCCAATACAGCCTCTGAATTGGGCTATGTGGTACTGATTCCATTGGCAGCAATGATTTTCCACTCCCTCGGTCGGCACCCTATTGCCGGCTTGGCCGCTGCATTTGCCGGTGTCTCAGGCGGCTACAGTGCTAACTTGCTGCTGGGAACCGTGGACCCGCTGCTGTCGGGGATCACTGAATCCGCAGCCCACATGATTGACCCGACCTACTCAGTGGGCCCGGAGGTAAACTGGTTCTTTATGATCGTCAGTACCTTCCTGATCACTGGAGTTGGCAGCTGGGTGACCATGAAGATCGTAGAGCCCAAGCTGGGTAAATATGATCCCAGTGAAGCATCTGTCGACCTGACTCAGGACAAGGTTGGCACACTGACCGACGCCGAGAAACGTGGTCTCAAGTATGCAGGCTTAGCCGTTCTGGGCGTATCCGCTGTACTCGCTTTAACGGTAGTACCCGAGTGGGGCGTCTTACGTAACCCAGAGACAGGCCTGGTAGCGGGCTCCCCCTTCCTTAAAGGGATCGTTTCACTGATCCTGGTGTTCTTCGCTATCCCCGGTTTTGTCTATGGCAAGGTTGTCGGCACCATGAAAAATGACAGAGATGTCATTGATGCCATGGCCAAAAGTATGAACAGCATGGGAATGTACATTGTGTTGGTGTTCTTCGCCGCACAGTTTGTCGCCTTCTTTAAGATCACAAACCTGGGTACCATCTTTGCCGTTCTGGGTGCTGATGCACTACAGAGCATCGGCCTCACCGGACCGCTGCTATTCCTGTTCTTTATCATGATGTGTGGCTTTGTGAACCTGATGCTGGGCAGTGCCTCAGCTCAGTGGGCGGTAACAGCTCCCATCTTTGTGCCCATGCTGATGCTGCTGGGTTACGCTCCGGAAGTAATTCAGGCGGCCTACCGTATTGGTGACTCCGTAACCAACGTTATCACACCGATGATGAGTTACTTCGGCCTGATTATTACCTTTGCCGCGCGCTATAAGAAAGACCTGGGTATGGGAACTCTGATCGCTACAATGATCCCCTACTCCATCTTCTTCTTTGTCGGCTGGACAGCTCTGTTCTTCATCTGGGTCTTTGCCCTCGGGCTGCCAGTTGGCCCAGGTGCAGCCACTTATTATGGCAGCTGACCCATTACCCAAATACTGATCCAAGAGCCCGCTTCAGCGGGCTTTTTTATCTGTTCAGGATGACTATTCTTCAAGCGTGGTCATTTTTATTCAGCTGCGACTTCCCCCAAAAATGTTAAAGCGTTCCTGAAATCGCCAGTCAATCAAGATAGCTTTAGGTAGAGGAAAAAAAGTGGATAAAATGTGAAAAAAATTATTATTCCCAAATCTAGAGTCACCATAAAACAAAAATATTTTATTGCTGTCATTTAGAAATAAAGTTTCAATATATTAAGCTTTAGCAGCATTTTTTTTCATTAGGTGACACTTTGTTTATGGGTAAAAGTCAGAAGCCCTTCGAATCCACAAAAAAAAACAAGTAATATAGGCCTTGAAATAATACCTAGCGGAGACTGATAGGCGGATTGCGCCAGTTTCGCCTGCCCTGTTTTAATCTCAAATATTATTTTCTCAGGATGAGCCGTGTGCACTTTGTGGTAGTTAGTGCAGTAACAATTATCCATCGCACACAATACATATCAGGAAATCGAAATAAAACAGGCATTCGCCAATATGACGGTTTCGTTAATCCGTCAGACAAAGCCCAGGAAAGCATAATCCTGGAATTTGCTCTTAATTGCAGATTCCTAAAATTATCGGGCGCCCCTATCAGTTGAACATTTCCGCTCAAATAGAAGTTGCGACCCGGCACGCCTAATAATTAAATCAGGCTGGGTTCTTGGAAGGATTTGGAAGACATTGACCCAACAAATAAGAGCTAAGCTGTTAACCGGCTTTTATGACCAAGTATCCCAGCTAAATGGCTGCCCGGAAACACTGCTTAATAGCGCCGGTATTAACCCCGAGCAAGTTGAAAAACTCGAGGGGTATCTCCCGTTGAGTAAAGTGACTGACCTTGTTGAAAAGGCTGCCCGCCAACTCAACTGTGCAGATTTCGGACTGAGACTGGCAAAAAGCCAGGGGGCTGCAGCCCTGAGTTCTCTCGGTGCGGCAGTATTGCAGTCACTGACTCTGGGCGAGTTCCTCAATGCTGCGGTAAAACAATTTGCCGCCCCACCTTATAACCTGCGAGTAGAGTTAGAAGTTAAAGGGCTGCAAACGTTTATAACTTTTCATTGTTTAAATGACTTGGAAAGTTATATACCTTCAGACTCTCCATTACCTCTTGAGCTATTCCGGGAATTTCTCCTCGGGGTTTCCGTTGTCGCATTGCAAATACTGTGTGGAGAGAAATTTCATTTGGAAGCGGTTATTTTAAAATCCAAACAACCGCTCCACGACAAGTACCAAGACTTTTTTGGTACAGAGGTACAATTTTCACAAAACAGCGATACCCTGGTTCTCAGCAGCAGCCAATTGTCCCAGCCTACAGAGAAATGTAATCCGGTATTGAGGCCTCTGCTGAAGTCTTATATCGATAAAGTGCTGGAACAAGGTGAATCAAACCTGATTCATCAGGTAGAGCAACTTATCTACTGCCTGATGCCCCTAAAGCGTTGCAGTCTGCAGGAAGTTGCCAACCAATTGAGCATGCATAAGCGCACGCTGCAGCGCAGGCTGCGCGACCGGGAATTGGTATTTGAGGATATTCTGGACCGAATTCGCCGCGAGCGTGCAGAGCACTACCTCAGCAGGAAGTTGCCGCCTATGGCCCAGATTTCCAATATGCTGGGATACCGGGAACAGAGTTCATTCAACCGGGCCTGCGACCGTTGGTTTGGGGCCACCCCCATGAAAGTGAGACGCAGACTATTGAGTGAAGCTGCTGCAAAAGCTGCACTGGAAACCGAAAATTAAAATTCTTTCAGGCAGAATAAACCGTGGCACAAACCAGACTCAGGTTTGCGTCACGACTACTTTCGCCCAAATAGCCAACCTCTAAGCCTCGTACCCTAGCAACTTCGCCTCGCACTTAGTAACAATACGCAGATATTTCCCCGGATAGGCAGTCATAAAGCGGCCTCAGTGCACCACACTTCTTTACAAGTAATCCACATTACTTACTCATTCCTCAACTATTTTCGATTCAAGTCCCAGGGCGATATCAGGAAGCCAATGTTCTGCTGAGCGGTCATCGCCATTACCCGAGCCTATAGTTTCGGGCGACAGCAAAAATCTCTGTCAAAGCCCTATGAGCGAAATCAAGGCTCTGGGACTCCCCTCAATGTGCCTACGACAGGAGAAGATGATGAAAAGAATATTTATCCCAGTAGCAGCCCTTTTACTGGCCACAAATGTATCTGCGCAGGGTCGCCAACCGCCGCAAGAAGCGATTGATGCCTGTAGCAGTTTGGCAGAGGGCGATGCCTGTAGTGTAGAAACACCGAGAGGCACCATGGAAGGCACCTGCCGTATGCCGCCACAAATGGAACAGCTGGTCTGTGTACCTGCTGGCGGCAAGGGCAAAGGTGGCTCCCGTCCCACGGAAGATGAAGATCAGTAAATTCCAATAAGTAGCGGCCGGCCAGCGGCACTGTAAACCTTGAGATGTGATTATGAAGAAGTGGTTATTTGCGGGGCTTTGCAGTATTGCGCCGCTCGCGCTGGCTCACGTACCAGAAAGCGCCCTGGAAGCCTGCCAGGATCTATCCAACGGCGCCAGCTGTGCTATGGAACTGCCCAACGGCCGGATGAGTGGCCGCTGCCGTACCCTGCCCCAGTCACACGGCCTGGCCTGTGTTCCTGAGCGAAAATCGGCAGCGCGCCCAACCGGGAGCGCCGCTGGCGGACGCCCCGCAGCCCGCAAACATACAGTAGTGCAGTCCGACGGTCTGCAGCACACAGTCCCTGCTACCGAGGCGCCCATCACCTTTAGTGAAGTGAGTATCAGTATTCAAGGGCCTTGGCGCGTTATTGAGGCCAACGGTATTTCCGAGCACAAGACTGGCACCTTCCCCAATCGCGGCAATCCCCATGAAATCGAGGTGCAGCGCTACCGTTTTCGAGTTCCGGCTATACCCCAGATCGCCGCTCAATCCACACCGGTTCCGCTACAGGATTTTGGTATCGGCCTGAACGGGGTACCCTTCGACCCCAGTGCCGCCGAATGGTATCTGGGCAACCGCGGGCGCTGGCGCTACGAAGCCCTATCCGGTGCGATTCAGTTAGGTGTAGACGATAACTACGCCCACGTTCAACCCAATGGCGCCTACCACTATCACGGCATTCCCACCGGCTTGCTGCAGCGCCTGGGGGTGTCCAAGGAAAGGCATTCACCGCTAATTGGCTGGGCTGCCGATGGCTTCCCTATCTATGCCCTATACGGCTATGCCGATGGTTGGGAGCCGGAATCCGGTATTGTGGCGATGAAGTCGAGCTATCAGGTGAAACCAGGGAACCGCCCCAAAGGCAGTAAAGAGCCAGGAGGTTACTACGATGGCACCTTTGTAGATGACTACCAGTATGTAGCCGGCTCCGGCACCTTGGACGAGTGCAATGGCAGGATGGTTCGTACCCCGGAATTTCCTCAGGGTACCTATGCCTACTTCCTGACTGAGGACTGGCCGATTATCCCACGCTGCTACAAAGGCACACCATCAGAGGATTTTCGTCGTGGCCCCGGTAACAATCAGCGTGAGAGGACAGCCAAAAGACCAGCCAGACGCCTATGACCCTCGGGACTTAGAAAGCTCACATCCCCTAGAGAGAAAACCCTGCAATATTACTCTTGGCAAAACGATTCGCCCCTTTGATAGTGCAAAAATTGAGATTGCGCAATGAGGGGCTGATCACAGATTTTTAAGAGACGTTAACTCATATCAATCACAGCCAGCGCTTCCGCCAGGGTTTTAACCGAGTGCATTTCCATTCCCTCGATATCGTTCTTAAGACGGTTGGCTGCAGGCACAATGGCTTTGCGAAAACCATGTTTGGCCGCCTCGCGCAAACGCTCCTGGCCCGAGGGCACCGGGCGAATCTCGCCTGACAGCCCCACTTCCCCGAATACCACCAGATCCCGGGGCAGGACACGGTTGCGGAAACTGGACACCACCGCCAATAACAGTGTCAGATCGGCGCTGGTTTCCATCACCTTTACCCCGCCGACCACATTGATAAAGACATCCTGGTCCCCCACCAAGACCCCACCGTGGCGATGCAACACAGCGAGCAGCATGTTCAAGCGGTTCTGGTCGAGGCCCACCGCTACCCGGCGGGGGTTGCCGAGGCTGCTATCGTCCACCAGGGCCTGCAACTCTACTAACAGCGGCCGGGTGCCCTCCCACACCGAAGTCACCACAGAACCGGCTGCGATCTCCTCGGCCCTTTGCAGGAAAATGGCTGAGGGGTTGGATACCTCTTTCAAGCCCTGCTCTGTCATGGCAAACACGCCGAGTTCATTGACGGCCCCAAAGCGATTTTTATGGGCCCGCAGTGTGCGGAAGCGGGAGTCGTGGGTGCCTTCGAGGAGAATGGAGCAGTCGATAATATGTTCCAGCACCTTGGGGCCCGCGAGACTGCCATCTTTGGTGACATGCCCCACCAGAATCAGCGCCGTGCCGGTCTGTTTGGCAAAGCGGGTCAGGTAGGCCGCACTCTCGCGCACCTGTGCCACAGAGCCCGGTGCCGATTGAACATCGCTCATGTGCATCACCTGGATCGAGTCCACTACCATAACCCGAGGATTCACTTCCTTGGCCGCCATGCAAATACGCTCCACATCGGTTTCGCTGAGCAATTGCAGGGAATCCGTGGGCAGACCTAAGCGCTTAGCGCGCATAGCAACCTGCTGGAGAGATTCCTCGCCGGTGATATAAAGCGCCAGCATTGAAGTGGCGAGATGGCACAGGGTCTGAAGTAAAACGGTGGATTTACCGGCACCGGGATGGCCGCCGATCAATACAACGGAACCCGGCACCAGCCCGCCGCCCAATACCCGATCCAGTTCCGAGGCCGAAGTGGGAATACGCGGCAATTCACTGAGGTCGATTTCTGATAATTTTTGCACTTTGCCAGCACCGGCGGAACCGGCGTAGCCACTTTGTGCATCAGTAAAATTCGCGGCGCGGCTGTCCTTGTGATCCGGCCCCAGACGTACTTCCGATAGGCTATTCCAAGTGCCACAAGCACTACACTGCCCTGCCCATTTGGTGTAGTCGGCGCCGCATTCATTACACACATAGGCAGTTTTACGTTTTGTGGCCAAGACACTCTCCCGAAAAGTCACAGAATTTAACGGCGCACAGTTTACCCCTTATCCGGCCGAGGCGGGTGGTGCTCAGCGGTCAAAAATGACTCTCCTACACTGATCCCTTCTATTGGCATCTTCTCCTTCTAATTGGTCTATCTGCGCGATTGATCTAGATCAATTCACCCAGCCCCCTCCGAGATAACATCCGCCGCTGCCTCTACCCACTAATGGGGAGGCGCTGAACAACACTGACTAACCATCGAACAGGAAGTAAGTATGTCGTCTATTACTCTTCGCGGCGCGATCCTGGCGCTCGCCATGGCCTCGACCTCCGCCCTGGCTGCGGATCACGAAGTTAAGATGCTGAACCAGGGCAAGGAAGGCATGATGACTTTTGAACCGGCATTTCTCGCGGTAGCACCGGGCGATTCTGTCACCTTCCTGCCCACTGATGCCGCCCACAACACTCACTCAGTTTTGTCCCCTGCCGAGGGCGCTACCTGGAATGGCAGCATGGGAGAAAAGGTGACTGTCACCTTGAACCAGGAAGGTGTCTACGTATACCAGTGCGACCCACATCTGCCACTGGGTATGGTTGGGGTAATTCAGGTAGGTAAGGCAACCAACTTGGAAGAAGCCAAGAAGCATGCCGAAGGCATGAATGCCGGTATTGCTATGAATAAGGAGAGGCTCACTCAATACCTCGGCCAAGTCCAATAAGGGGAGTCGCGGCGTGGACATCCTATTTGAAAAAGGTCACCACCTGGTTGCGCGGTTCGGCGATTTGGTCAAAGAGCAGAATGGCAGCGATGGGGTACAGGCCAATCAATTTGTTATTCGCCGCGGCACCAAAGGGGCGCTTATCGATCCCGGCGGCGATCTGACCTACACACACCTCACCATTGAGCTCAGCCGCCATTTGAACCTGAGTGAACTGGACCTGATCCTGGCCTCTCATCAGGATCCAGATATTATCGCCTCGCTGCCGCGCTGGATGCTGCATTCGCGCTGTAAGGTAGCGGTGTCGAAACTGTGGTCGCGGTTTTTGCCACACCTCGTTTCTGGCTTTGTCGCCTCGCGTGCCGGTGCTGAGCGCTGGCAGGAACGCATCATGCCTCTGGATGATAAGGGAGAGATTATCCCCTTCAGCGACAGTGAGATCTGGGCGCTGCCAGCGCACTTTATGCACTCCTGTGGCAACTTCAGTTTTTATGACCCGGTCAGCCGCATATTATTTTCCGGCGATATCGGTGCCTCCCTCGGTGGTGAGGAGGGCGAAGTCAAAGATTTCGACGAGCACCTGCCGTCGATGGAAGGGTTCCACCGCCGCTATATGGGCGGGAACTGGACCTGCCGTCTCTGGGCCAAGATGATTCGGGAACTCAACCCCGCAATGATTGTGCCCCAGCACGGCGGTTACTTTGCCTCAGGCGATGTCAAAGAGCGCTTCCTGGGCTGGCTCGAGCGCCTCGAATGTGGGCCGGACCTGTTGCGACACCAGGACTTCCGCCTACCCCTGGGCCGCTCTTAATCCACCATCCCGCAAGCGGGAAAGTTGCACCGGCAGAGGCCAGCCCATACACTGCGGGCTGGCTTGTTTTCTGAATACCGCCATGCACACCGGGATCTTCCGCCTATTTTTGCTCATACTGTTACTGGCCTTCGGCGGCCAGGCAGTAGCGTCATCCTGTGCGGAAACACACGAATCCCCAGCGGCATCCATCGCCGCAGAAGAAAAAACCCACTGCGACGGGGCAACCCTTGAGAACTGCAGCGATAGCCATCCCTCCAGTTGCACCGCTGAGTGCAACTGTTGTGCAGGGCCAGGCACCAGCTCTGCAGTAAACACTCAATATAAAATCCTTGTATACAACCGCAATCTACTTGTAACAGCCTACCGGGAATTTAATTCCTCTCCAGATCCGGAAATGGCACTGCGCCCACCCATATTCCGCACTTAATGGGCCCCGTATGCCTAGGCATACGCGTACTCCCCAGTTTTACTCCAAATATTTTTTATAAATACCCGCACACCTATGTGCGCCCTAAATCTCATCACCGGAGTTCATATGAACCGTTCAATTTTGATCGCTATTGCTGCGCTACTCACAACCCTGGCATTAAGCGCCTGTGCCGAATCTCCAGACCCCCAAAAGGAATCTGTGAGCCTGACCACTTATAAATCCGCCACCTGCGGCTGCTGCAAAATTTGGGTTGAGCATGCCCAACAAAGTGGCTTTGACGTCGTAGCAAAGGATGTCGAAGATCTTAACGGCGTAAAAAAGCAGCACCATATCTCTCCGCGCTACCAATCCTGCCACACCACAGTGTCAGAACAGGGCTATGTTTTTGAAGGGCATGTACCGGCAAAGCTGATACAGCGTTTCTTGCAAAATCCACCGCAAAATGCCATTGGCCTCGCAGTGCCAGGTATGCCCCTGGGCAGCCCCGGCATGGAAGTGGGCGACCGTTTTACGCCCTACCAGGTAATGCTGCTTAACAAAAACGGCAGCAGCGAAATTTACGCCGAAATCAATACGGCACAAGAGCAGTTTTAAAAGGGACGTCGATGACAGAGAGCTTCCGCACCGACGCCGTATCGAGGCGTACTTTCGTCACAGGTCTTGGAGCGGGAGCCCTGCTGCTGGGGTTACCCCACAGTTCGCACCCAAACTCGCCAACAGCATCGACAACAACCCTGCGCGGTAACCACTTTGATCTATCCATCGGTTACCGCCAGGTAAATCTTACCGGGCGCGAACGACAAGCCCTTACCATTAATGGCAGTCTACCGGGCCCCATTTTGCGCTGGCGGGAAGGGGAAACTGTCACCCTGAATGTCCATAACCAATTACCCGACAAATCCTCCCTACACTGGCACGGTGTTAGGGTACCCAGCGATATGGACGGCGAACCGGGGCTGAGCTTTAGCGGCATTCAACCTCGGAAAATATTTCGCTACCGATTCCCAGTACGCCAAAGTGGTACTTATTGGTATCACAGCCAATCCGGATTTCAACAACAGCGGGGGCTAATTGGAGCAATAGTCATTGATCCGATATCTCCAGAACCATTTTCTTACGAGCGGGATTATGTTGTTGTCCTATCCGATTGGAGCGATGAATCTCCCCAAACTATTTATACCCATCTAAAAAAAGACCCGGACTACTACAACCGGCAACAGCGCACGGCTACAGATTTATGGCGTGAAGTGCGTACAAAAGGTGTCGCACGAACCTGGCGGGACCGGCACCAATGGAACTGGAAACAACTTTCTGACCGCAATATCTCCCAGGTCACAGGCGAGACTTACACCTACCTGATTAACGGGCATACACCCGATACCAATTGGACTGCATTATTTAAACCTGGTGAGAGGGTTCGCCTGCGATTAATTAACGCAGCTTCGATGACCTTATTCGACCTGCGTATCCCCGGCCTGAAAATGAAGGTGGTGGCGGCCGATGGACAAAATGTCGAGCCCACTAGCGTCGATGAAATTCGCATTGGCAACGGTGAAACCTATGACGTAATTGTCGAGCCAGAGAGCGAGCTGGCCTACAGTATATTTGCGCAGTCCATGGACCGCAGTGGCTATGCGCGAGGCACTCTGACAAGTGATATACGTCTGAGCGCAGAAATTCCCGCGATGGATCACCGCCCAGTGCTCACTCTGCAAGATCTGGGACTGGCGAGAAAAGCCGAGGAGACAAACACTCACTTTAAAACCGCCCAGACTGCTCACACCGAAAAACATTCCGACTTGCCCGATGCAACTGAGGGGGGATGGTTTTACGGAAACCTTGCCGCCGCAGGACTCGGTAGTAATAGCCCTATCATTCACCAGCCAAGTGAATCCAGCTTCAGGGTGGATCATCGCGCGCTGACGCCAGGAAACGGAATCGCCGACCCCGGTGTAGGACTCAGACACCACAAGCATCGCTATAACCGCCGTGTACTGACATACAGCGATTTGCGCAGCAGTAAACCTACCCAGGATCAACGGGAGCCACAGCGGGAATTACAATTGCACCTGACCGGCAATTATGAGCGCTATCTCTGGTCAATAAATGGTGAAAAATTTCGCGATGCCAGCCCATTCTTATTTCGGCACCAGGAGCGCCTGCGTATTACCCTGGTCAATGACACCACGCTTCCCCAGCCCATGCACTTACACGGTTTTTGGAGTGAGCTGGAAACCGGTGACGGAGAGTATTTACCTCGCAAGCACACGGTGATCGCGCAACCCGGATCAAGCATCAGTTACTTGGTCAGCGCCGACACCTATGGACGCTGGGCTCTACACAGTCAAATGCTTTACCAAAGGCCCGGTATGTATCGGGAGGTGCGCATTGTTTAAGAATGTAGCAGGGATAACAGCAACACTATGGATACTTGCTGCCCAGACCAGCTATGGGCAGGCAGACTCTCAGCATCAACGCCACAGCTACCAGTCCTCTGACGAGGATAACGAAGAAGAACCCATGGCTGAAGTCAGCCTCGACTATGTGGAGCTTCGAGGTGATAACGGCGGAGAAATCGAGGGAGACTTCAGTTATGGCGGAGAGCAAAATAAGTTTGTTGCCGAAGTGGACTATGAGCGAAGCAGTGGGGAAATTGAAAAAAATGAATTATGGGCGCTCTATAGCCGGGCAATTTCGGCAAACTGGAATTTCCTAATTGGAATTCGCCACGATTTTAATCTGGAGACTACCAGCAGGAATTGGGTTGCTGTGGGTATTACTGGAGAGTCTCCCTACAAATTTGAAATGGATGCAGTATTTTTCTATGGAGAACATGGCAGTACTGCATTCCGCCTGGAAGGTGAGTATGAAATAAAGTTGGCACAGGACTGGAACCTAGTCCCACGTATCGAGCTGAACTTTTTTGGACAGAACGATGAGGCCCGAGGTAGCGGCTCCGGCTTATCGGAAGCGGAAGTCGGCCTTCGGCTCATGTATGAAGTCACCAGGAAATTTTCACCCTATATTGGCATCCACTATGAACGGGAAGTGGGCAATGCCGCTGATTTCGCCCGTGAAGAAGGCGAGGATGTGGTCTCGACCGTATGGGTGCTGGGGTTTAGAGCTTGGTTTTGATAAAAAAATTTTTGTATCCGTATCGAATGTACCACACGATATTTACTTCTATCGACTTTACCACTCCATCAATCTGCCATAACATTTAATAACACACAGAAAGTGACTGATATCAATTTTTATAAATAATAAAGCCCAGCAAGGATATCGGTGATATAGTTTATTCATGAACAGTAAAAACTTCAGCTTTTCTTTTATTATTCATATCACGAGCTACCTAAAACTTATAGAGCTATCTTTCTATCACCGTATCAAAAATAAACCAGCTGCAAATACCTGTGGTAAAATCCATTGATTTAGGCACAAATAAAATAAAAGGATTTAGTTCGACGTGAACAAACTAGCAACTACTGGCATACCAGTTAACACTTACGTACCAAACAAGTGGAATAAAGCGCCAGTTTTCAAAGATAATCACCCTTAAATTAACCCTCTAATCGACTCAAATAAAAGTTCCACCCTAAAATAGATATAAATGGAAAACAACTTTAAACTAAAAAAGGATTCTACATGTGAAACAATTTAAACTTTTCTCTATTATTATTTTTTTCCTGACTTCAAGTTCCAGCTTTCTGATAGCAGAAGAGATAGAGCCTACCAAAGCAATGGATTTGAAAGAACCTCCAATGGTGATAATCCACGGGCCCATATCTATCCCGATTCTGGCTGATCCAGGAAACGTTGTTCCTGATCATCTAGAGGCATTTGGATTCTATCAATCAGGGTGGGAAAAAGAAGACATTCCTGATGCGGCAACATTATCAACCTTTGTTAATATAGACTACGGAGATGTTGATACATATTTGGAAGTTGCAAAAAATAGTGGCACCAAAGTTTGGATCTCTCTTAGGTCAGTTTTCTTTAGTGGATACAATGATGGCTACATTAAATATGACAACTATTATGACAATTGGATGGAAGCCAAGGAAAAACTAAAACCCTACGAAGAGATCATCTATGCATTTGACCCTATTGATGAGCCATACCATCGCTCATACATGCCAAACAATGAATTAAAGGAGTATCTAGAAGAAATTGGGCTTTTGCTTAAAGCAGACTTTCCCAACGCACACAGGGCAATAACTTTTACAAAAGATACCGTGGGGGAAATGAAAGATGAATACAAATTTCCAACAAACTGCGACTTCTATCCTTTGTGCTACCCTCCACTACCACCTAGCAACTATGATTTATTTGGTGCAGACTACTACAAGCATATAAATTTTCAGTATGATGTAGTTGAAGATCTTATGTATGCAACACAGGATATGAATGTAAAATACTATATTATACCTCGCGCATTTAAAACCGACAGCCCAAGCTACAGCGTTATGACAGAGGAGCAGTTGATTCTTCGAGCCTGGGATGCTTATGATTATGCTACTAGCAATGAAGACATTATAGCCATATTCCCGTTCGTTTGGCGTGAAGCTGGGAACTCTGTTAATGAACCTTATACTTATTTTGGGGTTAAGACTCTTCCCTTATTAAGAAGTCAATACGAAATAATTGGAAAGGCAGTATCCATGTTTAGAAATTAATAACTTATAAACATGGACCACCTTCTGAAATAGGCTTTTAGGGTTGCCAGTTTTTACAGGCGACCCAATTTATTTTACATCAGATTTTCCTCAACAGGAACCAAGACAACCTCAATATTTTATTTATCAATTTGAGCATCAACTTTAATTAATTGTATCGCGATATACTTTCTTCGAACGGACCAGAAACACCAAAAGATACACTCACTCGCTTTCTACATAAACTCGAACCAGAGAGACGGACAACAACCGCTATTTCCAATTGTTGCTAATTTTAAAGATAGAGGATCCAAATTCAACAGAATAATGACTATGGCTTACAGCCTACTTATACTGAAAAACAAATATAAAATAATAAAAATAGCTACTTTAATCCACAACAGAGCATTCTAATAGAATTTCTGTATGGACAGCCCCAATACAAACAGTTCGGACTGCCCTTAAAGTTTTTTTAAGAGATTACTCAGCGTCCTTCCATTAGCCCTATTTTCTTATTGTTCACTATCTTTTTAAAAATTTTTCCAGACAACTTCAGCAACTTAGAGCGACTTAAGAACCTGGGTAAGATACTAAGTAACATCTTTTGTTTTCCAGAGAGCACATAGCTCCTGTTGGCAAGAAATCCATGCAACCCTACTTTAGCTACATGCTCCGCTGTTTCGTACTGTTTTTCATCAACACTTACTTCATTATTTGCCACTGCTGCAAAGTTTGTCTTAGTTCCACTAGGACATAAACAAGTTACGGTGACACCTGTCTCCTCTAATTCGTTATATAAAGCCTCTGAAAAATTTAAGACATAACTCTTGGATGCAGAATAAACACCTGCATAGGGCACTGGCATTAAGGCTGCACCAGAAGCGACATTTATAATTCCACCAGACCTTTTAATTTTCATACCGCCAAGGTATAGGTAACAAAGTTCTGTGAGAGTATTAATATTGAGCTGCAGCATCCCTTTATAGGTTCTTAAATCAAAGTCCTCAAAACGGCCCCATTTCCCAAATCCAGCATTATTAATAAGAATATCTACATCAAGTTCCTTATCCTTAGTTTGCTGAAATAATTCCTGTGCAGCCCCCTCTACACTTAAGTCCATAGCTATTAGGGCTACTTGGACTTGATACTTCTCTTGAATTTTTTTACTGACTTCTGCCAAGCCCACCTGAGATCTAGCAACCAGAATTAAATTTGCTCCTTTATTTGCACACTCATGCGCAAACGCCTCGCCGATCCCTGAAGAAGCACCTGTGATTAATACGGTTTTTGACTTCATAATACAGCCACTTAAACATTTAGAAATTGGAAAAAGGTTAAGATAATAAAAGGTGTATAACCTTATATTTACCTAATTAAGATTCAAACGATAACTTATCTATTCTTTTCAACTAAAAGCTCCCGCCACCAGGACTGGGTGGGCAATGGATTTCTCAACTTTACAGGTGCGCCTATCACCGGTATTAACAGTTTTACACCCCAGTTTTCCGCAGTAATTTCTGCACGCTCTAATGGTTCATACCAATCGTGTAGAGCAAGATCAAAAGTACTGTTATGAATAGGCAGCATCGCTCGCCCACCGAGATCCAGATGTGCCTGTACGCTCTCTTCGGGCATCATATGAACTGATCTCCAAAGCTTGTTGTAAGCACCCGTTTCCATCAGTGTCAGGTCGAACGGACCAAAACGCTCACCAATTTCACGAAATCCACTAAAGTAGCCGCTGTCACCGCTAAAGAATATACGGCCCTCGCGCCCTTCAATTACCCAGCTGGCCCAAAGTGTTGAGTTTTTATTCGTAAGTCCACGTCCGGAAAAGTGCTGAGCCGGAGTCGCAGTAAAATGCAAACTCCCCAGGGCAAAGGATTCCCACCAGGCCAACTCCTCAATTTTTTCTGCCGGAATTCCCCAGTTACGCAAGTGACTCCCCACCCCGGTAGGAACTACAAACTGCTCTACCTTATCCTTGAGTGCGCGGATACTATTTTTATCCAGGTGATCGTAGTGATCATGGCTGATAACTATCGCTTTAATCGAGGGTAAGTCTCTGATCTCTATGGGCAATGGATGGAAGCGCTTTGGGCCCATCCACTGTACCGGGGATGCCCGCTTACTAAATACCGGATCTGTCAAAACATACTGATCATCCATTCGAATCAGTACCGTGGAATGCCCGAGACGATACACAACACTTTCAGATTCTGGAGCATCCAGCTCTGAGGCGGGAATCTGGCGCAATGGAATCGGTTTCACCGGTGTTGGCGCAGCCCGATCAGCCTTGATGTAGGCGCCAATCATCTCAATCATACCGCCACTACTGACCATGTAGTCAGAATCACTATTGCGGAACTTCTTTGGCTGATTTGTAAAGCTGCCAAAAAGACTTACCGACATAACAATCACTCCTGCCAGAATCAACCAGCGCTTCCTCATTGCATTCACCATGTAAACTATACGGTGCAGTGTACAAACTAACTATAGGAAAGTAAACCGATTAGTGTAAAATTGATTTATCGAGTTATTTGCCGACCAAGGAAGCTATCGGCCCCTATTCAGTAGAGAGTTCTATGACTGAAAAGAAACTGACAAGAAGTGAATTGAAGCGCCAGGCTATTATCGATGCCGCCAAGCAGGCCTTTCAGGAATTAGGGGTTCAAGGCACTAGCATGGACGAGCTAGCAGCCCGCGCCCAGGTGTCAAAACGGACTGTCTACAATCACTTTGCCAGTAAAGAGGCGCTGGTAATGTACTTGATCAGTGAACTCTGGCAACAGGCGACACAGTCTCCCGGTTGTGATTACAATCCAGATGCTGACATGCACACGCAGCTGTGTAACTTACTGAAGTTAGAAGTTAAAACAATTTGTAACCCGCAGTATATTGAACTTAACCGAATGGCCTTCGACTACTTCTTCCATCAACCGGAAGCATTGCGTAAGGAGATGGAAAAATATAAGGCCCATGAAACCGGGGTGCAGCGCTGGATTAAATCTGCTATAGCTGACGGCCGACTAAAGCCTCTCGACATAGAGGTCGCCAGTGGGCAGATTCATAACTTGATTAAAGGCGGTTGCTATTGGCCTCAGTTACTCCAACTTTCCGGCCCACCAAGCCTCATCGAACAAGAGGCACTTGCCGAGCGTACCGCTGCGATGTTTTTAAGTTATTACCATGCTTAAATCACTGCTCTATAAAGGCCATTTTTTACCGGCCAATTTACCTATAAAAAAGGCCCCTAAAGGGGCCTTTTTTATTTCATCGGGACTAAATTACAATCTTTCCCACAATATCTCCCAGTTTCCACCGACACCCGGCTCGAACTGTATTGCACCTCTTTTTACTTCCTTACAGTAATGAGAGTAGGCAGAGTCCTTACACTCGTAGACATTACCGTCACGGCCCAGAACTTTGGTGCCCGCGGCATAGTTTCTATGACCTCTAGGGAAGACATAATCGTAATCCTGATCACCCGAGGACTGGTCATCATCATTGGAGGTATCATCATCTCCGTTCGAAGTGTCGTCATCTCCGTTCGAAGTGTCGTCATCTCCGTTGGAAGTATCGTTATCCTCATTCGAGGAGTCATCGTCACCAGAGCTATCTTCAATCAGATAGAAGTTCAGGGTGTTTTGATCAACCATGTTGCCATCGCGGTCTTTTACCACCACTACAACCATGTGGTGCCCTGCTACAGTCTCTGACAGAGTCAGGCTTGTGCTGGCAGTATCACCATCATCAATATCATTGCTATAGCTTGCGAGAGTATCACCATCATGGTTCACCACTGTAACCTCAACGCTGACATCTCCAGTTGCACTGAGAGCCAAGTCTAGAGAAATAGCACCGCCTGAAATCGTGTATTCATTTTCAAGGCCACTTACCGTTACTTCATAGTTGGGTTCTTCTTCGCTCAACTCATAACCGATCTCGACATTTTCCAGGCCACTGCCATCTTTTAGATAAATTCGGTTGATACCGTACAGAGGTTCAAAACTATTATCACCATCGAAATCACCGGCACGAATATCGGTCTGCTCTGCATTAATCAACTCAGCCAGATCGTGTGACCAGTTTTCAGCAATACCCTGCTCTTCGGAGGCAATTTCCAAAACAGTGCTGTAAGACGAGTTTTCACCTGAGCCATCAAATACGCGGATATACACTTTATCACCCACGTTCAAGTCCTGCGTCGGATTGATGGTGCCCACAGCGCTCCACTCGGTATTAGTGACATTATCGCCATCGAACTCTACATCGATAATATTGTAGAAAGCATTAACCGTATCGCCCACATCCCAAACAGCCAGAATTACATGATAGCCCTCGCGACCCGGCACCTGGCACTCATGAGTTGTATTTACATCTGGCTGTTCATAATTGCCATCTATCTCACAGAATGGGTCGAGATCAAATTGATCGCGAGTCAAGACTGAATTCGGATTCCAATCTTCTTTAGTAATATAGTATTTCCAATCACGAGTTACATGGTTGGCGGTGAAGTACCATTTGAAGGTTTGCCAGCCGGAGCTAATATAATTTTTTACCCAGCGATCAGATGTCTGTTCATTAAGCTCAGACCAGGCACTACTTCCTCCGCTGGCAATTTGTCCATCGGCAGGGCCACTATCTGGAAAGCCTTCAGGCCCCTCAATACTTTGAGGTTCCCACTGAACGGCACCGCAACTCAGGTTCATTTCCCCCGTATCTAATGCGTATTTACATAGGGTTCCTCG
The DNA here is from genome assembly GCF_003076275.1 of Microbulbifer sp. A4B17. NCBI lineage: Bacteria > Pseudomonadati > Pseudomonadota > Gammaproteobacteria > Cellvibrionales > Microbulbiferaceae > Microbulbifer > Microbulbifer sp. A4B17. Next base: position 4,403,643 of record NZ_CP029064.1, read on the forward strand.
TGCAGAAGCAACACCGCCGTCAGCGGCCTCAACATAACCATGGCTGAAAGCGTTGGAACTGGCTCCGGCTAGCGCCACAGCCATTAGTGTCCGATTGACTATTGGCTGTTTAAATACAGATGCTAATTTTTTCTTACGTAGAATCATATCTCTGCCCATTTATTGATTCGCACCCAACTTCCTTCTCAAGCTGAGTACAATCTTTTAATTTTGTAGGATGTTAATCCTGCAGCGCTAGCGACAGAGTTATGGACCGCCACTAATTTTCACGGTTCCTGTTCATTTTATAATTTAGGGCAACACTAAGTGAATTGTCACCATAAGATAAGCATCGAGCTTTCCAAATAAATATTCATCCCGCATATGAACTTTTACCGCCTACCTGAAAACAATCAATTTATCTTTAAAATGGAATCGAGAAAGGGGAGGCAATTTACTTCAAAATAGAAAATTTAACTTCATGTTACAGTTGACGTCAGCCTGGAAAAAGAAAGATAAATAGACCAGGCAACCAGTTCTATAGTTAAAAATGGAAATTAAATTCTCCCCAGCAGCCAACCATAAAACTCAAAACTGAATTTATATTGAGCCTTACCATTAATTGCTGCCGACTAAAGTCAACTACCTCGTTGATATGTAAATAAGGGGGGGGGTATTTTAATAACAGCCGTAAACGGTATACCCTGGAAAATACGTAACCGAGATGAAACGCCAAGGTTTAACATTTTTTTGAATTTAGATATTGACGAGCATAGCTTCAAATTAATACTAAGCTTAATTACCTGAGAAAAAACACCCTACCATTGACGTTCTCTTTATAAAGAGAGTGAGCGTTTTATACTAGAGGATAAATTTTTCCACCTATCCACTATCTCTAATTTATTGAATCTAACGCTCTGGGGCCTCAGAACTACTCTTCAGCCCCATGAGACTTAATATTTTTCCATGGAATTTCTAAAACCAAGAATTAACACCAGGTTTGCGATAAACCATAGATCTTTAATAATAAAAATACCGCTGGAGCTAAGTTGCCAGGGGGCTACCCAGCTACCCGGGTAGGAGTAGAGGAAGGTCTGGGTTGTTATAAATACTGCGGCACAAAGCAATAGTCCCGGCCAAAACAGCTGCCGGATATAAATACCCAAGGCGAGAATAGCCAGAGCAATCAAGTCATATATACCAATAAGATTTGAGGCCATTTGCACGCTAAATACACTGTATAACCAAGACATCAGCGGCGAAGTGCTTACAAGGCCTTCAATCCCCTCAGCCTCAAGCGCTGTGAATTTCATCCCACCGATCCAGAGTAATACCAGGCCGACAGGGAAATAATTGAGCCATATCAGCTTTAGTGGGCTCAACGAATCCCGATACAACCAGGTGACACCCAGGGTTAACAGGGCAAAGTACTTAATTATCCCCTGCCCTGAGCCAATTGCCGGAAAACCGCCCAGGGAGTCGATCCAATGGCCGCTGCCAAGAAGACTCAGTAGGGGCACTAGCGATATTAAAATCAGTAGAATTGCCAGGGGCTTAACAGCCCGCTCAAAACGAAGGGCGAGTGCCCCCAAAATAGCGGCGACTGAAAAAATAATGGCGGTCAGTAACCGTATAGAGGAAAGCACCTCCTCATTAGTGACACCGTAGAATTCAAATACGCGCTTGATACCACCCCATTGGCCGGAAAAAAGCGCCACCGCAATAAGCGCAAAGGCGATGGCCACCAGGGCGAAGGGAAGTTTTCGAAGAAGAAATGACATTTGTTGACGACCTCTTAACAAATTAGAGCTTAGTCACCAGCCTGACCAGAGCCGCCTCTCTCCGTACGGGTGAGAGGCGGCTCTGGGGTATTGGTTAAATCTATGTCGTCTTGGCCCGAGGAATTATTACACCCCCATAGAGGTGCACACTTACTGTCACTCCAGTATCAATGTGCCCCGATACATTTGCATCTGGCAGTTGAACGGGTATTCACCCGGCTCGGCTTTTGGTATTTCCACCAAGGTATCCTGGTTCAGGGCAAGCTGAGCGCTGACTTCCAAGTCTGGAAACAATACCCACTCGGAGCAGGGACTGGGGTCCTCCCGGTGAAAATGCAAAGTCGCTGTGCGACCGGCGGGCAGGCGGATAAGATCCGGTTCGTAAACACCGTCCTTAACCAGAATCTGTAAATTATCCGTGCTCGGCGTCGCCTTACTGGTACTTCGTTTTGGCCCCAACCAAAACCACCAAATAACAGCCAGTATCATCAGCACACCGACAATATTTACGAGAACTTCAGCCATTTAGCGAGCCTCCGATGGTTTAAAGAAGCGCAGGCGGTTGGCATTACTGACCACCGTCAGGGAGGAAAGCGCCATAGCACCACCGGCAACAATGGGGCTCAGTAACATACCCGTAATCGGGTAGAGGACACCGGCGGCGATGGGAATACCCAGAGTGTTATAAATAAATGCGCCAAACAGGTTTTGCTTGATATTGTGCAAAGTGGCCCGGGACAACTCCACGGCATTGGCAACCCCGTGCAGGGAGGAACGCATTAGGGTGACATCGGCGCTCTCAATAGCAACATCGGTACCGGCACCTATCGCAAAGCCCACATCGGCCCGCGCCAGGGCTGGGGCATCGTTAATCCCGTCACCCACCATACCCACTCGCTCGCCTTTTTTTTGCAATTCAGCGACGATCCCCTCTTTATCTTCCGGCAATAGTTCTGCGTGAACTCGATCGATGCCCAGTTGCCGGGCAACCGCTTCGGCACTACCGTGATTGTCCCCGGTAAGCATTTCAATGCGTAAACCCAGTTTGCTCAGCCGCTCGATTGCAGCTTGCGCATCAGCGCGAATCGGATCGGCTACGGCAATAATCCCCCGCAACTTGCCGTCCACGGCGGCGTACATCACCGTGCGCCCCGCCTCGGCCAATTTGGCTGCCCGCTCACTCCAGGCATCCAGAGAAATGGCCTCCTTTTGCATTAACTTGGTATTCCCCAACAGCACGCGACTGCCACCGATATCACCACTCACACCGTGAGCTGTGATGGCTTCAAAGTTGGCTGGAGACTGCAATTCAAGGTTTTTATCGTGAGCTGCCGTCACTATGGCTTCAGCCAAGGGGTGCTCTGAGCCCTGCTCCAGGCTCGCCACTAAACGCAGCAGTTCATCGCTGTCGCCATCACTATCGATATCTGTCAGACGCGGAGAACCCTCGGTGAGAGTCCCGGTTTTATCCACAACCAGGACATCCAGAGTACAGGATTGTTGCAGGGCCTTGCCGTTGCGCACCAGTACACCGTACTCGGCACCTTTGCCGACCCCCACCATAACCGACATGGGAGTCGCCAAACCCAAGGCACAGGGACAGGCGATAATCAGCACCGAAGTCAGTACTACTAACATATGGGCAACCCGAGGATCGGGGCCCAAGTTGAACCAAACCAGTGCGGCCACTAGGGCAATAATCATCACCACTGGAACAAAGATGCCGGAAATCTTGTCCGCCAAGCGCGCGATAGGTACCCGGGAGCTCTGGGCATTCTTTACCATCTCGATAATCTGCGCGAGGCGGGTGTCGGAACCCACTTTATCTGCGCGAAACAACAGGCTGCCATTTTTATTCAGGGTGCCGGCGGCGAGGCTGTCACCCTCCGCCTTTTTCACCGGCACTGGTTCCCCGGTGAGCATGGATTCATCCACCAGGCTGCGCCCTTCAAGGACAGTGCCATCCACCGGAATTTTCTCGCCGGGGCGGACGCGCAGCTGGTCTCCCTGCTGCACCTGCTCGATAGGGAGATCCACCTCTCGGCCGTCTCTCAATACCCGCGCGGATGTATCCTGGAGCTCCAACAGCTTCTCCACTGCGGCACTGGTGCGCCCGCGAGCCCGAATCTCCAGTGCCTGGCCGAGGCTGATCAGGCCAATAATCATGGCACTGGCCTCGAAGTACACATGTCGTGCCGCTTCCGGTAAGAGATGGGGGACCAATACCACGATCATGGAGAAGAGCCAGGCCGTTCCCGTGCCCAGGGCCACCAGCGTATCCATAGTGGCATTGTGGTGACGCAGTGCCTTCCAGGCGCCACTGAAGAAGTTGCCGCCACAGAAGACCAGTACCGCCAGGGTAATCAGTCCCATAACACCCCAGGCCAGCTGCTCCACCGGGGTATTCACCGATACCCTATCGGTGATCAGCCCCCAGGCCATCATTGGCACGCCCACGCCCAGAGCAAATGCCGAGCGCCACAACTGCTGGCGATAGTGCCGCTGTGTCTGCTCCCGCTGTTCCGCGCGCTGCTCTCGTTCACTACTTCGCAGGAGTTCAGCGCCGTAGCCCGCGCTTCGAACGGCTTCGATACAGGATTCAGCCTCTGCCGAGCCGTATACTGACAGGGTTTTATCGGACAGGTTTACCCGGGCATCAGTCACCCCGGCTACGGTCTTAACCGCAGTCTCAATTTTGTTGATACAACCGGCACAATTGACTCCACTCAAACGGAACACCGTTGGCGCAGATTGTTGCTCCTTCGTCATCTTGCTCTCCCGCAACACCAATTACAGCGACAAAGTTACAACCTTACCGCTAGGGGAAGGCAACAGTTGGCAGCGCACCGCCCGCCGAAATTTCGCAGTCAATTCATCCTTCAGCTTAGTGGCTGGCACCAGGTGCGGGAAAAGGCTGAGGATTCGCCAATGATCGCGCATGCGATGCGCCGGAATGTTATTATCGCGCCATGACACATCCCCTGCTTCCCGAAAGACCCCTGAGTATCTCTCCTTCTCTGGCTGCCACTGTCGGCCTGGAGGAAGCTGTGCTGCTCACTGCACTTGGCGACCTGGCTCCATTCCTTCCCCTGGAGCCCTACGGAGGCCGGGATTGGTATACCGCCGAGGGGGAGCAGCTATATCTGCTGCTGCCCTTCTGGCAGGCAGCGGATATCCAGCGGGTAGCCACCAGCTTGCGCAACCAGGGTGCCCTTCTGCTGGGGGCGGCACCATTCGGCAGTAGCGAGATTCTGAAGTTCGCCCTGCCCGGTGAGTACAAGCGCCCGGTGGCAACACCCCCTACCCCATCCAACCGCAATGCCAACACCATTGCCCCCAGTTGGCAGCCGGATAGTGAAACCATGGCGCGTATCGCCCAGTTGGGTATTCCCGAGCACTTTGTAAGGGAGCAACTGCCGGAGTTTGTCACTTACTGGCGCGAGCGCGCCGAGCCCCGCCACTCCTTTGGCTCCCTGTTCCTGCGCCAGGTTAAAAGCAAGTGGGAGGCTTTTCGAGCAACTGCTCAGCGCAAACAGCCACTGCCCAACGGCTGGCAGCCCAGCGATGAGACCCTGCGCAAGCTGGCAGACGAGGGAGTCCCCAGCACTTTTGTCGGTCGCGGCCTACAGCGCTTTCTCGATTACCACCGCTCCAGTGGCAAGCAGTCCATTTCCTGGGATTTGGAATTCAATGACTGGATTATGGAAGACTGGGAAAAGCAGGACACGCCATTTATCGAAAAGCGCAAGCCCACTGCTATGTCCCGCGACTGGCAGCCCAGCGAGCACACCTGGGAGCAGTTGCAGCGCCTGGCCATCAATCCGCGCTTTGCTGCCGAATTGCTGCCGGAATTTATTTATAAATGGACCGAGCGCGGTGGCCACAGTGCCCGCTGGGGTGAACTGTTTATCGAGTATGCGCGGGAAGAGTGGGCCTATTACTGCCAGGGTATTGAGAAAAACCCGGTGGCCAAACCCATCTCCCGCAACTGGCAGCCCAGTGGTGACTGCCTGAGTCATTTGATGAACCAATGCGAGATAGATCGCGACTTTGCTCTATCCCTGGTTCCGGAATTTATTATTTACTGGCGCGGTCAAAATGCCGCACGTAAAAGCTGGGACGCCGTATTTGTGCGTCACGCGCGCCACCAGTGGGCGGAGCGCAACAAACTGGCAATAGGAAACTCTTATGGCAATCCACAAGACTCCCACAACAACACCAACCAGCGCACCCGCGACCGGTCAATCGGCGACATACTCACAGACACAAACTGGTAGTGAACAGGGCCAGGAACTACTGAACGAAAAGAAGCGCGCAATCAATGAAGTATTTGCGCTGTTTAAACTGAATTATCACAATCAGTTCAGCGCAGCGTTTCCAGACACTGAAACCCTTCACCACGCTAAGCGCCTCTGGCTGGAGGCCCTGCTTGCTTTCGCTCCCCAGGATATTATGCAGGGTGCCAAGCGAGCGATCCTGCAAAGTGAGTACCTGCCCACCGTACATAAAATGCTGCAGCTGTGCGCCGCTGGGGAGAATGGTTTACCAGAAGCTCGCGCCGCCTATCGCGAGGCCTGCAATGCCCCCAGCCCCAAAACCAATTACAACTGGAGCCACTTAGCGATCTACCACGCGGGGCGGGAATCCAACTGGTTTTTTCTTGCCAATAACCCCGAGTCTATCGCCTACCCGGTCTTTGCCGAGCACTATCGAAAAATATGTGAACGAGTCCTGGGGGGAGAAAAACTAACCGCTCCAGAGCAATTAAAGCTCGAGGAAAACCCCGGCTCACCACTTTCCAAGGAAGAAAATTCGAAAAGACTCTCGGAGATGCGAGCAAAGCTTGGTATTTAGAAATTAACAGCCAACTGCTTACTCTGACTTTGAATACAGGGCCTGATACCTAAAGGCCCTCACGCCAATGACTTGTTAAGTAAAAGCCCTGATCTAGCTTTACTGTGCTTGAAATAAAAATAAACAAAGCACAGGACAGATCATGAATAATTTTAAGACCACCGTAAAAACAAGTTTGTTTTCCAGCCTTATATTCACTTTCGCTACAAATACCAGCGCTGACTTTGCCAACAGGAAATATATTGGGGCTACCCTCGGTGAAACCTCTTATCCTCAATTTTGCTCATCTGCAAACCCCCGGATAAAATCCCAGATTCCTCAAGGATCTACAGACGGACGCTTTCATTGCAATAGTAGCGGCAGTACGGTTAAGTTTTATGGCGGCTTGCGCTGGAACAGATACCTCGCCCTTGAAATCAGCTATCTAAAACCTTCAGCTGCGCAAAGCAGCTTTTATACCAATAATGAAAATGGAGAGTATGCAAAGGCCGCATACCAGGTTGAAACACATTTATTGACCGCCTTTTTATTGGGGTTTTATCCTATTAACTCCAATATAAATATGTTTGCCAGAGTCGGGGCTGGAGCTTGGAGAGGGAAATTATCAGAGCAACAATCCGCTCAATTTTATATCCCCCAGCAATTATCCAATGGACAATTCACGGCACAACTTCAGACGCTCGATAAAGACAAGTCCCAAAACCACAAAGGCCCTCACTGGGGAGTTGGGGTCGGTATGAATTATGTCTATAGGAGTCACTGGATTTGGAGACTGGAGTGGGAGAAACTGGAGCCCACTGGAGTAGACTTCAATGCAGAAACACTATCACTGGGTTTAGGGCGGCTTTTTTGAATTTTGTTAATTGACACCTATAACTTTATACAAATTAAATAGAGTTCCCGCGAACTATTACTGGGAACTCTACCTTTAGGCGCCGAATCCAGTTAATAGAGTAGATCCTACCTTCGACCATTTTAAGAGACGCTGTTATTTTGGTGGTTGCCTTAATCAAATTTCACTCTAAAATCAGCTTCAGCGGTCCCCCCATATAAGCTAAACAAGGTCAAGCCATGAACCGCTTTAGCCCCCTATTCATTATTTTTCTACTTTCCTTACCTGCCCTTACTTGCGCCGATTTCTACTCACACAAATATGCTGGTATCTCTTTCGGTAACCAGCATGCCAATAACTTGTGTAGCGAAGCAGAAAAGCGAATTCAACAAATTAGCGCCAGCTTAGATCAAGTGGATCTCAGTCGGTGTGATGATAAAAATAACGCCTGGAAACTATTTGCAGGAATTCGATGGACACCTTACCTGGCAATTGAAGCCAGCTATCAAAATTTCAATAAGTACCAGCTGGATACCCATATCTCATATGGGGATGGTGAATATTTAAACTATTTCTCTGATTTTGATAGCCAGCTTTTCAATATATTTTCCCTGGCATATCTTCCCCTGGGAGAGTCATTTAGCTTATTCGGGAAACTTGGCACCGGCATCTGGTACGCGGAAACCAATGAGATTCAGAAGGGTGAAGTGTTTATCCTATACCAGTTTGAAGATGGCAGTTTAATAGAACAGTTAACTCCAGTCAGAGGTGAATTAACCGATAGCAGCAATGGATTCCACTGGGCATATGGTGCTGGTGTTAACTATAGCTACAGGGGCAAATGGAGCCTACGGATAGAGTGGGAACAGTTTTCAAAAATTGGGGGCGATACGTTTCTTGATGAAATAGATAGTGAAGCTATCACCATGGGGTGGAGTATGCATTTTTAATGATAAAATCCTGTTAAATACTGATAGGACTCCTCTGTATAAACAGCCATTAACTAATACATTCCAAAATGAACAAAAAAAGAATAAAATACTGAATGAAAAAGATCTGGAGGAATACCAAGAAGACCATCGAGCGAAAATAGATTATGAAAACACGCTAAAAGAAACCAAAAAAACTCATTCAATTATATACATTACAATAGTTTCTATACTATTAATTTATTCAATCTTCGTTTCGAGAAGCTCTAGGCAGCCAGACAATTTTCAATGGACCATTCTTATAGTGTTTGTGCTGTTAATATTCGGAACAAAAAAACAGCTAGAGCAAGAAAAACTTGAAAACCCACCTATTTGCACCGACTGTAAGAAAAGCATGGAGCCCTATGAGTTTCGATCTAAAAGTAAATCACTAGATATTAATGGTATCGCCTACCTATGTAGGGACTGTAAGTCGAAAATAATTGATACTGAGCCATCACATTCTGGCTAATTCACATAGCCAAATGGCCTATCTTTCCGATCCAATTAGATCTCTATAAAATCAATAGCCAAGCTTCACAAGATTAGACAAAACTGTATCAATAAGTATTATGCCAAGATTTCTCAAGGCTTCAGCCCTACTGTTTTTTCTTTTTATTCTTTGGATTATCTATCTAGCCAATACCGGATCGAGCAGTATATTTTTCGACCTTGTCCGTGCTATGCCCTATGGCGATAAACTAGGCCATATCGCCTTGTTCGGTACTTTTAGCCTTATCCTGATACCTGCCACCCGCGCCACTTATTTTAAGCTCGGCTTTATTAGATTTTACTATGGTGCTATCGCAGTGCTTAGCTTTGCCCTGATTGAAGAGATAAGCCAGGCATTTGTTCGCTCAAGAACTTTTGACTTAATTGATCTGGCCGCCGATATCGTTGGAGTGATACTTGCGAGTTCTCTGGTTTACCTGGTTCAGAGAGCCCGCAATATTAACAATTTAAGCCAGCCTGAAAACCCCGATACCACTAGTGAGACAACAGACGATTGATATCCCTCCAATCAACCAATTTAAAATTCTGGGCTGCGCTGGGCATTCGGTTGCGCCCATCCTGAACAACTAACAAACCTTGCGGATATTCCGCGCCCAAAGCTGAACTGGTAACGGCCAAACCATCGGTTTCCGAACTGCCATCCACACCTAGTTGGGGATTCATACCAACCCGAAAATGGGTAATAAATTCATTCCCACTACGGCTGAATAGTGCATAGCTATCATTACCTTGACTGGATATCACTAGATAGCCCTTGTCCCCATCCTGATAAAGTGCCAATCCCTCTATATCTGCCACCAGCTTTTCACCATCCACTTCTGCCACCAACTCTGGAGCGGCCTCTGATAAGGACTTTAGGTCCAGCCGCCAAATCCCCCGGCCCTCCTCAGCAAAAAACAGGGTTCCGAACTGGTCATCCACAACACAGCCTTCAACCTGTCCATAACCATCAAACTGGATACCCTGCTCAATCTCAAACTCATTGGAGGACTCAGAGACATTGATTTTCAGCTGATACAAGCTGGCCTCCTTGTCAGAAACCCAGGCATAAAACCCACTATCGTCCTGTTGTAGGCATAAGCCATAGGGATCATCAAGTTCTATACCCCGGTATCCCAGGTGCTCCACCTCGCCCAGTGCTCTGATAGCAAATAGATCCAAACCGGGGTTAGTACGATTAGAGGCAACGGCAATCGCATCGATATCGGGGTGAGAGATTTTACGAATATCAACGTTATTGACCCGGCCCACAGGAAAATGCTGTTTTAAGTCGCCTGATAGATGGTAAATATTGAGCCCCTTTTTTTTATCTGTAGCAAAAATCAGGCTGTTTGCTGGCGAATGAGAGTTCACCCAAATAGCGGGATCATCAGCAGCATCCCCATAAGAGTGAACCGGGTCAGTTTGTCCCCTGGCGGCAATAGTGGGAATAATCTCAAGCGGATTATCTGTAACGCTGGTCAGCTTGGCATTTATCGGGAAATAGGTTATTTCACTCTGCTTATCATTTAACACGGCCAACCTATCACCAAAAACTGCTATAGAGGCAGGACTTTCTTCAGGCAATGCCCAAGACTGGTCGGGCCTACCACTTCCTGACAAGTCGAAAACCTGTACTCCCTGTTCCACAGCAATCCAGATTTGGTCCTGCTGATAACTCAGTCGCAAGCTACCAAAATCATCACCGAGCTGTTTGGCCGAGATTAAAAGCTCACGCTCCTCATCTCGCTCTGCATCGGCATTCAATGCCAATATCCCTACAGGCGGCTGTGATACCAGTAATCGCCCCCGACGGTTATCCACGCTACAACTATTAATCTCCTCCCCCAAATATATTGGGCGGATCTCGGTAAAATCCCAGTGCTCATCACTGGGAGAAAGCAGGTACTCAAACCCCAGTCCGTCCTCTCCAATGGCAAACAGGTGATCTCTTCCTGCTTGTAGTGAAAAACAGAGTGCGCTCACAGGCTTGACACTCTCAAGCTTTCCTAAAAGTTGAGGCTGCAAATCATCATTTAGATCAGTAAATAATTGATATAGCTGTAATTGCGCTTCCTGCTCTTCGTAAGCCGCCACCAGGTAGCTACCATCTTCCCTTGGCTGAATGGCAAGTGCCTCTACTCTGCCATCCTTTTGAACTTGTATTTCTGCGGACTCATCTACAAGCACTAGCCCCTTATCTTTACTGGATAGCAACAAGTATTGCTGCTCAGGGAAACTGACCAGCTGAATCTGTTCAGCTATCACCCCCTTTAAAGAGATAATCTTTTGCGAAGATAAGCTTTTACTATCCTTTTCAAGATCACATCCGAGTAATATAAGGCTGGACAAAACACCGACCATTAAAAAACGCATAATAAAACCTGCTTAGGATTTACCGGTAACTGACAGAAAATATTATTTTTACAAAAACAAAGCCCCCACAATATTGCAGGGGCTTTATCAGGGTAAGAATTTACACTAATCCAAAAATTCCAGTGAAAATTCTAGAAAGTGCTATAGCTCAGCCCAATCGCATAAGTCGGACCGTATTCTTCGTACTGACCATTAAACCCAGACGTGTGAACATAGTAAGGCTCATCCGTGAGGTTAACCCCAGTAAAAGTAAGTTGAAGGCCATTATCAAAGCGGTAGCGGGCCGACAAATCCAATTGCAAATGGTCTTCTTCGTAGCGGTCATTGGACTCATTTTCAAGGTCAACTTCCAGCAGGCGTTCACTGCGGAAAGCTGCTGACAGGCGCATACTAAAGGCATCGCGCTCATAGCCTACAATAAAGTTGCCGACAAAATCCGCCTGGGAAGGCATAGATATTTTGTCACTGCGATCACTGCTATTGAGACCCAGATCAGCTTCTGAATCGGTATATGTTGCATTGGCCCTGAGTAAGAACCCATTTTCAAAACCTTGGGTCCAGGCCAGTTCGGCACCGCTGATACGGGCGTTGTCTCCGTTAATCGGTTGCCATACTTCAGCATCATCAACCGCTAAATTACCTACAAAACGGGTAAAATCGGTATTACTGGAAACCTCAGACATGACAATAAAGTTATCGATACTCTTATGGAAAAGTCCCACAGAAAACATACCCAGGTCATCCGCATAGTATTCGGCAGACAGGTCGATATTACGGGATTCATAGGGGTCTAACTCTGGATTTCCAGCTTCAACCTCCAGTTCCCCATCATCATATTCAATCTTGGCCGGAGAAGGGTTCAAATAACCAAATGATGGACGCGATAAAGACTCCGAATAGGCTGCACGGAGAACAACATTATCATTGTAATCAAACTTGTAATTAATACTGGGGAAGAAATTGTCGTAGTCCCGTTCGTAGTTAACCTCAGTGGCATAAACCTCTTCTGCAATTAAATCGGCACCTGGCAGGGGTTCTTCCGACTCTGCCACATTCACGCCTTCAGCATTAAATTCGGTGCGTTCATAGCGAACCCCAAAAACCAGCTGGGAGCGATCCAACTCAATAGAATTCATCACATACAAGGCCGTGATGTCTTCATTCATTGCGTAGTCACGGGCGGATGCCAAAGCGGTCTCTGTCTCATCTATGTCAAAATCACTGAGATTAGCATTGATAAAACTATTCAAGCTTCCAACATTGACGCCAGGTCCAAATGCATCCAGGCCATAATCGATACTATTTCGAGAAAAGTCCGCCAGAGTGTAATCCCCATCGAACCCTTCATATACAGTCGCATTCAAGTCGCCAGTCTTTTCTCGCTGACGCTCATGCAATCCGAATTTAACTACTGAAGGATTGCCAGCCCAATCAATTTCTCTACTAATATCAATACGGAAGCTGATTTCTTCATCTTCAGTAAAGTTATCTTCAATGACCAACTCATCGAGTTGATAACTGGCCGGGTCCAATACTGCTTCAACATCCTCACTTCCCACCGCCATACGGGGAGTATCACCAGCTTCAACATACCCCAAACGCAGGGAGTCCAAGACAAAGTCGGTATCGCGGCGATTGGGTTCAGATTCCTCTGCATGGGAATATCCCAAGGCATAGGACAATCCCCATTGCTCAAAATTATGCTCGCCACCAAATACCGCAGAAATAATTTCCTGTTCTTCCAGGCGGTCCTTCAGGGACTTCTCCAACGCGGCCTCTTCCCATTCTGCCGAGTTGGTCGAAATAGTCTCCGGCTCATCGCGCTCATCATCGAGCTTCCAGGAATTGCGCTGGCGGATTTCCTGATCAGAAAAATCGGAGTACAAGCTGTGGAGATAGATGCTTGAGTCACTGCCCAGTTCCAGGTCGAAGTTGGCAGCAAGACCTGTGCGCTCCCGGGTAATACTGTAATCGCGATGTTCTATTTCGGTCGCGCCCTTAGCTACAGAGCCATCTTCAGCGGTCAGTTCTTCCCAGCTACCATCAGTCTCAATATTATCTGAGCCAAAATCCCGTTCCTGGTGACTTAGCGCCAAGGCCACCCCGAGACGGCGCTCTCCATCAAGTTCAAAAATATTGGTCATGGTCGCAGCCACTTTGGGGCTGTACTCTTCCTGAAGCTCGCTGTAACTATTCTCTACGCTGAACTTGTAGCGATTGCTGTCATAATCCAGGGCATTCAGACTTTTGATCTCAATGGCACCACCAATAGAGTCTGCGCTCATATCCGGCGTAAGAGTTTTAAATACCTCCAAACTCGCCAATAAGTCCGATGGAATAACATCCAGGGCTACCGCCCGGGTGTTTGTTTCCGGTGCGGGCAGGCTCACCCCATTAATTGTCGCCGCATTCAAATTTGGATCTATACCCCGTACCCCAACGAAACGCCCCTCACCCTGATCTCTCGCAATAAATACACCGGGCATCCGCTGTAACGCTTCTGTGACATTGGCATCGGGGAGTTCACCAATCGCATCAGAAGTTTGCACCGCTACGACCTTATTGGCGTCCCGCTGTCGATCCAAGTCGCTGCGCGCATTACTTGCCTGGGCGGTAACCGTCACCGTTTCCATTAGCTGCTCATTTTCTGCGACAGCATTTGCACTAATGATGGCAGTCGCCAGAGCCGCCAATGGCATTCCCAGTAACCGCAAGCCTGAAGTTCTGTATTTCATTGCGTCCCACTCCCACATTACCGGTGGTTAATTGAATTGGACGCAGACTAGAAGGCCGCTATGAACTTTACGTGACATTTTTTTTAAGCTTGTCATCACATAGTCAATTAGTACTGCGACGATAGATGTAAGCCCTGTTATTTACACAGATATCCATCGCCTTAAAAAGAACCATCAAGGCAATTAACAGTAAAAAGCGTCATATACTGAAGCCAAATATGGAGCAGTCATGAACGAAAGCCCCAAAAACCCAGCACGCCGGTCTCTTTTTAAAGTCTTGGGTGGTGTAACCGCCACCGGTACTGTAAGCAGCTTACTACCCGGCTGTAGTGGGAGTGAAAATCCCACACGCAACTCCCTCACCTTTAAAGAAATCCCCCATAGACTGGATTACCAACACCATCTACCAGAGGGCTATAAATCCACGGTTCTGCTGAGGTGGGGAGACCCTTTACATAAAGAGGAAACATCTTTTCAGCCTGAAGAACTTAGCGCCAGTAGCCAGGAACAGCGATTCGGTTACAACAACGATTTTATTGCTTTTATGCCCTTGGCAGCGGGGACCAGTTCCACCCAGGGGTACCTGCATATACAAAGTAAAAATAGTGATCGCGGGCTTTTATGTGTCAACCACGAATACACCCAGCCCCATCTAATGTTCCCCGGTTATAACGACGAATACAGTGCCACCCGGGGAGTGAGTGCCGAGCATGTGGCCATTGAACAGGCCGCCTGCGGACACTCCATCGTGGAAATTCAAAGAGCTAAACAGGGCTGGAAGTTAGTGGCTGACAGTCCCTATAACCGGAGGATAACTTCTACGACGCCAATGGAAATCACCGGTCCCGCCGCAGGCGACGAACGTTTGAAGACCCGCCAAGATCCCAGCGGAACCCAGGTCCTCGGCACCATAGGTAACTGTGCAGGAGGAAAAACTCCATGGGGAACCGTATTAATTGCCGAAGAGGGGTTTGGCGGCGCTTTTCAGGGAGACCCAAAAAAGCTCGAAGATTCCCGGGAGATCGAAAACCATCAACTTTTTGGTATAAAACCGGAAAATCGCAACTGGGGTGACCACGACCGCCGATTTGATATTCAGGTAGAACCCCATGAGCCCAATCGCTTCGGTTGGATGGTGGAGTTTGACCCCTATAACCCCCAATCAAAACCGCGCAAGCTGACCAGTTTGGGGCGCTTTGAGCACGAAGGCTTTACCCTGGTCTGTAAACCGGGACAACCGATCGTTGCTTACGGCGGCGATGATGATGAACATCAATTTGTCTATCGCTATGTATCCCAAGATAACTATCAGCCCGAAGATCCCGATACAAACCGAAAGCTACTCGTTAATGGCACGCTCTATGCCGCGCGATTTGCCGACGATGGCAGTGGCGAATGGCTGCCGCTGATATATGGCCAGGGCCCACTGACCGCAGAGAATGGTTTTCGCAATCAAGCAGATGTAATGATTGATGCGCGCCGCGCAGCCGCGCTACTGGGAGCCACGCCAATGGATCGGCCGGAGGACGTGGAGACTAACCCCCACAATGATTGCACCTATGTAATGCTGACCAAAAATAAGAAGCGCAGCGATACCGATGCCGCCAACCCCCGCGCCCGCAATACTGCCGGCCATGTATTGGAAATAGCGCCCCCCGGGGAGAAGGGAGACCGCGACCACACAAGCGCACAATTTCAGTGGCAGCAATTTCTACTTGGTGGAAATCCCAATGCTGAAAACCCGGCTGAAAGGGGCGCCTATGGGCAGCAGTCCCCTTACGATATCTCTGAGCACGGCTGGTTTGCCAATCCCGATAACGTCGCTTTCGATCCCAGGGGCAATATGTGGATTGCTACCGATGGCTGTGAGCGCTTTGGGTTCCACGATGGACTTTGGGCAATGGCGACTGAGGGGCCTTTGCGGGCCGCACCCAAGCATTTTTTTGGCTGCCCGCAAGGGGCTGAAGTGTGCGGGCCGGAATTTACTCCCGACGGAAAAACCCTGTTTATTGCCGTGCAACATCCAGCCGATTCACGCAACTCCACTTATGACCAACCCCTGCACCGCTGGCCAGATAATAATCCTCTGTTACCACCTCGGCCGTCGGTACTGGCCATTTACCGTGAGGACGACCAAATAGTCGGTAGCTAGGCAATTGATATGACAAACCAGGGACCCTGCTAAAATTTTAATCTAAAGCAGTTTTTGGCCTCTCACCCCGCCTATAGGCAGGTTGTCGGAGGCCTATAAGCCGAGGTCCCTATGATATCGAGGTGTGCAACCCTTTTACGCCGCCTTACCGCTGTGCTGGCAACCGCCAGTTTTATCCTTGCCGCCACATCGGGAACTGCCCAGGTACCAGAAAATCCTGTAAATCTCCGGGGCAGCGGCGCCAGTTTCCCCTACCCAATCTATGTGGAGTGGTTTCGGCAGTTCACTCATAGAGAAAATAATATTTTTATTTTTTATGAAATGAGCAGTAGTGGAGATGGCATTCGCGATTTCCTTGGACATACAGTAGATTTTGCCGCCTCTGATGCTGCTATTGAGATTGATGAATTACGCGACCTGAAAGAAGGTGGCGTCGTATTGCCAGTCACCGCTGGTGAGGTAGTACTGGTATTTAACCTTCCTGGCATCAATAACCTGAAGCTATCCCGGGAAGCTTACGCAGGTATTTTCCTCGGTGAAATCACCCACTGGGACGATCCCAAAATTGCAGCAACCAATTCGGAAATCAAATTGCCAAGGGATGAGATTACTGTCGTTACACGCTCCGAGGGATCAGGGACTTCCTATATTTTTTCAGGACACCTAAGCAGCTTTAGCCAGGCTTTCCGCGACAAAATTGGTCTGGCTCGCACACCAAACTGGCCTAAAATACCCAGATTTAAAAAAGCACCAGGCAATCAAGGCGTTGCGGCCAAGGTTCGAAAAGTTCCGGGAGCAATTGGTTACGTAGAACACGGTTTTGCCCAGCTGGTCAATCTTCCCGTTGCACTACTGGAAAACCACGCCGGTAATTATATTGAAGCAGGCCCCAAGAGTGGTGCAGAAGCACTTTCTGAAGTGGTGTTTCCAAAGGAAGCTCTGCCCGTTAGCGGAGCCCCAAACCTTATCGCCTGGGTTTGGGACCCGAAAGGGGAAACTGCTTACCCTATTACCAGCTTTTCCTGGTTGCTGCTATACGCAAACCAGGATGATGAAAAAGCAAAGGCACTTCGCCAAATGCTGGTATTTATGCTGAGCAGGAACTCTCAAAGCCAGGCTGGTACCCTGGGCTTAGTACCACTACCGGAAAATATACGCCTCAAAGTACTAAACGCAGTCACTTATGTCCGTTAAGTAGCTTCGACACATTCGACTATACGATTACGTCCAGAGCGCTTCGCCTGATATAACGCAGCGTCCGCACGACGTATTAATTCCAGTATATCTTCTCGCTCCTGTAAATTGGCAATTCCTATACTCGCAGTAAATTGAGCCTGACCTACTGCACTTTTAATCACTATTTTTGCGATATCTCGGTGAATACGATTGGCAACTGCCATAGCACCTTCAATATCAGCACTGAGTACCAGGGCAAATTCCTCACCACCAATACGTCCAAAGATATCCACATCCCGCACATGCTGAGAAATCACTCGAGCAGTAGCACAAAGTGCCTGATCACCAATTAAATGGCCGTGAACATCATTAACGGATTTAAAATCATCGATATCCAGCATTAAAACACATAGAGGGATGCGATTATTAATCGCCATTTTAACCTGTTTACTGGCCTCTTCAAAAAAGCAGCGGCGGTTAAATATACCAGTTAAGGGATCGGTGCGAGCCTCGCGCTCTGCCTTGGTCTTAGCGTGCTCTAACTCCTGGGTACGTAACTGAACCTGCTGCTCCAGGTCTGTTCTCGACGCTTCCAGGTGCAGTAAATATTTCCTTTCCGCCGATTCTTTCTGCTTACGCAAACGCTGCACCATGAGACCGATAGCCACCATAATCGCCAGCATCTCAACAAAGGAAGCAACCGGTGGCCAGTAGTAGTTAATTGGATTATGAACTACATAACCCAAGTCGCGCATCGCCTGAACCAAGAGCCCCAAAACCAGAATCAGCCAAGCCAGAGCGAATACAGCAGCGGCGGCATTGCCTTGTCGCCAGCGCACCAGTGCGACAACGACAACACCGGGGTAGAAAAATAAAGCCAGCATCATAGAGAGATGGGCCAGGGCTTCCCACTGAAAAGCAACACAAACAATCAAGAACAATCCATTAAATAACATCACCTTTAAGAAATTGTCCATTCTTGGAGTGTACTTTGCGGTTTCCAAAAAACAGCGGGCAAACAGAATTCCTGTCAATATCACTGCTGCGCTACTAAGTGATTGGTAACTCCAATGGAAATGGTCTTGTATCAAGTACTGATGGGTATATCCCAGCAGAGATCCCCATACCCAAATCTTGGTTGCAGAATACACCGAGTAAAGATATAGGATATTCTCACGCATGGTAATTGCACCAATTAAGGCGAGAATAGCCATTAGGAAATATCCTCCAAAAAGAAAGGAGGTCAGGATGGCCTCAGCTTTACTTCGCTCCATCAGTTGCTCGGGCTTCCAGATACGCATATTGGGGTAGACAACACCCAGAGTCCCAGCGTCAAATTTAACCATCATTTCCGTTGAGGAAAATGGGGGAACCTCTACTGAAAATGCAAACCGGTGATGCTTAATTTCACGGGTGGAGAAAGGTTGACTCGTAGATAAATAAACCAGTTCAGTGTAGGGCTCCATACCCTCCCGAATCCTGGAATAGACTTGAATCCCATCAAGCTGGTTATCAACATACTCTATCGATACGTCAACCGGTTTCGTACTGGAATTTTTAAGTACGAAATAAGACCAAAAGGCACCGGGCTTTATCCCGGTCGACCCTGCACTGCCCAGAGGCAGAAAGTATTTATTTCTATAAGCTGCTTCGGCTTTAGAAATATCGCTCATTCCTGTGGGATCATGCCAGATTTCGTTCAAGCCACTGGATTTACTCCCAACCTCCAGTGAAGTGACATCCAGCCAAGAATGCGCTTGGCTATCCATAGAAAAGAGCAGTAGTACTGTCAGTGCCACATAGTAAACAAAACCATGGTGCCATTTAGGGCTTACCCCTTGAAGCAGCAATCGAAATTCGCCAATTGTTCTATTCATTGTCACTGTGGAAGGGCGTGAAAAAATCCGCCTTTATAAAGACAGTATCAAGCATAGTAAATACCGAGCTTCAATTTAGATTAATAATTTTTTTTGTATTTCAGAGATATATCCTCAATACAAGAAAGTCACCAAATGACAGCGGCATAAGCCGGTTGGCAAGGATCGTACAAACCTACCTATGCATAAAAAACATACTGAAAAATGCGCTAATAGCTAGAGTAGAACTGGGTTCTAATCCTCTATTTGGCAACTACACTCTTCAATTATCAAGCGTAAACCAAAGTGTTTTCTGCCTTTCGACGTCAACATTAGACAAGATGACCCGTTACACCGCCTTACACTCTAGATATGCCCTCTCAAATAAAGCAAGAAACATAGACTTTAACGAATACATAACTTTTGAAACAGAAAATAAACGGGGCTGTTAATGATTACTTTTTGACTATATTCTGGTCGATACTTAAGGGCTCCCAACGCTTGTAGCAAATTCTATTGAGTCAGCAATCAGAGTGAACCAGAACAATATAAATACTTTCTCTTAATTCATTGAACCTGAAAATAGTATTGATCCTTAGGATATTTAGATGATTTTGTGTATATAAGCAATATATACACAGTGATCAGAAGACGTAGTTATCCATCAAGCTTTGGATCTTGATCCTACAAATCACGATTTTAATAACTCCAAATTTGTTAATGGAAAAATCGAAAATTTCAGAATTAAAAATCTGATCAAGCAGATCTTCAGCACCCCTTATTTTGACCATATATTTAAATTTCACATTTATAAACTTACTGAAAAATCAATCTATGTATCTAAGAAAGCGGTCTATATTCAAACTGACCAACCTGCCTCAGAAGCACATTGTAAAGGGATATAACAATTTGATTTACTCACTTCTATCTTTTCCGTAATAGCGGCCTTACCCAAAATCCAATAAAATCATTTTTCAGCTTGATATTTATAACAGGCCTATGCTTGATGAAACATTCATGATATTGCAAGAGGCAACATAATGGATAGAAGGAAAAAGATAGCCATTATAGACGCATTCTTTCAATATTTCTCTACCACTGAAGTCGATAAAGCTCTGGAATTATTGGATGATTCAGTTACGTGGCAAGCGATGGGTATATCTGGGGGATTACCCCTATCTGGCATCATGGACAAGCAATCCATTGGCAAACTAATGACCTCTATCAGGAAGGCTATTCCCGAAGGGATGAAGCTTACCGCAAGCGGATGGACTTGTGAGGGCAACCGGGTTGCTGTAGAAATGAAGTCCTATGGTATTAAAACCAATGGTGTCGTCTATAATAACCATTACCACTTTTTAGTAGTCTTAGACGGTGGAAAGATCCAGGCTATTCGTGAATACATGGACACGCTACATACTAAGCATGTATTTATTGATAATCAGTAACAGGTTTTGATGTTCCAGTCGAGACATACTTTGTGCAGTCACACTTACAGAGCAATCGACCAGGTAAAACTTGAGATAATGATGTTTAATAATATTGGCTGGATTGTGGAGGCGAAGATAAAGAAAGGCCAGGAACAAGCTTTTAAATCCATTGTTAATGAAATGGTAGAAGTCACCTCGCAGAAAGAGACGGGGACACTGAATTACCAGTACTATATTTCTGACAATGGGAAAATTATTGTATACGAACACTTTAAGGACGTAGGTGCCGCACATAAGCATGTAGATACCTGGGAGACTTATTCTGAACGTTGGCTTAGTACTGCAGAACCCAGTCGTGTTGTCTATTTAGGAGACCTGCCCAAAGATCTTCAGGCGCGCCATGCAGGCTTAACACCGCATCAGTATCATACCTATGCTGGGTTTGAACGCAGCCACTAGTAAAGTTGATATCAAAGTCCCCTGAAATTACCAATGCCTGTGACTCAGAAACTTCGGCATTGTAATTAGCCAGCCCCCTCTGAGACCATGTCGTAAATCGCTCTTATTACTAAAGCCAAGCCGCAGACAAACATTACCAATATTGTGTACTTTCTGAATCTCTTAAAGCTGACTTGATGCAACTTTTTTTTGGCCAGGGTCACACCAATAATGCCACCCAGACCTGCTGCAACCCCATAAACCACCAACTCTAAAGGTATTGCCGAAAACGTAATGTAAGTGCCTAGCTTCGCAATCTGCATCAATTGGCCATTAAAAGCCTTAGTGGCAATCAGAGACTCCTTCTCAACACCATAATTGAGCAAAAATGGGTTTTTAAGAGGCCCTATTGCCCCAATAAGACCTGAAGCGAAGGCAGTAACTAACCCCAAGGGTAGAAAAAATGGCAGTGTCATAGGGAAAGATTTTTCCCTGTTACCAAAACGATACTGAAATATCGTGGATATTAAAAAGAGCCCGACAACTATTTGTATCCACTCCGGGGCCATCTGTGTATAGGTGTAAGCTCCTAATACCGCCCCCACCAAACTACCAGGGGTAAGCCAGCGAATAACTCTCCAATCGATATAGGACCAAAAAACCAGAGCCCGATAGGGGGAGGCCAGGCACTTGGCAATAGTGACCGTTGGTGCAACCAGGTGTGGACCCACTAGAAAACTAATCACTGGCACAAGAAGCAGTGCCCCACCCCCAGCGGCAAGGGTACAGACATACCAGATGAGTGCGCCAAAAATCAGCAGTAACAGCTCAATCATTTCACCGCTTCAGATATCAACGGGGGATACCACTCAAAAAAACAGGATTTGTCCACCAGTCCCAGGGTATCCAGAAAAATGACTATTTCACCACAGGATAAAAGTATACTCGGCAACTAACTAGAGGAAGCAGCTTTACCCATTAATCTCAAAATCATTTTTAACCGCCACCGGCTAAATTGAAAAGAATTGTTGAATTCCCACGAGCACGTTGGTTGTAGCCACAGAGGCCAGAATAAGCCCCATAACGCGACTTACGATGCTGGCCCCCGCATCACCGATAAAACGATATATCCAGTTGGCTGTCAGTAGCAGCAATATCACTATCGCCAATACCGCTACCATCGCAGATGCGGTCGACACCTGATGGATCACATCAAATCGATGGTTATCTGTGAGTACTACAGCCGCGAGCATGGCCCCGGGTGAAGCGATAGAAGGGACGGCCAGAGGGAAAATCGCAGTCTCATGCCCCTCTCGGATGATTTCAATTTCCTGCTCAGGTTTGCTCTCGCCAAAGATCATGGTCAGAGCAAACAGGAACAGAACGACACCGCCAGCTACCTGGAATGCAGAGAGGGGAACGCCAATTGCCTCCAGGAAGAATTGCCCTGCAACCAGAAAGAACAACAAGATACCGGTGGCGACAAGCACTGCCAGCCAGGCTATCTTGCGCTTTTGCCACTCTGCGTGGCGAGAGGTAACGGCAATAAACACCGGCAGAGTACCCACCGGGTCAATCACAGCAAAGAAAAAGACAAAGCTACTGATCCAATCGTTCAATTGGGACTCCGGCGTGCCGTGCTACTATCCGCTTAATTAGAGCCACCGGCAGAGTGGGCAGGACCGGAGCGAGGTATGCTTAAGGGGTCCAACGCCGTTATCAACGGCAGCTGCTGGCGCAAGCGTAACTTGTAACTTAGAAAAAAAGTCTAGTGCATGACGAATCACTCACCGACCGCCCGGCGCATCGCTAAAACCATCCTCAATGGTTTTGACGCCTATTTCGCAGACTATCAGAACATCACTCTGGGCGCCAAGGCCCGCTTTGAGACTGCCTCCTGGCAGGCCGCACACGAGGCCAACAAAGCCCGTATCGACCTTTACAAAACCAAAGTCACCCAGGTAGTGGAGCTTGTCCACTCAGTAACCAGCAAGGATACCAATCGACTGGAACTTTGGCGCGACGCTCGCGCCACTTATGCACAACTGATCGCCAATCACAGCAACTATGAAATCGCTGAGACCTTCTTTAATTCAGTATTTTGCAGCCAGTTTCATCACACCAATATTCACGACAGCAATATCTTCGTAAAGCCGTCACGGGCGCCGGAAGATAAACCGCTACGGGATTACAGTATCTATATCAGTTACAACGCCAGCCACGGCCTGGAGTGTATGATTGAAGATATCCTCAAGGATTTCAGTTTCTCCACGCCCTGGGAAAATATGGAGCGGGATATTGCCCATATCTGCGAATCCCTGCGCAGTGCCCCTCTGGCAAACCTGGACAGCGAGAAGCATTTGCGGGTAGATATGCTGGAGTCGGTTTTCTACCGTAACAAAGCAGCCTACTTGGTTGGGCGTATTATCCTGAATGGCGAAGTTATCCCCATGATTCTGCCCTGTCTGAACAACGGGCGGGGCGGTATTTTTGTGGACACCCTTATCTACAATAACGATTCCGCCAGTATCATCTTCAGTTTTACGCGCTCCTACTTTATGGTGGACGCGCCGATCCCCTCCCGTTTTGTGCGCTTCCTCTCCACCATTATGCCGCTGAAAGAAAAATCCGAACTGTACAATTCCATCGGCTTCCACAAGCATGGTAAAACTGAGTTCTACCGCCACATCCTCGCCCATATGAAGGTCAGCAATGACAAGTTTGTTATTGCTCCGGGTATCAAGGGTATGGTCATGAGCGTATTTACACTGCCCTCCTATCCGGTGGTATTTAAGGTCATCAAAGATGAGTTTGACCAACCGAAAACTGTTACCGAGAAGATCGTCAAAGAGAAGTACAAGTTTGTATCCCGCTCCGATCGGGTTGGTCGTATGGCTGACACCCAGGAATACTCTTACTTTATTTTCTATCGCAATCGGTTCAGTGAAGAACTGATTAAAGAGCTACAAAAAGTGGCGCCTTCGAAACTGATCATTGATGAGAAGCGGGTCATCATCAAGCACCTGTATGTTGAACGGCGTATGGAGCCCCTCAACCTCTACCTGCAACATGCCAATGAGGAGCAAACCAAAGAGGCCATGGAAGAGTATGGCAATGCCATCAAGCAGCTCGCTGCCGCAAATATCTTCCCCGGCGATATGCTGCTGAAAAACTTTGGAGTTACCCGCCACGGGCGTGTGGTCTTCTACGATTATGATGAACTCTGCCCACTGACGGAGTGCAACTTCCGCAAGATTCCCGAGGCCCATACCACAGAGCAGGAACTGGCCGACAAGCCCTGGTATACCGTTGCTGAAGCCGACGTTTTCCCAGAGGAGTTCCGCTTGTTTTTCTCAGGTAACCCCACTGCGCGCGCTGCATTCGAAAAGCTTCACAGCGACCTATACAACTACCGCTTCTGGAAACTGCTACAGGATCGCATTCGCGCCGGCCATGTAGAGAGCGCCTTCCCCTATCGGCGTAAGTGGCGCTTTCCCCGTCGCTCCCATACCCGTTCACAACGAAAGTAGACGAACGATCTATGACTATATTGGTAGGAGGACTTTTCCAAGGGAGCGGTTAATCCGTGCATATTTTTCGCTGGGCTCTGATCGCCGCAATTTATTCCCTGCTGACGGCCAGCGGTTGCGGCTATTTCCCCAGCGAGATGTCGATTCCCGGCAAGCTCCCCCCTGCAAAGCGCCCTGCTCCTTACGCACGAATCACTGGGAAGCCCCATGTGGTCAGCTGTGCAACCCCCGCCCGGGGGTTTCCTACCCTATCCTTTGATGACGTCTTTACCTTTACGGAAAACCCCCGGCAACCGTTTATAGAGTCATATGGTTTGCCTCGACAGTTCGATGTAATCGCCTATGTCTGGGGTGCCGAAAGATGTACACCCGCGGCCTTCTGCAACTATGGAGACTATTACCAATTGCTGGGGCGAGGCCCCAGAGGCGACTTTGCGACCTGGATCTCCACACCGCAGTACCCCCGTATTACAATCCAGTCCCCCTGTGGCCAGCGGTTGAAGGTGGGGCAGGGATATCGCTTTTCATTTAGTGATGGACAGTTGGTGGGCTTTAGTCCCAATTAAAGAAACTGAACTACTTCTGAGAGCACTTCTTCAAATAACGGTAAATAGCGTCCTGTGCCCGGCAACCTCTGCTCCCCTCATTGGCCATCCTGGTATTAGTTTGACCGGCATCAATTAAGCGAGCTTTCTGGTTATCATGCCACTGTAATTCCATAATTTTTCTAATCGTACGGAAATGTCGAGGGTTAGTTACCGGGTAAGTCACTTCGATCCGTTGGTCCAGGCAGCGGTTTTTCAGGTTTGCAGAAGACAACCACATTACTTCTTCACCGCCATTATGAAAAACATAGATTCTTGCGTGCTCCAAAAATTTATCCACCAAACTGATCACTTTAATATTGTCAGATAACCCAGGAGTATCACAAACCAGGGAGCATTCACCGCGAACAAGCAATCGTATATCTACGCCTGCAGCACTAGCCCGGTAAAGATGGGCAATCAATTTGCTATCTATCAGGCTATTGCACTTAAAGAATATCCCTGCCTTGCGCCCGGCAAGAGCAGCTTCAATCTCTCGCTCAATTGCCTGCTCAAAGGATTTTCTCAATGTAAAAGGGGATACAATAATATGCTTATAGGCCTGCTGTGTACTAGGGAATCGCATAAATTCGAACAAATTATAAATGTCACGCCCAACGCCTTGATCATTAGTCAACACACTGAAATCACAATAAATACGAGCTGTATTCTCATTAAAATTCCCGGTACCTAACTGAGTGTAAAATCGGTTTTTTCCACGCTCTCTACGGACCACAGAAATTAGCTTTGCATGAACCTCCATTTCAGGTACACCGTAAACAACCAATACACCGGATTCAATCAATTTACGGGACCAGTAAATATTGGCTTTTTCATCAAAACTAGCCCGCAATTCAACAACAGCAATCACTTTTTTATTGTTTCTCGCAGCGTTGATTAATGCCGCTATTACCCTCGAATTCTTTGCCATTCGATATAAGGTAATACGTATCTCTTTTACTTGCGGGTCAATAGAGGCTGAGGCGAGAAAATTTGTTATCGCCCAAAAATCATGATATGGATAACAAAATAACCCATCATCAACCTGTAATTGATCAAAGATGTTTTCATTTGCAGATAAAGCCAATAATGGTGCCGGTCTTCTATACCGATAACTTTTAGAGTCTAACGCAAAACTCATTAGATCTTTGGAGTTGTGATAACGTCCTCCGGGCGTATAGCTATCCCTAGCCCCCATTTTTAACTTTTTCTTTATCAACTCCAAGAGAGTTTTCGGCATTTCCATATCGTAGGCAAGCCGTACCGGCTCGGCACGCTTACGCTGCTTAAGCGATTTTTCCACACGTTCAATAATATCTCGGTTAACGTACTCCCCCAGGTCAATATCAGCATCTCTACTTATTTTGAACATATAGGCCTTAGCAGATAAAATCGACAGAACATTACGAAAAACTTTCTCAAGGCATAACCGGATAATATTATCCAGAACTATATAAACCTTTTCTTTCCTCCCCTTGCGAGATGGAATCTCTAAAAAACGGGGAAGAATAGCGGTAGGAATTTCCATAACCGCATATCGTTTAGGCTCTCCCTTTAAATTTAGTACGATAGCGAAATAAATATTATTGTCATTCAACAGCGGCATTGGCGATCTGCCATCGATAAAAAATGGTTCCAATTCAGGCAAAACCTGACGGTGAAAATAGTTTTTCACAACCCCCAACTGGTGACTATTTAGAGTTTCCTCTCGTACAAGATAAATATTATGCTTTCTCAATCCTGATAGAACTTTTACATACGCTTCAGCATAACGCTTCTCGAGGGTTAAAATGCGATCATTGATAGTTTTCAGCAGTTGAGAAAAATGTTCTTTCTGTCCCATACCGGAATCTATAGACGCCAACCTCCGCACACCGGCAACCTTTATACGGAAAAATTCATCCATGTTCTGGGAGAAAATACCGAGAAAATACACCCGTTCGATAGCCGGGACTGTCTCATCCTCAGCCTCCTGTAGCACTCGTTCATTAAAAGACAACCAGCTTAATTCACTGGGAAATAGAGGAGTATTATTTGGCATGGATAGAGCACTTCTACTATCAATCACCAACAGCCAGATTACCATTCACATACATCTATTCAGCCCTGTTAGGACAGAGCTTAAAATCTATCTAACTATTTAATTGTAGAACAAGATGTCAGGTAACTTTTGGCTATAAATCCCTCGCGATATTATCCAAATCGATAGCAGAGTTTCGCTTAGATAACAAATCTGAGGCAACACTGAATGGCAACTTAATAAAGGGGTAGGCTAATGAGAGAACTTTATGCTTTAGGAGTTGGGGCAATAGCAAAAATCAGGTTTATGACTTGACAGACAAACTGAAAGGTCATCTTTTAAGACTTCCAGTGACTGGATGGTTTTCAATCAGCTATTCAGTCTCACGCTGCTTCAAAAAGCGGTAGATTGCATCTTGCGATCGACAGCCCTTACGCCCAGCATTAGCCAGCTTTGAATTTGTCTGTTTAGCGTCAATCAGGCGCGCCTTCTGGTTATCGCTCCACTGCAATTCCATAATTTTTCGGATAGTGGCCTGGTGCTCTGGATTCACAACCGGGAAAGTAACTTCAACCCGTTGATCCAGATTTCGTTTCATCAGGTCCGCCGAAGACAGCCACATCAGTTCATCGCCCCCATTGTGGAAAATATAAACCCGGGCATGCTCCAGGTATTTATCCACCAAACTGATAATACGGATATTGTCGGACACCCCCGGGGTTTCACAAACCAGCGAGCACATTCCACGTACAATAATATGGATCTTTACTCCAGCAGCACTGGCACGGTAAAGCTGCTCGATAATCTGGCTATCAACAAGG